>CAZSTF010000020.1:0-30712 GCA_964609555.1 uncultured Alcaligenaceae bacterium | reverse complement strand
AGCCGCTTGAGCGTCTCGCTGTGGGCGAAGACGGCCGCGAGACGCTGACGCTGGTGGTCGGCGAGTGCCGTGGCATCGGTGCGCAGGTCGCGCAACAGCTGGCGCACGTTCGGCAATTCGATTTCGCCGCGCTCGGCACGCGCCCTGAGCCGAGCGAATTCCTCGCGAGCCGTGCGCCGGAGCAGTTTGGCGTATTCCTGCATCACGCGATAGCGGTGCGTGATGATCGCGTTGACCGTCTGCTGTGCCTCATGCTCCGCGGCCGGGGTGTCGCGCAGCTTGAGCGCAGGCGCGACCTTGCGCACCTGGGCGAGGCCGAGCGCGGAGAGGATGCGGATGTAGATCCAGCCGATGTCGAACTCATACCAGCGATGCGCGAACTTCGCCGACGCACCGAAGGCATGGTGGTTGTTGTGCAGTTCCTCGCCGCCGATCAGGATGCCGATCGGCATGATGTTGGTCGAGGTGTCCTCGGTCTGGTAGTTGCGGTAGCCCCAATGGTGCCCCGTACCGTTGATGATGCCGGCGGCCGTGATCGGAATCCAGGCCAACTGGATCGCCCACATGGTCAGCCCGATGACGCCGAACAGCGCGAGGAAGACCACGAGCGAGATCCCCATCCCCTGCCAGGTGTATCGGCTGTAGACGTTGCGCTCGAGCCAGTCATCCGGCGTGCCGTAGCCGTAGCGCTCGATCGTGTCCTGGTTCTTCGCTTCCTTGCGATAGAGGTCGACCCCGAACCGGAGCACGTAACCGTGCCCATAGACGGCAGGAGAGTGCGGATCCTCCGCTGTTTCGCATTTGGCGTGGTGCTTGCGGTGAATCGCCACCCATTCCCGCGTCACCATGCCGGTGGTCAGCCACAGCCAGAGGCGGAAGAAGTGTGCGACGGCGGGATGAAGATCCAGCGCACGATGCGCCTGCGCGCGATGAAGAAAGATCGTGACGCTCACGATGGTCACGTGGGTGAGCGCGAGCGTGGCGAGGACGTAACCCCACCAGGGCAGATCGATCAAGCCCTGGGCGAGTGAAAAGACAAGTTCCAACATGGACTCCCTGAGTGGCAAACAACACGGCAATCGGAACGGCCGCCTGTGCCTCGCTTGTTGCCTTGACTGGGCGACTCTGCTGGCCGGTTGCGTGTCTTTCTGATTCTAGTTGGGGGCATCCTGCCGGAATGCGACCGAAATCAAAGGGCTTTCCCGAAACAGGGCCGTCTGCGACCCGCCATGACCAACGGCGAACGCCCACTGCCGTTCGTCGCATGCGGTGTTGCCGTTCGCGAGCATTGCCTAGACTGCGCAACAGTCATGGGCTGACCGCGTGGTCGGCCACTTCGGGGAGAACCACAGTGGAAGCACAGTCGCATCGCAATGACGTCGGCATGACGGCTGAAGCCGCCAGCCGCCGTGAGGCCGAGATTCGCACATTGGTCCGGCGTCAGGCCGAGTTCTACCGGCACCTGATCGTCTACGTACTCGTGATCGGGCTGCTCTGGATCGTCAATGCGGTGCAATATTCACGCGTCGACAAGGCGGTGCCGTGGTACGCGTGGTGGGCGCTGTTCCCGACGCTGGGCTGGGGCATCGGCGTGCTGATGCACGGGCTCTATGCGTCCAACCTGCCCGTGTTCTTCTCCGCGCGATGGGAAGAGAAGAAAGTCCGCGAACTGCTCGATCGGGAGCGCGATCAGCGCTCCTCGTCGTGAGCGAGGCCCGCCCATGAAGCCGCGAACCCCGTGGGCCGGTGATGCCAAACCAGTCGGCGTGAGCGGGCGCGACCCGGCCTTGGTCGAGCAGGCGCGCCGGCATGTGCGTGAGATTCGCGAGTTCTACGTCAATGCGCTCATGTTCGCCGTGGTGATCCCGGTGCTCTGGGTGGTCAATCTCATGGGCACCCCCAAGGTGCTGTGGGCGCAGTGGCCTACGCTGGGCTGGGGGTTCGGCGTGCTGATCCACGGCATGTTCACCTTCGGCGGCCGCTCGCTGTTCGGTCCGGAATGGGAGGAGCGCAAGGTTCAGGAAATCCTCGCGCGCGAACGGCTCCGGGTCGTCTCGCGCGAGAAGCAGCTGGTGCAGGCACAGCTGCGGATGCTGCAGGCACAGATCGAGCCGCATTTCCTCTTCAACACGCTGGCCAACGTGCAGATGCTCGTGCGCAAATCGCCAGTCGATGCGCAGGCGATGCTCGAGAACCTGATTGCCTACCTGCGCCAGACGCTGACCGCAAGCCGCGCCGAGACCGGGACGGTCAAGCAGGAGTTCGAACTCGTACGCAACTATCTCGAATTGCTCAGGATGCGCATGGGCGAGCGACTCCATTTCGTGGTCGATGCCGCCGAGGACCTGCTTACGCTTTCCTTGCCGCCGATGCTGCTCCAACCCCTGGTTGAGAATGCCATCAAGCATGGGCTCGAGCCGAAGGTCGAGGGCGGCACGGTCGAAGTGCGCGCGGTGCGCGAGTCCCACCGCGACGGGGACCGCATCGTCTTCACGGTCCGCGACGACGGGCTCGGCTTCGATCCGGACAGAAAACGTGACGAGAGAGAGGTGGGGGGCGGTGTCGGGCTCGCGAATCTCCGCGAGCGGCTCACGGTCCTGTTCGATGGCGAGGCCACATTCGAGATCCGGGACGCGAACCCCGGCTGCGAGATTCGGCTCGCCGTTCCGGCACGTCTTCTTGCCTCGGTGCCTGGCGTGCCGGTATCGCAGACTGCGAAGGCAGCCTTGGCTACGGAAGAACCACGAGAGCAAAGCGCATGAACACGACCCGTCCCACTGCCATCATTGCCGACGATGAGCCGCTCCTGCGCGAGCATTTGCGTGAGCTGTTGACCGAATGCTGGCCGGGGCTCGACATCGTGGCCGAGGCCGCCAATGGTCACGAGGCCGCGGCGCTCATCGATCGGCACGCGCCCAGCGTGGCCTTTCTCGACATCAAGATGCCGGGGCTCACGGGTATCGAGGTCGCCCAAGGCATCGACGCCGATACGCGTGTCGTGTTCGTCACCGCCTACGATCAGTTTGCGGTGACCGCGTTCGAGCAGCGCGCAGTGGACTATCTGCTGAAGCCCGTGGCGCGCGAGCGCCTCATGGAAACCGTGCGTCGGCTGACCGCCGCACCCGGGTCAGAGGTCGCTTCAGCGCCTGCGCTCTCGGAGGCGCTTCGCATCATCGCGCAGCGCATCGGCGCCAGCCCTGTTGGCGCAAACCCGCATCTGCGCTGGATCCGTGCGAGCCGAGGTGAGGTGACACTGCAGATTCCGGTCGAAGACGTCTTCTACTTCCAGAGCGAGGACAAATACACCGTCGTCTACACGCGCGAGGGCGAGCATCTGATCCGCATGACTCTCTCGGAGCTCGCGCAGGCGCTCGACCCCGATCAGTTCTGGCAGGTGCACCGGAGCACGATCGTCAACATGCGGCTCGTGCGTGCCTCACGCCGCGACGGCGAGGGGCGGATGACGCTCACGCTCGATGGGGTGGCGAAGCCGATCGCGGTGTCGAGGGCGTATCAGGGGTTGTTCAGGCAAATGTGAGCGAATCAAGCGGCTCGCAAAAGCACGGCCGCAAAGAACCCATCGCAATCATGCGTGTCGGGCGCGAGCTGCAGCACGCCCGGCTTGTGTTCTGACTGCGGCAGACGGTCTGCGAGGAGTGCTTCGTCGCTCATCGACCAGGTCGTTGCGTGGGTCGCAAGAAACGCATCCACGATCGCTTCGTTTTCCTCCCGCAGAAGCGAACAGGTGGCGTAGACCAGGCGCCCTCCGGGCCGCACGAGCCGGGCGGCGGCATCGAGGATCGAGGCTTGCAGCGCCGAGAGCTCACGGATGCTTTCGGGCGATTGACGCCACTTGAGATCGGGGTTGCGCCGCAGTGTGCCGAGTCCCGAGCACGGCGCATCGACGAGCACCCGGTCCGCCTTGCCCGCGAAGCGGGCGAGACGCGGGTCATGCTCATCGGCGATCACCTGCGTCTGGATGTTCGTCGCGCCACTCCTCGCGAGACGGGGACCGAGATTGGCGAGCCGCCGCTCGTTCGTGTCGAAGGCATAGAGGCGACCGGTGGAGGCCATGCGCGCGGCGAGCGCGAGCGTCTTGCCGCCCGCGCCCGCGCAGAAGTCGATCACGAGTTCGCCGCGGCGCGCACCCACCACGTCCACGAGCAACTGACTGCCCTCGTCCTGCACCTCGATCACACCGTCCTCGAAGAGCGGATGCCGGGAGAGATCGACACGACGCCCTGGCACGTTTGGAATGCGGATGCCGTGCTCGGCATAGGGCGTCGGCCGCGCATCGGGGAAGCCTTCGGCCTGAAGGCGCGCGAGCACGGTGTCACGTCTGGCCTTGAGCGCCTTGAGTGTGTTGACGCGAAGATCGAGCGGCGCGGGCGCGAGCAGCGCCTCGGCGAGCGCGGTACGTCGGTCGCCGTAGCTCTGGCCCAGCCGGTCCCAGAGCCAGGCCGGCAGATCGCGGCGGGGATGCGGCCCAGCCGACGCGAGCGCGTTCAGGAACTTCTCGTAGCGGTCGACCTCCCCGGCAGGCACCGTGAGGCGGCGGCGAAAATGGCTGCCGAGCGCGGCGAGCGCAAGCGCGCGGGGATCGGTGATCCCCCGCTTGCTGGCCGTGGTTGGGGCGGCCACCGCTTCCACGGTGAGCCGATGACGCAGGAAGGCGTAGAAGCCCTCGGCCACGATCGGCCGATCCTGCGAGCCGACACGCCGCTCGCGCAGCACATGCGACAGCAGGCGATCGGCGGGCCGATCGAAGGCGCGGGCTTCGCCGATGGCGAAGGCGAGGGTCTCGAGAGCCGCCGGGCGGAGGATCAGGCTCGACATGTCAGCCCCAGAGTGCGGGGGATGCGGGGTGCACACGGCTCTGCGCATCGAAGACGAGCCCGTCTGGTCGATCGGTCTTGAGCCACAGCGGTCCATCGAGATCGACCCAGCGCGCCGCGCGCGTGAGCAGAAGTGCCGGCGCGATGGCGAGGGAACTCGCAACCATGCAACCCGCAAAGATTGCAAGCCCGCGCGACTGCGCGCCTTCGACGAGCGCCAAGGCCTCGGTGAGGCCGCCGGTCTTGTCGAGCTTCACATTGATCGCGCTGTACTTGCCAACGAGCGCGTCGAGGGAGGCGAGACCGTGCGCGCTTTCGTCGGCGCAGAGGGCGACTTCGGTTCGCACGTCGCGAAGCGCTTCGTCGTCGTCCGCGGGCAAGGGCTGCTCGATGAGTTCGACCGCGGCACGTTCGCACGCCGCGATGTGCCCTGCGAGGTTCTCCGGGCGCCAGCCCTCGTTCGCATCCACGATCAGCCGGGCCTTGGGGACGGCCGCGCGGACGGCGGCGATCCGTTCACGATCGTCCGGGGTGCCGAGCTTGACCTTGAGCAGCGGGCGACCTGCTGCAGCACGCGCGGCCTCACCCATCCGCTCGGGCGTGTCGAGCGAGATCGTGAAGGCGGTGGTCACGGGTTCGGGCGCGGGCAGGCCGAGCAGGTCGTGGACGCGCCTTCCGGCCTGCTTCGCGCGCAGATCCCAGAGCGCGCAGTCGAGCGCGTTGCGTGCAGCGCCCGGTGGCAGCCGCCCGAGCAGGTCGTGGGGGGCAGCGTCGGCCGCGAGCCCGTGGCCGATCCGCGTGAGCGTCTCGAGCACGCCTTCGACGGTCTCGCCGTAGCGTGCATAGGGGACGCATTCGCCGCGGCCTCGGTGCCGCCCATCGTCGAGGGTGACCACGACGACCGCGGCCTCGGTCTTGCTGCCTCGGCTGATTGCAAACGGTGCGGCGAGCGGCAGCCGTTCTGCGAGCGCTTCAAGTTTGATCATCGCCTATTTCTATCCGACCGGACTTCCCTGGGCCGCACGACGCGCCCCGCCGCCACCCACCGGACGGCAACGAAAGACAATATCGGGCCAATCTGAGTCTCAACATTGACTTTTGTGCATAACTCATTGGTTCAGCACTGCTTTTTGCTCTGATTTGGCTGAAGGAAAGCGCCGTAACCGATTGATTTGACAGGCAAATCCAGCGCTCGAACACGGCGCGACATTTTGTGCATAAAAGTGGGGACTTGTTGATTTTGGTGGAATAATTGGTGCATGTTCACCGGTCCTTCCAGCCTGAGTCTCGACAGCAAGGGGCGCATCGCCGTGCCCACGCGCTATCGCGACCGTCTCGGCAAGGACGTCGTGCTCACGGCAGACCCGAGCGGGTGCCTGCTGCTGTTCACGCCGGATCGCTGGGCCACGTTTGCCGAGCGCGTGGCGGCGTTGCCCAACATGAACCCGAAGATCCGCGCGCTGCAGCGGGTTTGGCTCGGCTGCCAGGTGGATGCCGAGATCGACGCGGCGGGGCGGCTGCTCATCCCGTCCGATCTGCGTGAGCACGCAGGCCTGGGCGAACTGGTCAAGATGCGGGGCATGTCGGACCGCTTCGAACTCTGGAGCGCGGAAGGCTGGTCCAACGTCGTTCGTCTGGCGCGCGAGGCCAGCGAGGCGATGCCCGAGGAACTGCTCGGTCTGTCGCTATGAGGACGGGTTGGCCATGCATCTCCCCGTCATGCTCGCCCAGGTCTGTGCGGCGATCGAGCCGTCCCGTTGCCGCCTCATCGTCGATGCCACATTCGGTCGCGGTGGACACAGTCGTGCGTTGCTCGCCGGATTGCCCGCCGACGGACGGCTCATCGCGATCGATCGGGACGACGCCGCGGAGGCCGAGGCGCGCACGATCACCGATCCGCGCTTCCGGTTTGTCCGCGCGCACTTCGGTGACCTCGCAGCGGCGCTCGGGCGCGTCGATCCGGCGCTCGTCGGGCAAGTGGACGGGCTGCTGCTCGATATCGGTGTTTCTTCGCCGCAGCTCGACGAGGCCGAGCGTGGCTTCAGCTTCCTGCGTGACGGGCCGCTCGA
Source organism: uncultured Alcaligenaceae bacterium (assembly GCA_964609555.1). Lineage (GTDB taxonomy): Bacteria > Pseudomonadota > Gammaproteobacteria > Burkholderiales > Casimicrobiaceae > Casimicrobium. The sequence continues at coordinate 23,808 of CAZSTF010000020.1, read as the reverse complement.
CATGCGGATGGACCGCTCGCGGGGCGAGACGGCGGCCGAGTGGCTCGCGCGCGCCGACGAATCCGAGATCCGGAGGGTCCTGAGTGAACTCGGCGAAGAGCGGTTTGCTGCGCGGATTGCAAAGGCGATTGCTGCTCAACGCCTCCGGCAACCGATCGAGCGAACCCTTCAGCTTGCGGCGCTTGTCGAAGCGAGCGTCCCAGCGCGGTGGACTGGGCAACACCCGGCCACACGCACCTTCCAGGCTGTTCGGATTCACATCAACCGCGAACTCGAGGAACTCGAGATGGCGCTGAACCACGTGCCTTCCGTGCTCGCACCGTCCGGCCGGGTCGCGGTGATCACGTTCCATTCCCTCGAGGATCGCGCGGTCAAGCAGTGGATGCGGCGGGAGAGCGCCACCCGCGCCATGGATCCGGCGCTCCGCCATCTGCCCGTGCGTGACGACACAGCGGGTACGCCGGCGCGCCTTCGGATCCTCGGCAAGGATCAGGCCCCGAGTGCGGAAGAGGTCGCAGCCAACCCCCGGGCCCGGAGTGCCCGTCTGCGGGTCGCCGAACGTGTGTCCGGACGTGAGGGGGAGCGCAGGCCATGCTGAGGGCCAACATCGTGCTCGCGCTGCTCGTCTGGGTGTCGGCTTTCGCCCTCGTGACGAGCCAGTACCGCGTCCGTCAGCTCACGAGCGAAATCAACCGCGCACGTGACCTCGCCTACCAGCTCGAGAACGACTGGAGCCGTTCGCGCATCGCGCAGTCTCGACTGTCGACCGCGACGCGCGTGGAGCAGGTGGCGCGCGGACAGTTGGGGCTGGACTTGCCCGAGCCGGCGCAGATCCGGCTGCTCGATTTGCAGGCGGTGGCGCGGGCGGAAGGCGAATCCCGGCGCGATTCGGCGGCAGAAGGTACCGCACCGCATCGGACCTCGACGGAGCTGCCGCAACTCGCCCAACGGGGCGCAGGCGGGGGCGCGCCATGAGCGGGCTCCACGCACGCATCGACGCCGGACGCAGCAGCCGCGGCACGCGCGGGGGCGTCCGGCGCACGCTGACCGGGTGGCGCGCGAACTGGCGCACCTCGCTTGTCGTATCGCTGCTCATCGGCGGCTTTCTCGTGGCAGCCGCGCGCGGCGTGTGGTTGCAGGTCATCGCGCATGACGACCTTACGCGGCGCGGCGACGCGCGCACCGTGCGCAACGTCGAGACACCCGGCCACCGGGGTCGGATCCTCGATCGCGAAGGCGCCGTGCTGGCCCTGAGCCTCCCGGCGCGTGGCGTGTACGCCTTGCCGGATCAGGTGGAGATCGATGGGGCCAAGGCGCAGGAGCTGGCACGACTGCTCGGGATCAGTCGAGCCGACCTCGAGCGGCGGCTGGACACGGATCGCGACCTCGTCTTTCTGGCCCGCGGCCTTGCCCCCGAGCGGGCGCAGGCGATTGCCGCGCTCAAGATTCCCGGCATCGGCATCCAGGGCGAATTCCGGCGCGAGTACCCCGCGCTTGAAGTCACTGCGCAGATCGTGGGGGCGACCAATGTGGATGATCGGGGCCAGGAGGGCATCGAGCTCGCACAGAACGACTGGCTCGCCGGCAAGCCTGGCCTGCGTCGCGTGATGATCGACCGTCGCGGTGGGGTGGTGGAGGAATTCGGCGTGCTGCGCAACCCGCAGCCCGGCCGCGACCTGCATCTCGCGCTCGACTCGCGCGTGCAGCACATCGCCCACCGCGAACTGCGTGCCGCCATGGAGCGCTTTCGCGCCAAGGGGGGCGCCATCGTCGTGCTCGATGCCAAGAGCGGTGAAATCCTTGCGATGGTGAGCGCGCCCTTGCCCAAGCCCGGCGAGCGAAGCGCCGGCGTGGGCAGCGGCCTGCGCAACCGCGCTCTCGCCGATCTCTTCGAGCCGGGCTCGACGATGAAGGCATTCACCATCGCCACCGGACTCGAGACCCGCGTGATCGAGCCGCATTCCATGCTGGCGATGACCGGCGGCACGTATACCCTGAACGGGGCGACGATCCGTGACGTGCACCCGATCGGCCAAGGCGGCTATGCCTCGGTGGCCGAAGTGCTGCAGAAATCGAGCAACGTCGGCACCGCGCGCATCGCCGAACGCATCCCGACCGAGGTGATGGCGAGCTATCTCCAGCGGGTCGGCTTCGGCCGTTCGCCCCAGACCGGCTTTCCGGGCGAGGCCCACGGCCGCCTGCGGGCACCGCAGTCGTGGCGCCCGATCGAGAAGGCGACCATGAGCTACGGCTACGGGCTTTCGGTCAACCTGGTGCAACTCGCCCGCGCCTACACGGTGTTCGCCAACCAGGGTCAGTTGGTCGACGTGACCTTGCTCAAGAGCGACGGCGCCGGTCGTCGCAGCACGGTCTACTCGCCCCAGACCGCGGCGCATGTGCTTGGGATGCTCGAGCGCTCGACCCATCGCGGCGGTACCGCGCCGCTCTCCCAGGTGCCGGGCTATCGCGTGGCCGGCAAGACCGGCACGGCGAAAAAGCTGATCGGGGGCGAGTACGCCGAAGGACGGTATGTCTCATCCTTCGTCGGTCTTGCGCCCGTGTCCAACCCGCGCTTCGTGGTCGCGGTCATGATCGACGAGCCCTCGGCGGGTGTCTTCTATGGCGGCGCGGTGGCGGCACCCGTGTTCTCGACCGTGATGGGGCAGACGCTTCGGTTGTTCGACGTGCCGCCGGATGCACCGCTGCCCCTGCCGACCGGCGTGCCTGAGCCCCAGGTGGCCGTGGTGCGTGAGACCGTGCGCGAGGGGGGGCAGCCATGACCGCTGCCGTGTTCGTCTCGGGTGACCCACTCGCCGGTCAACTGGCAGCGGCCGGTCTCGCCGGTCGGCGCCTCGTGGCCGACTCCCGTGCCATCCAGGCGGGCGATGTGTTCGTCGCCCAGCGCGGACTCTCGGTCGATGGGCATGACTTCATCGCGGCCGCGGTCGCACGCGGCGCGGCTGCAGTGATCGCCGAGACCGCGCCCTCGGGGCTTGCCGTGCCGGTGTTCACGGCACCGACCGGGGACCCGACCCCACTCGCCGAACTGTGCAACGCGCACTACGGCTGGCCGAGTCGCGTGCTTCGCGTGATCGGTGTGACGGGCACCAATGGCAAGACCAGCGTGACGCAGTGGATCGGCGCGGCACTCACGGCTCACGGCTCGCCGAGCGCAACCCTCGGCACGCTGGGCGTGAGCTTTGCGGGCTCCACGCAGGCGACCCACAACACGACGCCCGACCTGCTCACGCTTCACGGTGTGCTTGCGGATTTGCGCGACCGCGGCGCACGCCACGTGGCGATGGAGGTGAGCTCGCACGCGCTCGACCAGCGTCGGGTCGCGGGCATCGAGTTCGCCTCTGCGGTGTTCACGAATCTCACGCCGGATCACCTCGACTATCACGGCACGATGGAAGCCTACGGCGGTGCGAAGGCGCGACTGTTCGAGGACTATCCGGTGGCCACGCGCATCATCAATGTCGATGATCCGTTCGGTGCCGCGCTTGCCGCACGCCTTGCCGCGCCGGTCATGACCTATGGCATCGAGGCGGGGGAGGTCCGCGCCGAAGCGATCACCGCCGACGCGAACGGGCAACGCTTCCACATCACGGGCTTGGGCGCACCCATCGACGTCGTCACGCGTGCCGTGGGGCGATTCAACATCCACAACCTGCTCGCGGTCGCCTGCGTGCTTCACGCCGAGGGGGTGCCCGCCGAGCGGATTGGCGCGCTCCTTGCCGGATTGCCGGCAGTGCCGGGTCGGATGCAGCGGGTCGAGATGCCCACTGGGCCAGGCTCAGCGGACGGGCTCGACGTCTTCGTCGACTACGCCCACACGCCGGACGCGCTCGCGAAGGCGCTCGCCACGCTCCGACCGCAGACCCGGGGACGCCTCTGGGTCGTCTTCGGCTGCGGCGGCAGTCGCGACCGGACGAAACGGCCGATCATGGGTGCCATCGCGGCCGAAGGCGCAGATCAGGTCATCATCACGAGCGACAACCCGCGCTTCGAGGCACCCGAGGCCATCATCGCCGACATCGTGGGCGGCGTGCCGTCCGATGCCATGACCCGGGTGAGGGTGGAGGCCGACCGTGCGACGGCCATCGATCTCGCGATCGGGCAGGCTCAGGCGGGCGACACCGTGCTCATCGCCGGCAAGGGGCACGAGACGTATCAGGAGATCGCCGGCGTGCGCCGTCACTTCGATGACATGGAAGTCGCGCGGCAGGCCCTTCGTGCGCGCGCCGAGCGGCTGGGGGTGCCTCATGTTTGAGCCGGACTTCATCGCGCAGGCGACCGGGGCGACGCGCGTCGGTCCGGCGCAGTCGTTCACCGCCGTGGGCATCGACAGCCGCACGATCGCGCCGGGTGCCCTGTACGTGGCGCTTTCGGGCGAGCGGCATGACGGGCATGACTTTGCTTCTGCCGCCGTGGCCCAGGGCGCCCGCGGCGTGCTTGGGGCCCGGCGGCTCGATCTCCCCGCAGACGTCACCCAGTTCGTGGTGCCGGATACGCTCGCCGCACTTCAGGCGTTGGCTCAGGCCCATCGGCGACGCTTCGCGGGCCCGGTGGTTGCGATCACCGGCAGCAACGGAAAGACAACCACCAAGGCGCTCGCAGCCTCCGTGCTCGCCGCGGCGAAGGGTGAGACGGCCGTCCACGCGACACGCGGCAACCTCAACAACCACATCGGTGTGCCGCTCACGTTGCTCGGCCTGCGTCCGACGCATCGCGCAGCCGTGGTCGAGATGGGCATGAACCACTTCGGCGAGATCGCTTTGCTGACGCGTCTGGCCGAACCCGACCGCGCACTCATCACCAACGCCGGGCCGGCGCACCTCGAGGGCGTCGGCTCGCTCGAGGGCGTGGCCAAGGCCAAGGGCGAAATCTTCGAGGGGCTGCGCAAGGAGGGGGTCGCGATCCTCAATCGGGACGACGCCTTCTACGCCTACTGGCGCGTGATCGTACGCGAGTTCCGTCAGGTCAGCTTTGGTTTTTCGGATACAGCGAATGCGTCGGACGTCCAAGGTACCCTCGATGCGACCGGACGACTCGAGGTGCGCGTGGGCGGGGTGAAGATTTCGATCCGTCCCCCCCTCGCCGGACGACACAACGCATCGAACGTGCTCGCCGTCGCCGCGCTCGCGCACTCCCTCGGCATCGACGCTGACACGATCCGGCGCGGGGTCGAGACGGCCACCTTCGTCGGCGGTCGTCTCGAGAGGAAGCGTCTCGGCAATGGTGCGATCGTGATCGACGACAGCTACAACGCGAATCCGGCGAGCATGATCGCCTCCATCCATGTGCTTGCCGCCGAAACCGGTCGTCGTGTACTCGTGATCGGTGACATGGCCGAATTGGGCGTGCATCGCGAGCAGGGGCATGCAGAGGTTGCGCAAGCCGCGCTTGCCGCGCCGCTCGCTGCGATCCATGCGGTGGGACCGTCGATGGGGGCGGCCTTCGCCGACATCTCCGGGGACACGCGTGTCCAGACGGCCCTCCAGACGGCCCTTGAGGTTGCTCCCGTGATCGAACGCGTGGCGGCCGAATTGACCCCGGATACGATCGTGCTCGTCAAGGGCTCGCGTTCCATGGCCATGGAGCGCGTGGTCGCCGCGCTCGAGGCCCGCTTCGGGAGGGCCGACTAATGCTCTACTGGCTGTCGCTCACGCTGCTTCGGGACATTCCCGGCATCTCTGCCCTTCAGTACATCACGCTGCGCTCGGTGCTTGCCTGCGCGACGGCCATGGCGATTGCGCTTGCGATCGGGCCGCGCATGATCCGTTGGCTGATTGCTATGAAGATCGGCCAGGCAGTGCGCAACGACGGGCCGCAGTCCCACTTGGGCAAGCAGGGCACGCCCACCATGGGCGGCGCGATGGTGCTCACGGCCATTGCGATTTCCACGCTGCTCTGGGCCGACCTGACCAACCGCTTCATCTGGGTCGTGCTCTTCGTGATGGTCGGCTTCGGCGCGATCGGCTGGGTGGATGACTACCGCAAGGTCGTACACCGCAACCCCAAGGGCATGAGCGCGCGCGAGAAGCTCTTCTGGCAGACCCTGATCGGACTGCTCGCCTCGGTCTATCTGGTCTTTGCAATCTCCGCGCCCAACTCGAAGCAGATCTTCGACCTGATCTGGGTCTGGGTGCAGAGCGGCTTCACCACCGAGTTGCCGTCGAAGGCGGATCTGATCGTGCCGTTCTTCAAGAACGTCGCCTATCCGCTCGGACTCTTCGGCTTCATCACGCTGACCTGGCTCGTGATCGTCGGCACGTCGAACGCGGTCAACCTGACCGACGGGCTCGACGGGCTCGCCATCATGCCGGTCGTGATGGTCGGCAGTGCGCTCGCGGTCTTCGCCTACGTGGTGGGGCGCATCGACTATTCGCGTTACCTGCTCTTTCCCTACATCCCCGGCGCGGGCGAGCTCATGATCTTCTGCGCGGCCATGGCCGGTGCGGGCCTGGGCTTTCTCTGGTTCAACGCGCATCCGGCGCGCGTATTCATGGGTGACGTCGGCGCGCTTGCGCTCGGTGCGTCGCTGGGCACGATCGCCGTCATCGTGCGGCAGGAGATCGTGCTCGTGGTCATGGGCGGGATCTTCGTCGTCGAGACCCTGTCGGTCATGATGCAGGTCGCGTACTTCAAGTACACGAAGGGCAAGCGCATCTTCCGGATGGCGCCGCTGCACCATCACTTCGAGCTCTCGGGCTGGCACGAGAACCATGTGGTGATCCGCTTCTGGATCATCACGATGTTCCTTGTCCTCGCGGGGCTTTCCACCTTGAAACTGCGCTAGGCCAGGCGATGACGGGATGGCGATACGACGGGCAGAACGTGGCGGTCCTCGGGCTCGGGGCAACCGGACGCTCGCTCGTGCGCTTTCTCCACGCCCGTGGCGCGCGTGTGAGCGTGCACGATGAAGGCGAGCGAAGCACCCGCGACGGACTGCCCGAGGACGTGCCGCTCGTTCGCTGTGATGGCATGCGCGACCGGCTGCCCGGGGCGATCGACTGGGTGGCCCTCTCGCCCGGGTTTCCGCGCGCCCGCCCGATCGTCCAGCAGGCGATGGCGCGCGGTCGGCCGGTGCTCGGCGATGTCGAGATCTTCGCGCGGCATCTGCCTTCGGAGGCGCGGGTGATCGCGATCACCGGCAGCAACGGCAAGTCGACCACGACCGCGCTGGCCGGAGAACTCGCGCGCCTTGATGATCCGGGCGCGCAGGTCGCAGGCAACATCGGCGAGCCCGTGCTCGACGCCGTTACCCGCGCCCCGTCCACACGGACCTGGGTGCTCGAACTCTCGAGCTTCCAACTCGAATCGACGGCAAGCCTCCGCCCGGCGGCGGCCACGGTGCTCAACGTGACGGCGAATCATCTCGATCGCTACGACAGCCTCTTTGCCTACGCGGCAGCCAAGGCGTCGATCCATCGCGGGGCCGCACGCAAGGTCGTGAACCGTGATTGCCCGTGGTCGTCGAGCATGGTCGCCGCCGATGCGTCCGCGCGGCGGCGGTTCGGACTCGGCACGCCCGAGCGCGAGGACGACTACGGCCTGCGCGAGGACAGCGGTGACATGCTGCTCGTCCAGGGCGATCGCTCGTTCTGCGCCGAGCGGGACCTGCGCATCGCCGGACGGCACCAGGTGGCCAATGCGCTGGCCGCGCTGGCGCTGGCCGAGCCGATGGATGCCGCATGGACGACGCCCAAGCGCGCGGCCGCCGCCGACGTGCTGCGTCGGTTCAATGGCCTGCCGCACCGCTCTGCGCTCGTGGGCACGGTCGATGGCGTGCGACTGATCGACGACTCAAAGGCGACCAGCGAGGCCGCGACACTCGCCGCGCTGTCGGGGCTGTCCGCGCCCACGCACCTGATCGCCGGGGGCGACGCCAAGGGGCAGCGCTTCGACGCGCTTGGCCCGGCGGTCGCGCGCCACTGCCGGGGGGTCTACCTGATCGGGCGTGATGCGCCCCTGCTGCGTGAGCGCTGCGCTGTCCATGGTGTGGCGGCCGAGATCTTTCCTTCGCTCGAAGCCGCGACCGAGCAGGCGCTCGACCACGCGCGCCCCGGCGAAATCGTGCTTCTTTCGCCCGCCTGCGCGAGCTGGGACATGTTCGCGAACTACGTGGAGCGCGCGCGCGCGTTCCAGCATGCGGCCGAGGCCTGGGCTGCAGCCCGCGGACGGGTGCTTGTACCGCCCGGAGGTGGCGCATGATGGCCACACTCGGCAGCCGTCTCGGCGCATGGCGCGACCGGCTTTTGGCGGGCGGGGTCGCCGCACCGGCAAAGGCTCCGCAAGGCGGGCTCGCGCGGGAGAGCGAATTCGACGTCACGCTCGTCTGGGCAATCATCGCGCTGCTCGCGCTCGGCTTGCTCATGGTGTACTCGGCCTCGATCGCAAGTGCAAGCGAGGCCAAGTTCACCCGCGGCAGCGCCACTTACTTCCTCTTCCGGCAGGCATTGTTCGTGTTCGTGGGGCTGATCGTTGCCGTCATCCTGTTCGACCTGCCGATCAAGACGCTCGAGCGGCTCACGCCGCTTCTGATGTTCGTCGCACTCACGCTGCTCGTGATCGTGCTGATCCCCGGCGTGGGCAAGGTGGTCAATGGCGCGCGGCGCTGGATTCCCATCGGGCCGTTCTCGTTTCAGCCCTCGGAATTCATGAAGCTTGTCGTCATCCTGTTCGCAGCGCGCTACGCGGTGACCAAGGCCGAGCGCCTGTCGAGCGACCAGCCGCTTCTCGCGAGCGTGCTCCATGGCTTGGGCCCCTTCATGCTCGTGATGCTGCTCACGGCCGGGCTCCTGTTGCGCGAACCCGATTTCGGTGCCACGCTCGTCATCTTCACCACGGGTGCCCTGGTTCTCTTCCTTGCCGGTCTGGACTACCGCGTGATCGTGCCGGTGCTGCTGCTCGCATTGGTCGCGGCAGCCGGTCTGGTGATCCTCGAGCCCTATCGCCTCGAGCGCATCTTCGCTTTCCTCGATCCCTGGAAGGAGGAGTTCGGCAAGGGCTATCAGCTGACCCAGTCGCTCATGGCCATCGGCCGTGGCGGGGTGCTTGGCCTCGGCCTCGGTGCCGGCGTGTCCAAGCACTACTACCTGCCCGAGGCCCACACCGATTTCATCCTCGCGGTCACCGCTGAGGAGTTGGGCCTGATTGGACTGTGGGTGGTCATCGGGCTCTATCTCTTCATCACGCTGCGCGCCTTCCGCATCGGCCGCGACGCCATGCAGGTCGAGCAGCCGTTCGCGGCGCACGTGGCGCGCGGCATCGGCGTGCTGATCGGTCTGCAGGCACTCATCAACATGTGCGTCAACATGGGCCTCGCGCCGACGAAGGGGCTGACGCTGCCGCTGATGTCCTACGGCGGCAGTGGCATGCTGGCCACGCTCTCGGCACTGGCCATTCTGCTGCGCATCGATTGGGAAAACCGGCGGCGCGAGCGGGGGTTCACACCATGAGCGCGCGGCATCTGCTCATGATGGCCGGCGGCACGGGGGGGCACATCATGCCGGGCCTCGCGGTCGCGCGGGGCATGCAGCGCCACGGCTGGCGCGTTTCCTGGCTGGGTACCCGTGGCGGCATGGAGGAGCGCCTCGTACCGCAGGCGGACTTCCCGCTGACCACGGTGGATTTCGAAGGCTGGGTCGGTCGCGGCTGGTCTGCACGGCTCGGCGTTCCGATCAAACTCATGCGCGCGATCGCGGAGATCAATCGGCGCTTTGCCGATGACCGGCCGGATGCGGTGATCGGCATGGGGGGCTACCCGACGGTTCCGGGGGGACTCTGGGCGCGCATGCGCTCGTTGCCGCTCTTCGTCCATCAGTCGGACGCGATCGCGGGTGCTGCAAACCGGCTGCTTGCGCGCATGGCGACCCGCGTGCTGGTCGGGTTCGACGGCACGCTGGAAGCGTTCGCGGCGAAGCGCGTGGTGACCGGCAATCCGCTGCGCGAGGGCTTCGCGGAGGCGCCCGCCGTGGACTCCCGCTTTGCCGGACGTTCGGGGCCGCTCTCAGTCCTCGTGCTCGGTGGCAGCCGCGGTGCGACCTGGCTCAATGAACACCTGCCCGAAGCGCTGGCGATGCTACCGCTCGAGCGGCGACCGCAGGTCCTGCATCAATGCGGGCGCGGCGGACTCGAGGCAACCCGGGCTGCGTATGCGCGTGCGGGCGTGACGGCCGACATCCGCGAGTTTGTCGACGACACGCTTGCCGCGATGCTCGCAGCCGACCTCTTCATCGGCCGCTCCGGCGCGAGTACCGTGAGCGAATTGGCTGCGGTCGGTCTCGGATCGCTGCTCGTGCCGTACCCGCACCACGCCGACCAGCAACAGCTCTGGAACGCACGGGTGCTCGAACAGGCCGGTGCTGCACGCGTGCTCGATCAGCAGCACACGGACAGCGCGGCGCTCGCGGCAGCCATCGACGCACTCGATCGGGCCGCATGCCGCGACATGGCCACCCGGGCGCGGCGCTGTGCTGTGCCGGACGCCACCGAGCGGATCTGCTTGACCATCACCGAGGTTGTCGCCGCGATGGCCGAGACGCGCGGGAGGACGCGATGAAGTTCGCCCCGCGGCATGTCCACTTCGTCGGCATCGGCGGCAGCGGCATGAGCGGCATCGCCGAGGTGCTCGCCACGCAGGGCGCGCGCGTCACCGGCTCGGATTCCGTGGAGTCCGCGACCCTCGATCAGCTGCGCGCGCGGGGCGTCACGGTCATGGTCGGGCATGATGCAGCCCATGTCGGCGATGCCCAGGCCGTGGTGATCTCGAGCGCGATCCGGGAGGAGAACCCCGAGGTGCAGGCAGCACGCGCCCGCCGCATTCCCGTGATTCCGAGGGCGTTGATGCTCGCCGAGCTGATGCGCATGCGTCGCGGCATCGCCATCGCCGGGACGCACGGCAAGACCACGACCACCTCGCTCGTCGCCAGCGTTCTGGCCGAGGGCGGGCTCGATCCGACCTTCGTCATCGGCGGGCGCCTGCTGGCCGTGGGGGCCAACGCGCGTCTCGGCCGCGGTGAATGGCTGGTCGCCGAGGCCGACGAGTCCGACGCCTCGTTCCTGCATCTGACGCCGACGCTGGCCGTCATCACCAACATCGACGGCGACCACATGGAGACCTACGAGCACTCGCTCGCACGGCTCGACCGCGCCTTCGTCGAGTTTGCGCATCGTCTGCCGTTCTACGGCGCGCTCTATGTCTGTGCCGATGACCCGGGTGTCGAGCGCGTGGTCGGCCAAATCAGCCGACCCATGATCACCTACGGTCTCGGGCCCACCGTCGATGTGCGTGCAGTCGACGTTGCGGCACACGCCGACGGCATGCGCTTCACGGTTCTGCGCGCGGGCTTCGATCCGTTGCCCGTCACGCTCCGTCTCAATGGTGTGCATAACGTGGTCAATGCGCTCGCGGCCGTTGCCATCGGGCAGGACCTGGGGCTGGACGCCGCGGCCATCCAGCGTGCCCTCGCGGGCTTTGCCGGCGTGGGCCGACGCTTCCAGAGCTACGGCGAGCGCGTCTGCCATGGGCGGGCGTTCCACCTCGTCGATGACTACGGCCATCATCCACGCGAGATTGCGGCCACGATGGCCGCCGCGCGCGGTGCCTTCCCGGGGCGGCGGCTCGTGCTCGCCTTCCAGCCGCATCGGTTCACCCGCACCCGCGATCTGTTCGAGGACTTCGTCACCGTGCTCTCTGGCGCCGACCGGCTGTATCTGACCGAGGTCTACCCGGCAGGCGAAGCGCCCATCGCCGCGGCCGACGGACGCAGCCTCGCCCGGGCGATCCGCGTCCGTGGCACGCTGGAGCCGGTATTCGCGGAGACGGTCGCCGATCTGGAACCGCTGCTGCTGTCGGGACTCGCGGAGGGCGACGTGTTGCTCTGCATGGGCGCGGGCTCGATTGCGCAACTGGCGCCGCGCATCGCAGCCGCCTGCGAGGAACGGAAGGAGCGCCCATGAGGGACGATGTTGCGCTCTTCAATCGGGTCGCCACGGTGCTCTATGCGCTTGCGGCCGCAGCCTTTTTGTTCCTGGCCGCGAGCTGGCTCGTGCAGCGACCGTCCATGGCGGTTCGGGTGGTGGAAGTGACCACGCCGCTCGTCGAAGTCGATCCGGGGCTCCTCGAAGCCGTGATCCGGAGCGACGTGCGCGGCAGCTTCTTTACGCTCTCGCCGCAGCGCGTGCGCCAGGCGGTGCGCAAGCTGCCTTGGGTGCGTGAGGTTCAGGTGAGCCGTCACTGGCCCGGCACGTTGCGCATTGCCATCGAGGAGCACAAGGCGCTGGCCCAGTGGAGTGAAAGCGAGCTCCTCGCGGCCGATGGCACCGTGTTCCGGGGCACGGCACGCGCCCGTCTGCCGCGCTTCGAGGCGCAGCATGCGAATCCCGCCGAAGCGCTCGCGCGCTACGAGGAGGCGCGCCGCGCATTCGCTGCGCTCGGAATGAATGTCACGCGCTTCGGCATGTCCGATCGCGGAGCCGTCTGGGTCGAGGCCGATGGCCGCTTGCGCGTGGAGTTCGGGCGCGAGCAGTTCAGGGAGCGTCTGGATCGCTTTGCGCAGACGCTGTCGCGTTGGAGCGAGGAGGAGCGCGCACAGGTGGTGCGCGTCGATCTTCGCTACCGGTCGGCGCTGGCGGTGGTGCGTCAGCCGGTCGCCCACGGTCGGGTCGAAGCCGTTGAAGCAAAGGGGGAAGGGACATGACGCAGGTGATCGCTGCGCTCGACATCGGCACGTCGAAGGTGGTCGCCTTGGTGGCTGAACTCGATGCGGGCACGACGCCCCATACGCCCGCCGTGATCGGCTTCGCGGAGACGCCGGCGAGCGGGATGCGCAAGGGCATGGTGGTCGACATCGACGCGACGACCGCTTCGGTCGCCACCGCAGTCAAGAACGCGGCGGCCATGGCCAACTGCAAGCTCTCGCAGGTCTTCGTGAGTCTGGGGGGTGCACATCTGCGCAGCCAGAACTCGGCCGGTATGGTCGCAATGAAGGAACTCGAAGTCACCGATCTCGACATCGAGCGCGTGATCGAAACCGCCCGCACGGTGGCCATTCCGAACGACCAGTACCTGCTGCACACGTTGCCGCAGGAGTTCATCATCGACGGCCAGGAAGGCGTGCTCCGCCCGCTCGGCATGAGCGGCCGCCGACTCGAGGTGAAAGCCCACCTGATCACCGGCGCGCAGTCGGCCATCGACAACGTCGAGAAATGCGTCCGCCGGGCCGGTCTGACGGTCGAAGAGCTGGTCGTGCAGCCGCTCGCTTCGGCGACGGCCTGCCTGACTCGGGAAGAGATCGACATCGGTGTCGGGCTGCTCGACATCGGCGCAGGGACCACGGACTTCGCGCTGTATGCCAACGGCGCCATTCGCCATACCGGGGTGGTGCCGATCGCCGGCGACCAGATCACCAACGACATCGCCATGGCGCTTCGCACCTCGAGCAAGGAAGCCGCCGACATCAAGCATGCGCACGGTTGTGCTCTGACCAAGCTGGTTCCGCCGGACGAGCTGATCGAGGTGGCCGGCGTCGGCGATCGGCCGGCCAAGGTGATGGCGCGGCATCTGCTCGCCGAAGTTGTCGAACCACGTGTCGAGGAGCTCTTCCAGCTCGTGCATGAGCAGATCCGCGGTTCGGGACTGGAGCCGTTCCTGCGCTCGGGCTACGTGCTCACCGGAGGCAGCGCACACCTGCCCGGCATCGCCGAACTGGCGGAAGAGGTGTTTCATGCGCCGGTGCGCATCGGGCGGCCGGCCTATGCCGGCGCGCTGCACGATGTGCTCCAGGCGCCGCAGTACGCAGCCGCCGTGGGGCTCCTGCTGCATGCACGGGATTCATATGGCCGTCGGTCGGCGCTCGCAAGGCGCGACCGGACGGGGTTGGGGTGGGTCGGCAAGTTGCGCGATGTGTTTGGTCTTTAGCCTGGGAAGGAGAAATCATGTTTGAAATCGTGGAAGAAAAGCGGGACGGCGCGGTCATCAAGGTGATCGGTGTGGGCGGCTGCGGCGGCAACGCCGTCAAGCACATGATCGACAAGGGCGTCGCCGGCGTCGAGTTCATCGTCGCGAACACCGACGCCCAGGTGCTGGATCGCATCCCTGCGGCTCGGCGAATCGCGCTGGGTCAGCAGCTCACGCAAGGTCTCGGTGCCGGAGCCAAGCCGGAAGTGGGGCGGGACGCGGCCATGGAATCCAAGGTCGAACTGCAGGAGGCGATCCGCGGTGCCGACATGCTCTTCATCACGGCGGGCATGGGCGGCGGCACGGGTACCGGTGCTGCGCCAGTGGTCGCGCAACTCGCCAAGGACATGGGCATTCTCGTGGTGGCCGTGGTCACCAAGCCCTTCCGCTTCGAGATGCAGCGGCGCGAACGTACGGCGGTGGCCGGCATCGAGGAGTTGCAGAAAGTCGTCGACTCGCTGATCGTGCTGCCGAACGAGAAGCTCATCCAGGTGCTCGGCCGCAACGTCTCGGTCCCGGCGGCCTTCGCCGCATCGAACGACGTGCTCTACAGCGCGGTCGCCGGCATCTCCGACATCATCCACCGCGCGGGGGATGTGAACCGCGACTTTGCCGACGTCCGCACGATCATGTCGGAGCTCGGCATGGCCATGATGGGCACGGCTGCCGCGCGTGGCGAGGGCCGCGGCCGTGCCGCCGCCGAAGCGGCGGTCAAGAGCCCGCTCCTCGATGATGTGGATCTCCAGGGGGCTCGCGGCGTGCTCCTTTGCATCACCAGCTCGTCGGACATCACCCTCGGCGAGCTCACCGACATCACGGAGACGGTGCAGGAGTTCATCGCGCCGGATGCGACGCTGCTCTGGGGCCAGTCGTTCGACGACAGCATGGGTGACGAGGTCCGCGTCACCATGATCGCCACCGGCTTGGGGGCCAAGCGCAAGATGCAGGCCGTGCAGGGCGGCATGGTCCAAGTGCCGCGCTTCACGATGCCGACGCTGCGCACGGGCACCGATGACGCCACCGCCTTGGCCCCGGCCGAGATGACCGCAGTGAGCGTACCGACCGTGACCGAGACGGTCGACTACGACACGCCGCCCTCGATGCGTCCGAACTCGGTCCGGACGAGCGGCCGCGGCGCGCTCGAGATCCCGACGTTCCTTCGCCGACAGGCGGATTGACGGCGACGGACACGCGCAACCGCCGGGGCGCACGCTAAGGCGAGATGCGGCGACTCTATCGCCTTGCGCTCGTGCTCGTTGCCCTCGGCGCAGCGCAGGCGGCTGCTGCGCGCGCGATCGAGGAGACGTGGCTCGATCCCGCGCGCGAGCGGGCCATCCCGGTGCGTCTCCTGCTGCCGGAGGGTCGGGCGTCTTGCCAGCCGTCTGAAAGCACCGGCGCAGCAGCTCAACGCACGCCGCTGGTGATGATCGCCCGCGAGCCCGGTGACGTCCATGCAGTGCTCGCGCCGTGGCTGGCGGGCTGGGTCGATCACGGCTACGCGGTGATCGAGATCACGCATCCGGGTGCCGCGCCGTCAAGCGCGACCCTCGACGCTCGGCGCACGCCCGGTTCCCGTGGCGTCGCGCGCGGCGTCACACCCGAACAACTCCTCGGGCGCAGTGACGATGTCCGCTTCGTGCTTGCCGAACTGCGTCGGCGGCAGGTGGAAGGCGCGTCCCCCGACGATCCGTGGCACCGCGTCGATCTCGAACGCCTGGCGTTTGCAGGCGAAGGCATGAACGTGCGGCTCGTGCAGGCCCTGGCGGGCGAGCGCTATCCCGGGCCGATTCCCACTCTGGCCGAGCCTGCGTTTCGCGCTTTCATCGCCATCGCCCCGGCCACGCAAGGCGTCCGGAAGAGCGCCGAGGCGCGCTATGGCGCGATGGGGCGCCCCTTCCTCTCGATCGTCTTGCCACCCGGCGCCGACGCGGCCCGACCACCGCTAACGCGCCAGCTCGCACTCTTCGAAGCCCAGCCTGCAGGCGGCAAGTGGCGCGTGGTGCAGCCCCGCCCAGGCGAGGCACAACGGCGCGCTGCAACGCGTGACGATCCGGTGTTCGACTTGGCGCAAGCCTTTCTCGACCGGCACGTGCGCGAGGCCGCGGGCGCGGGCGAACGGCTCGAAGCGACCGCGAACATGCTCCGCTCGCGTGGCTATCGCGCGGACGCGAAGTAGGGCTGCTGCGGCATCGATTGCCGTCGCCTCAATCTGGCGCACCCAGCGCCCTCGCCCGAGCTGACTGCGCTGCAAGCGCGTCGGCCGAGGGCGGCGCGCTGATCCAGCCCGCGAGTTCACGTTCGGCGAGCTCGGCCAGAAAGCGCAGGAACGCGGGGTCGTCATTGAGTGCCGGGATGTAGCGGTATTCGGCACCACCGGCCTCGACGAAGGTCTCCTTGCCTTCCATCGCGATCTCTTCCAGCGTCTCGAGGCAATCCGCCGGAAAGCCCGGGCAGATGACGTGCAGCGTCTTCGTGCCGCTTCGAGCGAGCTCGGCGATCGTCTCGTCGGTGTAGGGTTTCAACCATTCCGCGCGCCCGAAGCGGGATTGGAAAGTCACGCGATAGCGCTCGGTTGGAAGACCCAGCGCCTCGGCGAGCAGACGCCCGGTCTTCTGGCACAGGCAGTGGTAAGGATCACCCCGATCGAGCGAGAACCGCGGCACGCCGTGAAAGCTCATGAGCAGCGTATCGGGTCGGCCGTGCTTCTGCCAGAAGTGCTGCACGCTCGCGGCGAGAGCAGCGATGTAGCCCGGCTCGTCATGCCAGCTGCGCACCGTGCGCACCGCGGGCATGTGTCGCTCGCGCTCGAGCACGCGAAAGAGCGCATCACAGGCCGTGCCCGTGGTGCTCGAGGCGTACTGCGGGTAGAGCGGCAGGAGCAGCACGCGATCGCAGTGCTTCTCGCGCAGCTTCTGCCACGCGCTTGCGATCGAGGGGTTGCCGTAGCGCATGCCCACCTCCACCTGGATCAGGTCCCACGGCAGGCCGCGTGCCTTGAGCATCTCGCCCAGTTGGCCGCGCAGATACTGCGCCTGGCGCCCGGTCCAGACGAGCAGCGGCGAGCCTTCGGGCAGCCACACGGTGGCGTACTTGGCCGCGCTCTTCGCCGGGCGGGTGTTCAGGATGATGCCGTTCAGGATGAGCCACCAGATCGAGCGCGGGATCTCCACCACCCGAGGGTCGGAGAGAAACTCCTTGAGATACCGTCGCACGGCCGGCGCGTTCGGCGCATCCGGCGTGCCGAGATTGGTGAGGATGATGCCGATGCGGGCGGGCTGGCCGTGCGCAGGCCGGGGAACGAAGGAATCAGGCATCGTCGGGAAGCCGGGGTTGAGGGAGGGATTCGGGGCAGCGCGTCGGCCGCGCTCATTCCACGCCCAACTCGCGCTCCAGCGCCGAGGAGAGCAGACGGGCCGTGAGATCGACAATCGGGATCACCCGGTCGTAGGCCATGCGGGTCGGGCCGATGACGCCGAGCGTGCCGACCACGCGGCCGTTGACCTGGTAGGGCGCGGTGACCACGCTGAACTCGTCGAGCGGCACGACGTTCGACTCGCCCCCGATGAAGATCTTCACGCCATCGGCCTGATGGGCGAGCTCGAAAAGATGCAGGAGTCGCGTGCGTTCCTCGAAGAGATCGAAGAGCTTTCGCAGGCTCTCCATGTTGCTCGTGAAGTCGGGTGTGGCGAGCAGGCGTCGCTCGCCTGCGATGATCACTGGCTCCTGGGCCTGCGCGACGTCAGCGCCGAACGCGAGCGCTGCGGTCATCAGGGTCGTGATGTCTTCGCGCAGCTTGCGCACTTCCTCGGCAAGGCGCACGCGCACCTGGTCGAAGGGAACGTCCGCGAACTGTTCGTTGAAGAAATTCGCTGCTTCGGTCAACGCGCTTTGCGAGAGCGCGCGGTCGATCGAGAGGATGCGGTTCTGGACATCGCCGTCCGGCGTGACGAGCACCATCAGCACGCGCCGCTCGGACAGACGGACGAACTCGATGTGCCGGAAGGCGAGGCTCTTCCTCGGTGTGGCCACCACGCCGGCGAACGACGAGAGCTGCGAGAGCATCCGCGCCGCGGCCGAGACGATTTCCTGCGTCTGGTGGCCCTGGATGCCGGCCCGCGCTTCATCCACCTCGACCTCGGACAAAGGACGCGTCACCATGAGGGTGTCGACGAACAATCGATAGCCCCGGGGCGTCGGCACACGGCCGGCCGAGGTGTGCGGGCTTGCTATGAAGCCCTGCTCCTCGAGGTCGGCCATCACGTTGCGGATCGACGCAGGCGACAACTCGAGACCCGCGTGCTTCGACAGCGTGCGCGAGCCGACCGGCTCGCCGTCGGCGATGTAGCGCTCAACGAGCGCGCGCAGGAGGGTGCGTCCGCGTTCGTCCATCAGGAAAGCACGGAACAACCTGCTGCGCAGCCCGATTGCATCGTCCCTTGCTCGCTCATTGCTCGCCTATCTTGCCGATCTGTCTCGCGCTTCGCTCGCGCGGCCCCTCGCACTCGGGCGTGCTCGCGATCCGGTTGTTCAGCGCTTTCGGCGCAATTTTAAGCTGTGGTGTAATGCCCCGATGCCCAAGGGGATGCCCAGAGACAAGTCTGTCGTCGCCTCGGAAGCGCGTCACGACGCGCCTCCGGCCGAGGCGTTCCTCGCCGATACGCCGTTCGTGGCGGCCCACCGTGAGCCCCTTCCGCCCGGACCGGTGGCGATCGCTGCACGCCGAAGTGCCCGGGACGGGGATCGTGACATGAGCGAGCCGGTGGCCATCGTCGCCGACGTGCTCGCGAGCTGCGGTTACACGCCGGTCCTCGAGGAAAACACCGCCCTCGAACTGGGGCACCATGCCTGGCAGACAGTGCGTGTCGAAGAGATCGGGCAGCGCTGTCGGCTCGCCGTGGCCATCGGCGGCGACGGCACGTTCATCGCGTTCGCCCGCAACCTTGCGTCGTTCGATGTGCCCCTGGTCGGGGTCAACCAGGGGCGCCTCGGCTTTCTCACCGACCTGTCGCTCGATCGGGTCGAGCACACCCTGCCGCCCATCCTGGCCGGTGCCCATCGTGAGGAGCGCCGCGCTCTGCTCTCGGCCCGTCGGGAGGGCGAAGCCGACGCCCATCTTGCGTTCAATGACGTGGTCGTGCACCGGGGCGCAACCACCACGCTCGTGGATCTCCAGGTCACGCTCGATGATCGCTTCGCCTATGGCCTGCGCGCCGACGGGTTGATCGCGGCGACACCGACGGGTTCCACCGCTTACAGTCTCTCGGCGGGCGGCGCGATCATCGCCCCCGGCGTCAACGCCGTCGCGCTCGTGCCGATCGCGCCGCATGCGCTGACCAACCGGCCGATCGTCGTGCCGGACGGGACGACGATCCGCATCCGCGTGGCGCGGGCACGCGAGGCGGTCGCGAGCATCGACGGCCACCTGCACCTGCCGCTCGAGGAAGGCGAGTCGATCGTCCTGTCCCGCGCCTCGGCCACCGTGCGCATCTGGCATCCGCTTGACTACGACTACTTCCAGACGCTGCGGGAAAAGCTCGCGTGGACGGAGACGCCGGAGTCCATGAACCGTTGACCGTCGCCATGCTGCGCCAGCTGTCCATCCGGAATTTCGTGCTGATCGATCGCCTGGACATCGAGTTCGGTCCGGGGCTGACCGCGCTCACCGGCGAAACGGGGGCGGGCAAATCGATCGTGCTCGATGCGCTCGGCCTGGCCCTCGGTGCCCGCGCCGACCCGAGCGCGGTTCGGGTGGGCGAGCGGCAAGCCGAGATCACGGCCGAATTCGAGTTCGTACCGGACAGTCCCGTCGGCGAATGGCTTCGTGCGCAGGGTGAGGCCGCGGATGACGGCAGCGTGATCCTGCGCCGCGTCGTCGATGCGGGCGGTCGCTCGCGGGCGCAGATCAACGGACGCCCCGCGACCGCGGGCGAACTGCGTGAGCTGGGCCGGCACCTGCTCGAACTGCATGCACAGCACGAGCAGCAGGCGCTCCTCGAGACTTCGGCGCAGCGGGCGCTGGTCGATCGGGCGGCGAATGCGTTGCCGCTCGTCGATCAGGTGCGCGAGGCGCATGCCGCCTGGCGTGCGGCGCGGCAGCGCCTCGATCGTGCGCAGGCCGAGCACGAGGCGATCGAACGGGAACGGCGTGCGATCGAGACCGATCTCGAGTCACTGCGCACGCTCGCACCGGGTGCCGAGGAATGGTCGTTGCTCACGGCCGAGCAGGCGCGGCTCTCGCATGCGCGGGAGCTCGCCGAATCCGCGGCGAACGCGCAAGGAGTACTGGGGGGCGATGAGGCGCTGATCGAACAAATCGATGGGCTCGCGGCGCGGCTCCGGCAGGTGGCGCGATTCGATGAGCGGCTGCTCGAAGGCTGCGCTCGGATCGATGCGGCTCGGGCCGAGCTGGCCGAGGCCGAGCAGTTCCTTCGCCATTACGCCAGCCGCATCGATCTCGACCCGGATCGACTGGCCGAGGTCGAGACACGCATGTCGGCCCTGTTCACGCTGGCGCGGCGCCTGAAGACGCGCCCGGAAGCGCTCGCTGAGCACTGGCAGACGCTCGAAGCCCGCGCCGGCGAGCTTGCGGCCGCGCAGGATTTCGCTCGTCTCGAGTCGGCGTGTGAAGAGGCCCGGCGTGCGCTCGCCTCTGCTGTAGCACGATTGAGCGCGCGGCGCGCTGCTGCCGCCCCGGCCTATGCCGAGCGCGTGAACCGCGATCTCAACGCTCTGGCGCTCGGCAGCGCGTCGATCGAGGTGCGGCTCGAGCCGGAGGCGGACTTCGCTGCCCACGGTGCGGAGCGCGTGGAGATCTTCTTCCGCTCGCACCCCTCACTGCCTTTTGCGCCGCTGGCCAAGGTCGCCTCGGGCGGCGAGCTCGCGCGGCTGTCGCTCGCGCTTCTGGTGGCGCTGGGAGATGCGTCGACACACGTGTCGGGCTCTGCGCCGGCGGGTGTGGACAGTGGCCCCGTGCTGATCTTCGACGAAGTGGATGTCGGCGTCGGTGGCAAGGTGGCGGCGCAGGTGGGCCGCCGTCTGCAGCAGCTCGCGAGCGCGCGGCAGGTGATCGCGGTGACCCACATGCCCCAGGTCGCAGCGCACGCCGATCGACACCTGCTCGTGAGTCGCGACAATGCGTCTTCACCCTCGACGCGGATCCACCTGCTGGACGAAGCGGCGCGCGTGGAGGAGGTGGCGCGCATGCTCGGGGGACACGAGCACACCGAGGCCACGCGTCAACTGGCGTCGGACCTGCTCAGGACCTCCGCGCGCAGGGCGGGTTGAGACGCTGTCCGCGTGCCCGACGAGAAAGGCTGGGGGCGGAATCAGCGACGGCGGACGGTCTTCGCCGGGCTGCGCTTCACGGCGGCCTTGGTGGCGACTGCGCGCTTGTCGGTGCGCTTGAGGGAAGCTTTCACGACCTTGCCGCGCGACTTGCCCGAGGCGACACGCACCGGCTCGGGCGGCGGCAGCGGCAGCACCTCGCCCGTTTCCATCCAAGTCCGGATGCGCTGGGCGTCGCCGATGCGACCATAACGCCCCACCGAGTCGAGGAGCACCATGACGACGGGTCGCGAGGCAATCTGCGCAAGCATCACCACGCAGCGGCCGGCTTCGCGGATGAAGCCAGTCTTCTGAAGCATGATCTGCCAGCCCTCGGACTTGACCAAGGCGTTGGAATTGCCGAACTGGAGCACGCGGCCCGTGGATTCGATCGCCACCTCGCTCGCCGGCTGGGTACTGAACTCGCGGATGAGCGGGTAATCATTCGCCGCGACCACGAGGCGCACGAGATCCTGTGCGGTCGAGACGTTCTCGGGCGAGAGCCCGGTCGGATCGGCGAAGCGCGTGTGCTGCATGCCGAGCGCGCGCGCCTTGGCGTTCATCGCCTTGACCGCAGCGTCGAGTCCTCCGGGATAGTAACGACCGAGCGCGTGGGCAGCGCGGTTCTCCGAGGACATCAACGCGAGGCGGAGCATCTCGCGGCGAGACAGTTCGGTGCCGATCGACAGACGCGACCGGGAGCCCTTGAGAAAGTCCAAGTCGTCGATCGTGATCGTGAGCGTTTCGTCGAGCGACTGCTGGGCGTCGAGCACGACCACCGCAGTCATGAGCTTGGTGATGCTCGCGATCGGCGTCACCGTCCCGGCGTTCTTCTCGAAGATCGCCTCGCCGGAGCGGGCGTCCATCACGAGTGCGGACGAGGACAGCAGATTCGGCCCGGCCGCCCGCACCGTGTCGGCATGGATCAGGCTCGACCATGCGCATACGCCAGCAAAAGCAAGGAGATAGCCGCGGAATTTCATGCTGGCTCTCATTGTAGCGAGCCACCGAAACTCGGAAGTCTCTGGCGTTTCGCTTCTTGCCACCCGGATGACCGCCGACCCGGGCCGCGCAAGGGGGCGGGTGGCGCGTGCCGTCCCGCCCCACCTGGGCCGTCAGTCCACCTTTGCGCCCGAGTCCTTGACGATGCGGGCGTACTTCGGCAACTCGCGTGTGATGAAGGCGGCGAACGCCTCGGGCGTGCTCGCGGCCGGCTCTGCGCCCCCGGCCAGCCACTTTTCGCGCAGGTCGGCCGAGGCCAGCGCCTTGCCGACTTCCACGTTCAATCGGCGCACGATCTCCGGCGGCGTCCCCGCGGGAGCGAACAGTCCCCACCACGTGTAGATGTCGAAATCCCGCATCCCGGCTTCGGCCATCGTGGGGAGATCCGGCGCGAGCGCGCTCCGCTGGGGGGTGGTCACGGCGAAGGCGCGTGTCTTGCCCGCCTTCAGGTGGGGCATCGCATTGGCCATGTTGTCGAACATCATCTGCACCTGCCCGCCAAGCAGGTCGGTCACCGCAGGCGCGCCGCCCTTGTAGGGCACATGCGTCACCGGGGCGCCGCTCGCCAGCCGGAACAGCTCGCACGCCAGGTGCCCGGCGCTGCCGTTGCTTCCGCTCGCGCAGTTGACGCGGCCGGGATTCTTCTTCGCGAAGTCGATGATGCCGGCAATGTCGTTGGCCGGCAGCACGGCGGGATTGGTGACCAGCACATTCGGCGTGACCACGAGCAGGGACACGGGTGCGAAGTCCCGCACCGGATCGAACGGGATCTTCGGGTAGAGCGACGGATTCACGGCATGCGTAGACAGTGCCCCGATGCCCAGCGTGTAGCCGTCGGGTGCCGACTTGGCAAGCGCCTCCATGCCGATGTTCCCCCCGGCACCGGGCCGGTTCTCGACCACGAACTGCTGGCCCAGCGCCTCGCCGAGTTTCTGGGCCAGTTGCCGGGTCGTCACGTCGACCGAGCCGCCGGGCGGGAAGGGCACGATGACGCGAACCGGCTTGTTCGGCCAGGCGGCGCCTGTGGCGTTGGCTTGGGCCGACGCGGCAGCAGGCGCGAGCGCGAGCGTCAGGGCGAAGGCGACGCAGAGCGCACGGGTCGCGCCAAGGGGGGCGAAGCGGCAGATGGGATCGGACATAGGGACGGTCTCCTCGATACTTCGCTGGAGGATAGGCCACGCCGTGCCCGGGCCGCGGCGCGGGTTTCGGTCGGCTGGCCCTTTGCCCTCTGGAAAGCCGACGCCGGTCCGCTTACCATCACTGGCATGTCGTTCCACCCGACCCTCAAGGATCAGCTGCGTCGGGTTGGGTTGCCTGACGAACAGGCACACTGGAGGGCACTTCTCGAAACCTCCCTCCCCCTTGCAGCCCGTGAGCCGGCATGATGGCGCCCATGAGCACATCGCGCATCAAGCCCTCGTCCTTCTGGCGCTCTCAGCCCGGCGCTGACCTGTTCGTGCAAGACCAGCGCCAAGCCAAGCTCGGCGGCTTCATCGCCAACCTGGCAGCAATGGACG
>CAZSTF010000019.1:18884-33769 GCA_964609555.1 uncultured Alcaligenaceae bacterium | reverse complement strand
GACCGGCCTACAAGAAGACGTCGCAGACGGCCATGCGGGACGTCCTCGCGGACGATGATCGTTCCGCGCGCATCACGGTCATTGACAACGAGGTCAAGAAATGAATGGTCTGTCTGAAGCCCTTCCGTCGGGTTGGGCGTGGTTCGTTGCCATCAGCACGGCGCTGAGTCTTGCGTACTGTCTGTGGGTGCTCATCTCCAATCAGACCAAGAAGACCAAGGACGGCTCGGCGACCGAGCCCAAGCTCCACGGCACGAACGCCTGGGACGGCCTGCGCGAGTACGACAACCCGTTGCCGCGCTGGTGGCGCAACCTCTTCTACATCACGGTGTTCTTCTCGATCGGCTACCTGGTCCTCTATCCCGGGATCGGCGTGAGCTCCGGCATCCTCGGCTGGTCGAGCAGTGCATTGCACAAGGCCGAAGTCGAGGCCATGGAGAAGCGCGTGGCGCCCATCTTCGACAACTACGCCAAGCAGGACATCGCAGCACTCGCGGCGGACAAGGGCGCGACCAAGATCGGGGCGAGCCTCTTCCAGGCCTACTGCATCCAGTGCCACGGTGCCGACATGCGCGGTGCAAAGGGCTTCCCGAATCTCGTGGACGCCGACTGGCAATGGCCCGGCACACCCGATGGCATCGTGCAGACGATCCTCGAGGGCCGCAATGCCGCCATGCCCGCCTTTGGCGAGCAGTTCAACAAGGATCAGGTCAATGACCTCACCCAGTACGTGCTGAAGCTCTCCGGTCGTGCGACCGATCCGGCAGCAGCCGCGCGCGGCGAGGCGAACTTCAAGACCGTCTGTGCAGCCTGCCACGGGCCGGAAGGCAAGGGCATGCAGGCGCTCGGTGCGCCAAACCTCACCGACAGCGTCTGGCTCTACGGTGGCACGCCGGCGGCCATCAGCGAGGCCATCGTCAAGGGGCGCGCGGGTGTGATGCCGGCGTTCAAGGAATTCCTGGGCGAACCGCGGGTGAAGCTCCTCGCCGCCTACGTCTACGCAGAATCGCGCGAGGCTGCGCGCACCGCGCCGACGCAGTAAGCGCCCCTTTCACATGCCCCGGGACCGGTTCCCCGGGGCACGCGCATTCCCGAAGTGTCAAGGTAGAACATCATGGGCAGCAGTACCGCCGAGAGCAAGGTCGTTCAGCTCTACAAAGCCGCCCCGAAGATCTACCCGAAGTCGGTGAGCGGCCGCTTTGCGCGGCTCCGCATCTTCACGCTGCTGGCCACCCAGCTCGTGTTCTACGGTCTGGCGTGGTTCCAGTGGAACGGCCGCCAGGCGGTTCTCTTCGACTTGGTCGAACGCAAGTTCTACATCTTCGGCTGGATCTTCTGGCCGCAGGATGTGCTGTACCTTGCGTTCATCCTGATCGTCTCGGCCTATTCGCTGTTCTTCGTCACGGCGATCGCCGGTCGCGTGTTCTGCGGCTACGCTTGCCCACAGACGGTCTACACCGAGATCTTCATGTGGGTCGAGCGCTGGTTCGAAGGCGATCGAGCAGCGCGCATGAAGCTCGATCGCGGGCCGTGGACACGCGAAAAGCTCTGGCGCAAGGGCGGCAAGCATGCGGTGTGGATCCTGATGGCGCTCTGGACTGGCTTCACGTTCGTCGGCTACTTCACGCCGATCCGTGAGCTCGCGGGCAAGGTGACCACGCTGTCCACCGGGCCGTGGGAGACGTTCTGGATCCTCTTCTACAGCTTCGCGACCTGGGGCAACGCCGGCTTCATGCGCGAGCAGGTCTGCAAGTACATGTGTCCGTATGCACGCTTCCAGAGCGTGATGTTCGATCGCGACACGATGATCGTGACCTACGACGCGGCGCGCGGCGAGCCGCGCGGCAGCCGAAAGAAGGGCGTGGATCCGGCCTCGGCGGGCCTCGGGGCCTGCGTCGACTGCTCGCTCTGCGTTCAGGTCTGCCCGACCGGCATCGACATCCGAAACGGCTTGCAGTACGAGTGCATCGGCTGCGCCGCCTGCATCGATGTCTGTGACTCGGTCATGGACAAGCTCAACTACCCCCGGGGCCTCGTCCGCTATGCGACCGAGAACGCGGTCGAGAAGCAGTGGGGCTGGCGCGAGGTCCGGGCGCACATCCTCCGTCCCCGCATCATCATCTACGGTGTGGTGCTTGTCCTGCTCGTCGGTGGTTTGCTCACCTCGCTCGCCCTGCGCAACCCACTCAAGGTGGACGTGATCCGCGATCGGCGCGTGCTGGCGCGCGAAGTCGATGGTCAGTGGATCGAGAATGTCTACCGCCTGAACGTGATGAACGCGTCCGAAGCCGCACGTCGCCTGCGGGTGCGGGTCGAAGGCATCGATGGCGCACGTCTCGACCGCGGTGGCGAGATTGCGGTGGACGCGGCATCGAACACGAGCGGCACGGTTGCCGTGCGGGTGCCCGTCGGGGCTTTGCCGCCCGGCACTCATCCGTTCCAACTGATCATCGAGTCCGAAGCCGATGGCGCCCCGCTTGCGGTGCGGGAGAAGTCGACCTTCATGGTCCCCAGGTAGCGGAAGGAGCATTCCATGTCAGAAGCGGTGTCCACCCCCCCCGTGCGTCCGGTCAGCAAATGGATCTGGCCCGGGCTCCTGATTGCCGGCCCGGCCTCGGTGATCGTTGCCTCCGCAATTACCGCGATCTTCGTGGTGCGCCACCCGGACGGACTGGTGGCCAACGACTACTACAAGCAGGGGCGGCTCATCAATGCCAAGCTCACGCAGCTCGAAGCGGCGCGTGATCTCGGGCTGGCCAACCCAGCGATCCGCGCCGAATCAAAGGTGATTCACGTTCGCTTCGCGCGACCCGGGATGCGTGAGCCGATCGCGTGGGTGCTCGCGCATCCGGTCGATCCTGACCGCGATCTCCGTGGGCTGGCTCACCCGGTCGCCGAGGGCGAGTACTCGATCGTGCTGCCGTCGGCCCTCGATGGACACCGCAACCTGCTCATGACCGACGCTGCAGGCACGCGCTGGCGTGTCGAAGCAAGGCTTTGATCTCATGGCCTTGAACTCTGCGCCCTTGGACAAGCCCCGCTCCGCACGCTGGGGCGCCGTGCTTTGGCCGGCGTTCCTGGGTGCGGCACTCGCCGACGCCGTGCTGTTCACGCTGATCGATCCGGCCCACGTGAGCTGGCTCGACGATCAGTTGCACGTCTCCCCCGTCATGGCTTACACGGTCGGCTTCTTCGCCTTCTGGTTGCTGATTGCAGGCGCGAGCTGGGTTTCGTTGTGGCTTTCGTCCTGCCCGCCGGCGCAAGCGCCAGCATCGGTTTCGCGCAAAGAATGAGTCACTGCGCTCGAGGCCCGTTCTTGCCCCTGTCGCGTCCCCATCGCCTCCCTTGACGCAGCACAAAACCGCCGCGAGGCGCCTTGCGCACAATGCAAGGCGACCTTGAAGGGTACTGCCCGTGTTCACTCCGGAAATCCTGAGCCGCTTCGATCTGAACGGCCCGCGCTACACCTCCTACCCGACGGCGGATCGCCTGCACGCGGCGATTGCGCGTGAGCGTGTCGTCGATGCCTTGAGCGGGCTCGCGGGCAGCGCGTTCTCGCTCTATGTGCACATTCCGTTCTGCCGGTCACTCTGCTATTACTGCGCGTGCAACAAGATCGTGACCAAGCAGCCGGATGCGGCGTCGCGGTTCCTCACGCTGCTCGAGCGGGAAATCGATCTTCTGGGCGAGCATCTCGGCGGCGCGCATCTGCCGCAGATGGCCCTCGGTGGAGGCACGCCGAATTTCCTGACCATCGCCGAACAGCGCCGCTTGATCGGACTGATCGACCGATACTTCATTCGACCTTCGGATCGCGAGCAGTCGACTGAACTCGATCCGCGGTTCCTGACCGAAGACTATGTCGGCGCGCTGGCCGAGCTCGGCTACAACCGGGTGAGCTTCGGCGTTCAGGATTTCGATCCCGACGTGCAGAAACTGATTCACCGCCACCAGTCCTTTGCCCAGACCGCAGACGCCTGTCGCTGGGCGCGAGGGGCGGGCATCCACGCGATCTCGTTCGATTTCGTCTATGGCCTGCCGTTGCAGAGCCGGGCCACACTCGCGACCACGCTCGAGCGTGCGCTCTCGCTCGAACCGGATCGGATCGCGCTCTTCAACTACGCCCACATCCCGGAGCGGTTCAAGGCACAGCGGCGCATCCCCACCGAATCCCTGCCGTCGATCGAACTGCGCACCGAGATGTTTCTCTACGCCTCGGAGCGGCTCGCCGACGCGGGCTACATCGCGATCGGACTCGATCACTTCGCCAAACCGGGCGACAGTCTCGCGCGGGCGGCGGCCGATGGGTCGCTGCGGCGGAACTTCCAGGGCTACAGCACGCACGGCGGGCTCGATCTGGTCGGCATCGGTCCGTCCGCCATCAGCGACGTCGGCGGCGTACTCTGGCAGAACGCGCCACAGATGGACGTGTATGCCGAGCGGCTCGAGGCCGGCGAACTTCCGCTGGTGCGCGGCCGCATCCGGAGCGCCGAGGACCGTCTGCGCGCCGACGTGATCGAGCGCATCATGTGCCACGGCAAGGTCGACTGGGCACAGATCGAAGCGCGACACGGCCGGGACCCGCGCGTCGTGCTCGCGCGCGAGATCGAGAGTCTGGCCGCCTTTGCCGCCATTGGCGTGGTGAGTTGCGACGACGCCGGATTTCGGGTCACGCCGCAAGGACGATTGCTCCTGCGCGCCGTGGCCATGGCGTTCGATGCCTATCGGAACTTGCCGCGGGAGGCGCCGATCACTTACTCGCGCATTGCCTGAGGCGCGAGATGAGCGTGAGTCTGTCCCTCCTGTTGGCCGCGATGAGCATTGCGTTGATGGGCGCAGGCCATTGCGCGACCATGTGCGGACCGACCACGATCGCCATCGCCGTACGGGGCACGAAGCCGAGCTTTGCGCCATGGGCACACGCCGGACGCATCACCACCTACGCGCTGCTCGGCGCGCTGATCGCGGCGCTTTCGACCAGCCTCACCCAAGTGCTGCGCAATCAGGTGCTGCAGACGGCGTGGTTCATCCTGCCCAACATCTTCGTGCTCTGGGGCGCGCTGTATCTGCTGGGCGTTCGCGGCGTGTACGCACCGCTCGAGCGCGGCGGACGCACCCTCTTCACGCGCGCCGAGCAGATGGGGCAGCGATTCGCGCCGACCGGGGGCTGGCTCGGCGACTATGTGCGCGGTCTGACCTGGGGGCTCCTGCCCTGTCCGCTCGTCTACAGCGCGCTGTCGATCGCGGTGCTCGCGAGTGATCCGCTCGGGGGCGCGCTCGTGATGGCGGCCTTCGGCTCGGCCACGCTGCCGGTGCTGCTCGGCATCGGCCTGATCTCGCGCTCGGGACTCGCGCGCCTCCAGTCACCCGTCGTGCGCAAGGCGCTCGCCTTCATCCTGCTCGCAACGGTCGTCTGGAATCTTTACCTGCTGCCCGAGCGGCTCAATGGCGTGAAGTTCTCCTTCATCTGCTGAGCGGCAGGAAGAAGATCGCGAGATTCACCACGTAGGCTGCCAGCCACACGAGCGAGCGGGCCGCCTGTCGGCCGCTCACGTACATCGCGATGTACACGATCCGGAGCAGGATGAACACGCCGGCGAGCACGTCGGTCACGAGCCCCGCGCCGCCGAGCATGTGATTGACGATCACGGCAGCTGCGTAGAGCGGCAGGGCCTCCCAGCTGTTCGCCTGGGCGGCATTGGCCCAGGCCGCAGGACCCGTCTGCCGGGCCAGCCACTCCCGCGGGCTCCGGTTGTCGTAGCCGCCTTCGCGCGGGTGCACGCCAAACCCCTTCCGCTTGGCGAGTCCCGCGCAGACGATGGGCAGGACGGCAGCAATGACGATGGTGATGAGGGCAAAGGTCATTTCAAGGCCGCTCCAGTGGGGGAATGAAGGGAACCCGATCGATGGCATCCGTGATCACCGTGGCCACGCCCCAGGCGAGCAGCTCATGGACACGCTCCGGCTCGTTGCAGGTGTAGCAGAGGACGTGGAGACCCGCTGCGCGGGCTGTGCGCACGAGTTCCGGAGTGACGGAATGCCAGTTGCAATCGAGCGCGATCGCCCCGACCGCCTGGCAGCGTGAGAGCCAGTCCTCGGGCAGCGGATGCTGAAAGAGGTGTGCGCGCGGCAGATCGGGCACCGCATCGCGCGCACCAGCGAGCGCCTCGGTCGAGAACGAGGACAGTAGAGGCTGCAGCGCTTGTGCCGCCCAGTGGGTTCGGGTGTCGAGCGCGACCGCGGCGCCGGTGGCCCGCTCGAAGCCCTTGACCGGTTTGATCTCGGCGTTAAGGGCAACGCCATTGGCGGCGCACCAGGCGAGCACGGCAGCGTAGGTCGGCAGCGGCTCACCTGCGAAAGGGGCACCGTGCCAGGCACCGGCGTCGAGTTGGGAAAGTGCCCGCCAGTCGAGCGCGTTGACCCGACCGCGGCCGGTCGTCGTGCGCTCGAGCGAGTCATCGTGAAGCAGGAACGCCACGCCATCGGCCGACAGCTTGACGTCGACTTCCGCGGCGCGCCAGCCGAGCGCATGGCCTTGGCGCAGGGCGGCGAGTGTGTTCTCGGGCGCCAGCTTGCCGGCGCCGCGGTGCGCCATCGTCCGTGGGTAGCCCCAGGCAGGAAGGCTCATGCCACGATGCGGCGGCCGCTGTCGGCGTCGAACCAGTGCACGCGGGCGGGATCGAACGCGAGCGGGATGCGGTCCCCCACGCGCACCGGCGAGGCATTGTCCACGCGGCAGATGATGCGGTAGGTGCCGAACTGGCCGTAGGCATACGCATCGGCCCCGACCCACTCCACCATCTGGACGACCACCGAGAGACGGGCCTGGGCCTCCGGAACGATGGCCAGGTGCTCCGGCCGGATGCCGAGCGCGACCTTGGTGCCGTTGGCGACGACGTTCGGGAATTCGCCCACATGGAACATGTCGCCGTGCTCGATGAGCTTCAGCGACTGCCCGGCGCGCGTGCCCCAGATCTGGTTCATCGCCGGCGTGCCGATGAAGTTGGCCACGAAGAGCGATGCAGGGCGCTCGTAGACCTCCTTCGGCGTGCCCACCTGTTCGATGATGCCGGCGTTCATCACGAGCATCCGGTCGGACAGCGTCATCGCCTCGATCTGGTCATGCGTGACGTAGAGACTCGTGACCTTCAACTCCTTGTGCAGCTTCTGGATCTCGAGCCGCATGTCCACGCGGAGCTTGGCGTCGAGGTTCGACAGCGGTTCGTCGAACAGGAAGACCTTCGGGTTTCGGACGATGGCGCGTCCCATCGCCACCCGCTGACGCTGCCCGCCGGAGAGTTGCCGCGGCTTGCGCTCGAGCAGGTGCGAGAGCTCCAGGATTTCGGCCGCCTTGGCGATCCGGGTCTCGATCTCGGGCTTCGCCATGCCCCGGATGCGCAGCCCGTAGCTCATGTTCTCGCGCACGTTCATGTGCGGATAGAGCGCGTAGTTCTGGAAGACCATCGCGATGTCGCGATCCTTGGGCTCGAGGCCGTTCACGACCACGCCGTCGATCGCGATCTCACCGGAGGTGATGCCTTCGAGTCCGGCGACCATGCGCAGCAGGGTCGACTTGCCGCAGCCGGACGGACCGACGATCACCACGAACTCGCCGTCGTGGATCGAGAGATCGACCCCATGGATCACATCCACGTTGCCGTAGGACTTCTTGACTTGTCGGAATTCGAGCGTGGCCATGGGCGGCAGCATAGCAACCCATCGCCCTCATCGCGCGCAGGGCGAGACGTTTGCGCCGCGCGGGCCGACCCCGGGAAATCCCGGGGGTGAGGCGTCTCATATCCCCCGATGGTTTGCACCTCAAGTGTCACATTTCGGCGCTACGCTTCGCCGCTTGTCTTTGTCGCGCACCTTGGCCGCAAGAACTGGCTCGTGTGGCCGGTGCCGACGGAGTGAACCCAATTCAAGACGACAGGAGTACACATGATCATGCCGACCCAATTGACGCGCCGCGCCCTGGCGGCCGGCGCCCTGGCCGCTGCCGTCGCGCTTGCCACCGGTGGCGCCTCCGCTCAGAACCGGCCGATCGAGATCCAGATGTGGATGGGCCTCACCGGCCTGGGCGGTGAGACGCTCGTCAAGTACGG
This sequence comes from uncultured Alcaligenaceae bacterium, assembly GCA_964609555.1. Classification (GTDB taxonomy): domain Bacteria; phylum Pseudomonadota; class Gammaproteobacteria; order Burkholderiales; family Casimicrobiaceae; genus Casimicrobium. Next base: position 25,664 of record CAZSTF010000019.1, on the reverse strand, counting down.
AGAAGAGTTCAACCGCATGCAGAACGAGTACAAGGTCACCGTCTCGTTCAAGGGCCAGTACCCGGAGCAGCGCGCCGCAGCGATTGCCGCCTTCCGCGCCGGCAACCCGCCCCACATCATGCAGATGTTCGACGCCGGCTCCGGCGACATGATGGGCGCGAAGAACGCGATCGTCCCGGTCTCGGAGGTCTTCAAGCGCGCGGGCCTCGCCTTCAACCCCGGCGATTTCATCGCCCCGGCGCGTGGCTACTACGGCCTCAAGGATGGCAGCCTGCTGTCGATGCCGTTCAACGTCTCGACCGCCGTTCTGTTCTACAACAAGGACGCATTCAAGAAGGCTGGCCTCGATCCGAACAAGCCGCCGGCAACCTGGCCCGAACTGATCAATGCCGCGCGCACCATCCGCGCCAAGAACGCAGCCAACTGCGGCTTCACCACCACGTGGCTGGCCTGGATCCAGCTGGAGCAGTTCGGCGCCCGGCACAACCTGCCGCTCGGCACGCAGTCGAATGGGCGGGGTGGCCTCAATGCCGAACTCAACTTTGCATCGAACCCGGCGTTCGTCAAGCAGGTCCAGACCCTGGTCGACATGCAGAAGGACAAGAGCTTCGACTACAAGGGTCGGAGCAACGACGCCTCGGCCTCGTTCCAGAACGGCGAGTGCGCGATGATCACGCAGAGCTCCGGCGCCATGGGCGGCTACGTCCGCGACGCGAAGTTCGACTGGGGTGTGGCCCCGCTGCCTTATTGGCCGGACGTCAAGGGCGCGCCCTATGCCACCACCGTGGGTGGCGCGTCGCTCTGGGTGTTCAATGCGCCGAACCGCTCGCAGGCCGAGTTCCGTGGCGTGGCGAAGTTCCTCGACTATCTGCGCTCGACGCCGGTCATGATCGACTGGGCGAAGACCACGGGCTTCCTGCCGGCAACCAATGCGGCCTTCAAATACCTCACCGACGAGGGCTACTACGCGCAGAACCCGCGCGCAGCCGTGGCGATCTCGACGCTCGCCAACGGCAAGCAGGGCGAGCATACGGGCGGCTACCGCTTCGGTCGCTGGACCGAGATCCGGGACTTCTACCACGAGGAAGTCGAGAAGGCGCTGCAGGGGCGCCAGACCGCCAAGGAGGCGCTCGAGAATGCGCAGAAGCGTGGCAATGCCGCGCTCCGCGCGTTCGAGAAGACGGCCGTCGCGACGAACTGAGCCCACACGGCCGAGCGATCGGGGAAGGGGGCGAAGCCCCCTTTTTCTTTGGCCCGTTGATACATTCCAACCCATGCAACGCCGTGTCATCTTCAACGAAAAGCTGCTGCCCTACGTGCTGCTGGCGCCGCAGCTCGCGGTGACGCTCGTGTTCTTCTTCTGGCCGGCCGGGCAGGCCATCCAGATGAGCGTGCTCTCGCAGGACCCGTTCGGCCAGTCGGTCACCTTCGTGGGGCTGGCGAATTTCCGCGAAGTCCTCGCCGATCCGGACTACCTCGCGAGTTTCTGGCGCACGCTGTTCTTCTCGGCAGCCGTCGCTCTGCTGGCGCTCCTGCCGGCGCTGCTTTTCGCCGTCATGGCCGAGCGGGTCATCCGCGGCGCGGGGTTCTACCGCACCATCCTCGTGCTGCCTTATGCCATTGCACCGGCCGTGGCCGGTGTGCTCTGGCTGTTCATGTTCAGCCCGTCGGTGGGCATCGTGGCGTATTGGTTGAAAAAGCTGGGCGTGGACTGGAACCCCAAGCTCGATGGCACGGACGCCATGGCGCTCGTGATCCTGGCCGCAGCCTGGAAACAGATCAGCTACAACTTCCTGTTCTTCCTCGCGGGTCTGCAGTCGATCCCGAAGGCGCTGCTCGAGGCGGCATCGATCGACGGGGCGAGCGAATGGAAGAAGTTCTGGACCATCACCTTCCCGCTCCTGTCGCCGACCACGTTCTTCCTGCTGGTCGTCAACATCGTCTACGCCTTTTTCGACACCTTCGGGATCATCGACGCGGTGACGAGCGGTGGACCCGCCAAGGCGACCGAGGTGCTGGTCTACAAGGTCTACTACGACGGCGTGCATGCGCTGAACCTCGGTTCCTCCTCGGCACAGAGCGTGATCCTCATGGCGATCGTCATCGTGCTCACGGCCATCCAGTTCCGCTACGTCGAGCGAAAGGTGCACTACTGACATGGGCGGCCAGGTCGACACCCGCAGCAATTGGCTGCCGCACCTGATTCTGCTCGTCGGGGTGTTCATCACGGCGTTCCCGCTCTGGGTGACTTTCGTCGCCTCGACGCTCACGCCGCGCGAGATTGCCCAGACACCCATGCAGATGTGGCCGGGGCCCGAGCTCTGGAACAACTACTCGCAGGCGCTTACCCAGGGCTCGCGCGGCACCTATCTCTCGCCCCCGGCGATGACCTTGCTCTTCAATTCGCTCGTGGTGGCGCTCGTGGTCACCTTCGGCAAGATCACAGTGAGCCTGCTTTCGGCGTTCGCCGTCGTGTTCTTCAAGTTCCCGGGGCGGATGTTCTTCTTCTGGATGATCTTCATCACGCTCATGCTGCCGGTGGAGGTGCGCATCCTGCCGACCTACGAGGTGGTGACCGACCTGAAGCTGCTCAACAGCTACACCGGGCTGACGCTGCCGCTCATCGCCTCGGCCACCGCAACGCTGCTCTTCCGGCAGTTCTTCCTGACCATTCCGGATGAACTGGTCGAGGCGGCAAAAATCGACGGCGCGGGCCCGCTGCGCTTCTTCAAGGATGTCGTGGTGCCGCTCTCGCGCACGAACATCGCCGCGCTCTTCGTGATCCTGTTCATCTACGGCTGGAATCAGTATCTCTGGCCGCTTCTGATCACCACCTCGAACAGCCTCGACGTGATCGTGGTGGCGATCAAGAAGATGATCGGCACGGGGGCCGAGCCCACGGACTGGCACATCGTCATGTCGACCACGATCCTCGCGCTCCTGCCGCCGGTGCTCGTGATCATCGTGATGCAGAAGAGTTTCGTGAAGGGGCTCACGGACACCGAGAAGTAGGCTCATCGCGTGCCGCGCTGCGCGGCCCGCTGGAGGGGGTGGAGGGGTGGTGGCGAGTGTCGATGCCGGGGGCGGGCTCCGGCACGCTTCAGGGCGACGTGTCATCGTGGGACTGCTTCTGGGCGTCGCTGGGCTTGCGCTCATCCTCTTCACCGCGCTTCGCTACACCGGGGTGGCTGCCGCCATCATGGCCGCGTCGCTTGCGATGTTCGCGCTCTGCGCGTGGAGCGCCCGTGTGCTGCTCGGCGTCTCGGGGGCCGCGCGCTTCATCCTGATCGCCGTGCCGATCGGCTGGTTTGCCGAGCAGATGGGTTCGTCGCGCGGCTGGTTCTTCGGGCGCTACACCTACACCGACGTGCTCGGGCCCACTCTCGGCAACGTGCCGCTCGTGATCCCGCTCATGTGGTTCGCGCTTTGCCATGTGGGCTACGTCATGGCCAACCTGATGCTTTGGCAGCGGCCGGTGGATGACGTCGGTCGCCCGGCCCGCATTGCCCTGGGTGCACTGCTTGCGGCCATGGTGGTCACTGCGTTTGACTTGGGCGCGGACCCGTACTTCGTGTTCGTCCTCAAGGCCTGGGTGATGCAAAAGACCGACGGCGGCTGGTTCGGCGAAACGCTTCAGGGCTTCGTCGGCTGGATGTTCATCGGTGGGTTGATCCTCGTGCTCTTCCGCCTCTCGCTGCGCTGGCCGGCACGCACGCCGATCACTCCGGAGACGAGTCGCGCGGTGGCGGTGCCGCTGGCGATCTATGCCAGCGGGCTCGTCTTCCAGCTGCTCTTCGGCCACCCGATCGAGACCCGCGCGATTGCCGTGTTCGCGATGGGCATTCCGCTCGTGGTGTCGGTCGCGAACTGGCAGGCGTGGCGCCGGTCGGCCTCGGCCATTGGCGGCGCGGCATGAAGGATCCGTCCGCCTTTCGGGCCGACCCCCTCGCCGACGACACGATCGAGCGGATCGTGGGCGCGGGCGATGGTGAAGACGTGGCTCATCAGGCGCGAATGCTGAGCCGGATCGGCGCTGCGAGCCGACTGCTGGCCGGATGGACCGACAACGCCTCGCTTGCGAGCTGGCGGGCACCGGAAGGCACCGATCCCGCCATCGCGGCCGCGTTGTCGGATTACCTTGCGCAGGCAAGCGCGCTGCCGCCCTGGGCCGATGCCGCCCTGATCGCCCGCGCCGAGCGGCTCTTCATGGACTACGGTCCGCTCTCCTGCACGCTCTTGTTCTGCGCGAGCCTTCCCGAGTGTTACGTGCCGCGCAATCTCGCGGCGGTCCTGCACATCGCCGGGCAGCTCGAGGCGCACACGGAGCATCGCATCCGCGAGACGGCCGCGATGATCTTTCCGGTCATGCTGCGCGGCGGACTGACCACCGGCCACGGCGCGGGCGTGGCCGAGGTGCTCAAGGTGCGCCTCATTCACGCCGCGATCCGGCACCTGATCCTGCGCGGCCCGCCGCGTCTCGCCACCGGTGTCGTCGTGGCACAGGCGAGTCGCGCAAACTCGGAGAACCTCTACCAAGTCCTGCTCGACCATGGCTGGGACACGCCCGCCCGTGGCCTGCCGGTGCATCAGGGGGAACTGGCCTACACGCTGCTCACGTTCAGCTACGTGTTCCTGCGCGGCATGCGCGATCTCGGGCTGCGGCTGTCGGCCGAGGACGAACAGGCCTACCTGCACGTCTGGAACGTGGTCGGACATGTGCTCGGCATCAAGCGTTCGCTCATGTGCGAGTGCTTGGCCGACGCTGAGACGGCCTTCGTCGCCTACCGCGAGCGGGCAGCGCATGAGCCGATCGATCCGGACGTCCGACCGGGGCTCGGCCGGGCGCTGGTCGGCGCCATGACACGCTCGATCCGCCTGCCGGTGCTGCGTCACCTTCCGGTGCCGCTGCTTGCACGGCTCTGCGGTCGGGAGACGGCTCGGGCGATCGGCGCGGATCAGTGGGTCGGGGTCGTGCCGAGGGTTCTTCTTTCCGTAGTGCTTGCGGGAGCGCGTTTCGCCGATGGTGTCGGACGGCTTTTCGTGTCAGACTTTTCCCTGACGCGGCTTCTGACCCGCGTGCTCGGCTATCACTTGCTCACCCAGTTCCTGATGGCGCAGACCCGTCCGCTGGCGCTGCCCGAGGCGGTGCTCAACACGCTCGCCGACACGCTGGCCGGCTGGAGTGCCGATCCTCGGCATGGTGCCCTGCTCAATCGTCTCGAGGACCGGTTGACCGTTCGCGGGCCATGGCTCGCCTCGTCGAGCAGCGCGACACGGAAGCCATCGTGAAGGCCCGCGGCGCCACGATCACGCACCGACCCAAGCGCGGTGTCCTTGGCCAGTTCTGCGCGCTGTTGTTTGGGCTGTTTACGCTCTTGGGCGCGCCGGTCGAGGGGGCGGTCATCCTCTCCGATGCCGCGCCGCGCGTCGATGTCTGGCGCTCGCTGACGCTGCTTCAGGATCGGGAGCGGGCGTTGACGATCGAGTCCGCGCTTTCGGCGCGCGAACGCTTTCGTCCACCCGAAACGGCCCATGGAACGCTGGGCGTGCGCGAGGGCGCGGTGTGGCTGCGCTTGCCCTTCCGACGCGGCGATTCGCAGGACGCGCATTGGGTGTTCGAGATCAACTACCCCCCGATGCAGTGGATCGATGTCTGGCTTTTCCGCAACGGAACGCAGGTCGGCGCCTGGCGGATGGGAAGCCTGCGGCCGTTCGGCGAGCGGCCGCTTCTCGCCCGAGGGCACGCCGTGCCGCTCGAGCTCACGCCGGACGGCGCCTATGAGCTGATCGTCCGCGCCGAAAGCGATGGCGCGCTGGTCATGCCGGTCACGCTGTCGCGCCTCTCGCAGTTTCAGGCGACCGAGGCGCGTGAGCAGATGCTCCAGGGGCTATTGAACGGCATCGGCGTCACGCTGCTCATTTACAGCCTCATTTCCTGGCTGTTGTTGCGCGAGTCGCAGTATCTGGCCTACGTGGTGCTGGTCGCCGGCAGTCTCGGCTTCTCGCTGCTTCAGCTCGGCGTCGGCACGCAATATCTCTGGACCGATCGTCTCTGGTGGCAGCAGCACCTCGCGGGCATCACCTCGCTCACCGCGACGCTGGGCGCGTTCCTGTTTTTCTGGCTCGTGCTGGTCAAGCCGCCGCCACCGCGCTGGTTCGTCCATGTGATGCGCACCGGCGCGATCGTGAGTGCGCTGCTGCTCGTCGTCTACTGCCTCGATGTCTTCGACAACCGCACGCTCACCGCAATCATTGCGGTCATGGGGCTCCTGCCCGCATCGCTTGCGCTGCCCGTGGCGATCGGGCGCGCCTGGCGTGGCGACGCCATCGGCATTGCGCTCGTCGTCGGCTGGCTGGTCCACACGACCGGCACCTTCGTGATCACCGGCGTTATCCGCGGCACCATCGACGTGAACTTCTGGACGCTGCATGCTTACCAGTTCGGCGCCACGTTCGACCTGCTCGTCTTCATCTACATCCTCGGCTTCCGCACGCGCGAGGAGCGTCAGTTGGCCGATCGTGCGCAGCTCGAGCGCGGCATCATGCAATCACTGGCGTTCACCGATCCGCTGACCGGGCTGGCCAACCGCCGGGGGCTGGCCGAGGCGGCCGAGCGCGTGCTGCCGTCCGCCCGGCGCACGTCGCGCAGCGCGTTCTACCTGATCGACCTCGACGGGTTCAAGCCGATCAACGACCGCTATGGCCATGATGCGGGTGACGAACTCCTGCGTGGGGTGGCCGACCGTCTCCGCAGCGCGGTTCGCGCCGGTGACATCGTTG
>CAZSTF010000019.1:15741-18784 GCA_964609555.1 uncultured Alcaligenaceae bacterium | reverse complement strand
CTGCGTGGGGTGGCCGACCGTCTCCGCAGCGCGGTTCGCGCCGGTGACATCGTTGCCCGCACCGGCGGCGGCGAGTTCGTCGTGCTCGCACCGGGGCTGGCCACGGCCGAGGATGCCGCCGCGTTGGGGGACAAACTGCTCGCGACCGTGAGCCAGCCCTTCGACCTGGCCGTGGGCAGCGTGCAGGTGGGCATGACCGTGGGCTATGCCCTCGCCCCGGACGACGGCCAGGCGCTGCAGGCGCTCGGGCTCGTGGCCGATCGCGCGATGTACGACGGCAAACAGGCCGGGAAAGGTTGCGTCGTGCGCGGCCGGACGCTCGAGCCGGTGGCGTTCAGTGTCCCATCAGCCGGTGATGCAACCGCCTGATCGACCACCACACGATCCCGGCCACGATGGGGATGGCCACGGCGGCGGTCGTCTTGGCTGACAGCGGCCAGCCGAGTTTGACCAGCCCCTCGGCCCCGTAGGCCACCAAACCCACGATGTAGTAGGTGATCGCCGCCACCGAGAGGCCTTCGACCGCAGACTGCATCTTGAGCTGGAGTTCCTGACGCGTGGTCATCGTCGAGAGAAGCGCCCGCGAACTTTCCTGCTGCTCGATCTCGACGCGGGTGCGCAGGAGATTGCTCATGCGGGAGATGCGCTGCGAGAGCATGTCCTGCCGGTGCGCGGTCCACGCGCAAGTTGCGCGCGCCGGGGAGAGACGCCGCTCGACGAAGGCCCCCAGGGTGGGCAAGGCGCCGAGTTTGGCCTCGGCCAGGAAGGCGAGCCGTTTGTCGACCAGCTCGAAGTAGGCGGCGGTCGCCGAGAAGCGGGAGTGCGTGCTCGCGTAGAGGCTTTCCACGGACGCGGCCAGGCGCGTGAGCCGGTCGAGGAGCGCGGCCTCGCCCTCGCGCTCGGTCATGCGGATCGCCTCGGCCAGCGCGGCGAGTTCCCGCTCGGCCTGGGCGAGCACCGGCGCGGCCTGTCGCGCTACCGGCAGGCCGAGCAGCCCCGCCATCCGGTAGGTCTCCACCTCGAGCAGGCTTTGCACGAGTCGCCCGCGCTGGCGCGGCGGCATCGACGGTGCCATACCGACCAGGAAGCGCGAGCTGCCGTCGGCGTGGATCTGGAAGTCGGTGAGCACTTCCGCCTGCTCGCCGAGCACCTTGGCGCCCACCAGCGTGGCTTCGTCGAAGAGCGCCCGTTCCGGTATGCGCTCACGCATCACGGCGAGCGGGATGGCGAGCAGCTCGATCTGGCAGATGGCCTGTCCGGGCAGCCCGGAGAGCCAATCCGCGGGCACGACGTCGCGCGCCGAGGCCACGGGCTCCAGCACTGCGAAGTGTTCGTCGAGCACGCGGAAAAAGCTCCAGGTGACGAACTCGGTGTGCAGTTCCCAGCGCAGTCGGAAGCGGGGCAGGTCAACCCGGAGGTGGGTGGCCTCGGGGGCCGGGCGCGCGGCATGGAACTCATCGAGCAGTGCATTCAGATGGGCGCGGCTCGACTCGCGCTCTGCCTCGCTCGTCAGCATGACGATGTGCAGCACCGAGACGCGGCTGGCGAGCGCATCGGGCGGCCGGGCGTGAATCTCGTTGTGGAGTGCGGCGCGGTTGGGGTGCTGCGGTGGCGGGGTCATCGGCGACGGGGGCGGGAGATCAGGTGAGCGCGAAACGAATCCGCCCGTCCCCGTCGATGTGACGGGTGAGGCGGCCGCGTCGCCAGCCGTGGTTCACATGGGCGACGGCCTCGGCGATGGCGAAGAACAACTGATGGTTGTCCAGCGTCCGCCGGAAGAGGGTCGGGATCAGTTCGGCTGCGGTCTTGGGGCCCTCGGCGAGTGCGGCGTAGAGGTCGGCCATTCGCGCATCATGATGATGTTCGAGCGCGGCGACCCGCGCATGCAGCCCGTGAAACGGCAGCCCGTGCGACGGCAGGACGAGCGTGTCGGGCGCGAGCGGCTTGAACTCGGCGAGCGATTCGACGTATTCGGTGACCGGATCGGCCTCGGCGGTCACGGGCCAGACATTCACGTTGGTCGAGATCCTGGGCAGCAGCATGTCACCCGAGATGAGCACGTTGCGTGCCGGACAGTGAAGCGACAGGTGCTCGGGCGAATGACCATAGCCGCCGATCAGCTGCCAGGTGTCGCCGCCGAGCGTGAGCGACTGCCCCGGCCGCAGGCGACGACAGGCGGGCGGACGGGTAGGCACACCGCCCGAGTAGGTGTTGCCCCGGTTCGCGGTCACGTCGATCTGTTGCTCGGTGAGACCGTGCGCGCGGAAGAACTGGGCGAGAAGCGCACGCGAGAACGGTCCGCTGCCCTCGGCCACGCCATGCGCGGTCATGAGTTCGACCTGGCTCATCTCCACGACGATCGGACCGTCCGGACCGGCAAATCGCTCGGCGAGCCATTGTGCGTTGCCCAGATGGTCCGGATGGTAGTGCGTCACGACGATGCGGCGGATGGGTCGGCCGGAGAGCGTCGTCTCGAAGTGCCCGGCCCAAAGCCCCCGGGTGGCGGCGTTGCCGAGTCCCGTGTCGACGAGGCTCCAGCCGTCCGTCTCTCGAATGAGCCAGAGGTTGATGTGATCGAGCGCGAACGGCAGTGGCATACGGAGCCAGAGCACGCCAGGCGCGACTTCAAGTGCCGCGCCCGGCGCGGGCGGCGTTTCGTGGGGGTAGCGGAGGGGGGAGGCGGTCATGGAGGGCATGGTATCCGAGGCCCTCGGGGAAACGCTGATTGATTTGCTGCGCCGCCCGATTGCTTTGTCGCGTGCTCGCTCATCGCTCGCCTATCTCCTTGATATGTCTCGCTCTTCGCTCCGCGGCTTCGCGCACTCGGGCTTGCTCACGACACTCAATCAGCGATTCCTTCGTTCGGGCCTCGTCCTACACTCCGATGCATGATCACGCGCAAGACCGATCGCGCATCGAGCGCCCCAGCGGGCACCCTACCCAGAACCCAGCAGTGGACCATCGCACAATTGGCCCGTGAGTTTGCGCTCACCACGCGGGCCATCCGCTTCTACGAAGACCAGGGCCTGATCGCGCCGGAGCG
>CAZSTF010000019.1:0-15641 GCA_964609555.1 uncultured Alcaligenaceae bacterium | reverse complement strand
CCCGATATCGAGGCGCTGCGCGAAACGGTCGCGGCCTTTGCCCAGGCGGAGATCGCCCCGCGCGCGGCCGAGATCGACCGGACGAATGCCTTTCCGATGGACCTGTGGCGCAAGATGGGCGAGTTGGGCATCCTCGGCATCACGGTGCCCGAGGCGTTCGGTGGCGCCGGCATGGGCTACCTCGCCCATTGCGTGGCGATGGAGGAGGTCTCCCGCGCGAGCGCCTCGGTCGGGCTCTCCTATGGAGCGCACTCGAACCTCTGCGTGAACCAGATCAAGCTGAACGGAACCGAGGCGCAGAAGAAGAAGTACCTGCCCAAGCTGATTTCCGGCGAGCACGTCGGCGCGCTCGCGATGAGCGAACCCGGCAGCGGCTCGGATGTGGTTTCGATGCGGCTCCGGGCGGAACTGCGCGGCGACCGCTACGTGTTGAACGGCAACAAGATGTGGATCACCAATGGGCCGGATGCCGACGTGCTCGTGGTCTACGCGAAGACCGATCCCGACCTCGGCCCGCGCGGTATCACGGCCTTCATCATCGAGCGCGGCTTTGCGGGCTTCTCTACCGCCCAGAAACTCGACAAGCTCGGCATGCGGGGCTCGAACACCTGCGAGCTCGTCTTCCAGGACTGCGAGGTGCCCCTCGAAAACGTGCTGCGCGAAGTGGGCAAGGGTGTCAATGTCCTCATGAGCGGGCTCGACTACGAGCGGGCGGTGCTCGCGGGCGGATCGGTCGGCATCATGGCGGCCTGCCTCGACGTCGTGCTCCCCTACGTGCACGAGCGCAAGCAGTTCGGCCAGTCGATCGGCGAGTTCCAGCTCATGCAGGGCAAGCTCGCCGATATGTACTCGACCTACTCCGCCTGCCGCGCCTATTTGTACGCGGTCGCGCAGGCCTGCGACCGGGGCGAAGTCACCCGCAAGGACGCGGCCGGGGTCATCCTCTACTGCGCCGAGAAAGCCACGTGGATGGCCGGCGAGGCGATCCAGGCCCTCGGTGGCAACGGCTATATCAACGAGTATCCAACCGGCCGACTCTGGCGGGACGCGAAGCTCTACGAGATCGGCGCCGGCACCTCGGAGATCCGGCGCATGCTGATCGGCCGCGAGCTCTTCAACGAGACCAAATAGGCTGCCTCACGTCTCATATCGCGCCCCATGACACGCCTTGGCCTTCTCCTCGTCGGCTTCCTGCTCGTCATCGTGGGGATGGTCATGTTCGGCTTTGCGCCTGGCCTGGGCCGCTGGCTTGTTGTCGCCGGTGCGCTTCTCGTCTGGGGCGCGATGGCCCTGGCGCTCGAAGGCCAGCCGTGGACAACCGCCGGCAAACGGCTGCTTCAGGTTTTTCTCGGGGCGTCGGTGCTCGCCGTCGTCGCCACCGCGATTGCGCCCGACTTGACCGGCATCATCGTCGCTGCCGGTGTCGGTGCAACCCTCGGTGCCGTCATCGGCATCCTTGCGCCACAATGGCGCCGCTGGCTCAATCAAACTACCCTCGGCCGCTGATCAGAGGCGGCTTCCCCTCTCGCTCAAAGCACAGGAGACCACCATGTCCGACCCCATCGTCATCGTCAGCGCGGCCCGCACGCCCATGGGCGGCATGCTGGGCGATCTTGCCTCCTTCAGCGCCTCGGATCTGGGGGCCATCGCCGTCAAGGCGGCCGTGGCGCGCGCCGGAGTCGCGCCGGATGCCGTGGATGAGGTGATCCTCGGCAACTGCCTCATGGCGGGCCAGGGCCAGGCTCCGGCGCGTCAGGCCACGCTGAAGGCAGGGCTGCCCAAATCGGTGGGCGCGATGACCATCACCAAGATGTGCGGCTCGGGCCTGAAGGCCATGCAGCTCGCCTGCGATGCGCTTGCCGCCGGCTCGCGTGAAGTCGTGGTCGCCGGCGGCATGGAGTCCATGACCAATGCGCCGCACCTCCTGCTCAACGCGCGCAAGGGCTACCGCTACGGGCATGTCAAGGCCTATGACCACATGGCGCTCGATGGCCTCGAGGACGCCTACGACCATCAGGCGATGGGCGTGCATGCCGAGAACTGTGCGAAGAAGTACAGCTTCACCCGCGAACAACAGGACGCCTACGCGATCGAATCGACCCGTCGCGCCCAGGCAGCGATCAGCAATGGCTGGTTCAAGTGGGAGATCGAACCGGTCACGATCAAGGGCAAGGCGGGCGACACCGTCATCGAGCACGACGAGCAGCCGCCCAAGGCCAAGGTCGACAAGATCCCCGGCCTCAAGCCGGCGTTCCTGAAGGACGGCACGATCACGGCAGCCAACGCCTCATCCATCTCCGATGGCGCCGCCGCGCTCGTGCTCATGAAGGCGTCGAAAGCGCAGGCTCTGGGGCTCAAGCCGATCGCGAAGATCGTCGCCCATGCCGAGTACAGCCAGGAACCCGAGTGGTTCACCACCGCTCCCGCCGGTGCGATCAAGAAAGTCTTTGCCAAGTCGGGTTGGACGGCAGCGGACGTGGACCTCTACGAGATCAACGAAGCGTTCGCCACGGTGACGATGGCGGCGATGGCCGAATTCAACCTGCCGCACGACAAGGTCAACATCCACGGTGGCGCCTGTGCGCTCGGCCATCCCATCGGGGCCTCGGGCGCACGCATCGTCTGCACGCTGCTTGGTGCCCTCAAGAAGACCGGCGGCAAGAAGGGGGTGGCCGCGCTCTGCATCGGTGGTGGCGAAGGCATTGCGATGGGCATTGAAATGCTCTGAGTCGCCTGAGGTTCAAGGGCGAGACTGACCGATGCCGAAAACCATTCTGATCGCCGGCGCGAACCGGGGCCTCGGGCTCGAATTCGCCCGACAGTACGCCGCGGCAGGCGATCATGTGATCGCCACCTGCCGCCGCCCGGCCGAGGCGAGCGAGCTCCGGCGGCTCGGCGTCACGATCGAGGCGCTCGACACCTCGACTGCCTCGTCGATCGAAGCGCTCGCAAGGAAGCTCGAAGGCGAATCGATCGACGTGCTCGTCTGCAACGCTGGGGTCTACGGGCCGCGCAGCGAGCACTTGACCGACATGCCCACCGAGGACTTCGACCTGGTCATGCGCACCAACGTGCTGGGCCCGCTTCGGCTCACGCTCGGCTTTGCCGACGGCGTGGCCCGCGCGCGGGGGGTGATGGCCTTTCTCTCCTCCCGCATGGGCTCGATCGGCACGATGAGCAGTTCCTCCGGCATTGCCTACCGGGCGAGCAAGGCCGCGCTGAATGCAGTCGTCAAGGCCGCCTCGCTCGAGCTCGGCAAGCGCGGCGTGCGCGTGCTTGCGCTGCACCCGGGCTGGGTGCGCACCGACATGGGCGGTCCGCAGGCCACGCTCACGCCCGAGGAGAGTGTGGCCGGAATGCGGGAAGTGATCGCGAACGCGAGCGCGCTCCATGGCGGCTTCTACGACAACACGGGTGCCGCAATTCCTTGGTGAGCGTGCGCGGCGATTGAGGGAAATGAGCGATGCGGCTGAGTGAAGAGCAGCGCATGGTGCGCGACAGCGTGCGGGTCTTCGTGCGCGAGCAGATCGCACCCCACGCTGCGCGTTGGGATCGCGAGCACACGTTCCCGCGCGAGGCGCTCGCTGGCCTCGCCGAGCTCGGCTGCTTCGGTATCGCGGTGCCGGAGGCATGGGGCGGTGCCGGGCTCGATTACCTCTCGCTTGCGATCATTCTCGAAGAGATCGCCGTCGGGGACGGCGGCACCTCGACCATCATCTCGGTCAACAACTGCCCGGTCTGCTCGATCCTCATGGCCTTCGGCAACGAGACGCAGAAACGCGACTGGCTCGTGCCGCTCGCGCGCGGCGACAAGCTCGGTGCCTTTTGTCTGACCGAGCCGCATGTCGGCTCGGAGGCGAGCGGGCTCAAGACGACGGCGCGGCGGGACGGCGACACGTATGTGCTGAACGGCGTCAAGCAGTTCATCACCTCGGGCAAACACGCGGATGCGGCGATCGTCATGGCGGTCACCGACCCCGCGGCTGGCAAGCGCGGCATTTCGGCGTTTCTCGTGCCCACGGACACGCCGGGCTATACGGTCGCGCGGCTCGAAGAGAAGATGGGCCAGCACTCGAGCGACACGGCACAGATCGTGTTCGAGGATTGCCGGATTCCGGCCGCCTTGCGCCTGGGCGAGGAAGGTGAGGGCCTGAAGATCGCCCTCTCCGGGCTCGAAGGCGGACGCATCGGCATTGCCGCGCAGTCGGTCGGGATGGCGCGTGCCGCGTTCGAGGCCGCGCTTGCCTACGCGAAGGATCGCGTGGCCTTCGGCAAGCCGATCTTCGAGCATCAGGCGGTGCAATTCCGTCTCGCCGACATGGCCACCCGCATTGAAGCGGCGCGGCAACTCGTCTGGCACGCCGCGACGCTCAAGGACGCAGGCGAGCCCTGCCTCACTCAGGCGGCCATGGCCAAGCTCTACGCCTCCGAGATGGCCGAACGCGTGTGTTCGGACGCGATCCAGATTCACGGCGGCTACGGCTACGTGGCCGACTTCCCGGTCGAGCGCATCTACCGCGACGTGCGCGTCTGCCAGATCTACGAAGGCACGAGCGACGTGCAGCGCATTCTCATCGGGCGCGGGCTGGCTGCCTGCTGAACTACTGCTGCGGCGGACATCTGCGGCGTTGCGCGGTACTCGCAGTCACGCCTCTCCCCTCGAAATAGGCCAGCCCGAAGGGCCGGGTGAGGGAGATTCAATGGCTCTGCGCGATGCAGCGTCTTGCGTTTGGCGATCCTCGAGACGAATTTGAGCGGTCTGCTCGCCTGAGGCGCGGACAAATGACTTGTTTGGCGCGTGAGACAAATTCGTCGCGAGCGCAGCCAAGACGAGGCGCGAGCGAGCGAAAGGCGAGACATACCTTGGGGTAGGCGACGCCTTGAGCGAGTGAGCAACGACGTATTGGCAAGCGCAGCAGAATTTCTCTCACGCGCTCAGCCCAGCATCGACCGCCACATCCCCTCACCCCAATCCTTCGCCCCCTTCGCGGCGGTGGGGTTGGCGATCGGATCGACCTGGAAGCGCAGCTGCGGCGCCTCGCCACGCTTCTGCGAGGAGCCCACGTTGATCATGATCGCCTCGGTCGATGAGGCCTCCGCCCAGCAGATGCCAGTGGGCAGCGTGGCGATCTCGCCTTGCGCGGAGGGCAGCGGCTTGCCGGCGAGGGTCGCCAGGATGTCGTTGGCCACCTGCTGCCCGGTGCCGAAGGCGACATGGCCGCTCTTGGGCAGGGGCGAGCCCTGGGAGTCACCGATCACGTAGATCGCCGGGTCGGCCCGCGACTGGAACGACGGCATGACCACATCCGCCCAGCGCTGGCCCAAGCCCGCCTGGCGGATGAGGCCCGGCGCACGCATCGGCAGGACGATGTTGACGCCGGTGTAGTCGATACGGCCCGCCTGCGTCTCGGCCGCGCGCCGCGCGGCATCGATGCGCGTGATCTCGGTGTCGGCGATCCGCTCGATTTCCCTCGAGTAGAGTTTGGCGATCGTGTCGAGAATCGGCTTGGCGGTGGGCGCGGGTGTGGGGTTCGGGTTGGCATCGACGATGACCACCTTCCCGTTCACCCGCCGCTTTTGGATCTGTTCGGCGATCATCATCGCGCGTTCATACGGCGCCGGCGGGCAGCGGTAGGGTGGCTTGGGTACGGTGATCAGGAAGACGCCGCCATGGGCGAGGAAGCGATCGACTTCGGCCTTGACGGCCCCCTGCTCGTGCATGCGAAACCCGACGGGCAGCCGGTCACGCTGCTCGGCAAAGCCGGGCAGCGCCTCTTCCATGTACTCGATGCCCGGCGAGAGGATCAGGAAGTCGTACCCGATCTTCTCGCCCGAGGCGGTTTCCACCGTCTTCGCCGCGCGATCGATGCCGGTGACGCGGCTCTGCACGCGGCGCACGCCGAGCGCGTCGATGCGCTCGTAGCCGCGCTGTAGGCTTTCGGCGCTCTTGAGGCCGACGATGAACCCGATGCTCAGCGGGCAGGACATGAAGCGCGCGTTGGGCTCGATGAGCGTGAGCGAGACCTGCCCGGATTCGGCCAGCGCGCGCGTGGCCCCAAGCCCGCCCCAGCCCCCGCCGACGACGACGACGCGCGGCTTCGCCGCCTGCGGCGTGAGGGTGGCGCATCCGCCGAGCGCGGCGGTGGCCGCCGCGGCCCCGGTGACTTGAAGCAGGCTGCGACGGGTCGAGTCGAATGTTTGCATGCGTGTCTCCTCCTTAATGTGGCTTGTTGTGATGCCTCTGGACCCTGCGAGTCAACCCCCTCGATCCCTCGGGCACAATTCGTGGCATCCCGCCCGGGATGAATAAAGCAATCAGCAGGACGACGCAAGCCCATGGCCGCAATCGATTTCTATTACGACTACTCGTCTCCGTATGGCTACCTCGCGGCCGAGCAGATCGAAGCGGTGGCCGCGCGCGCCGGGGCGAGCGTGACCTGGCGGCCCATCCTGCTCGGCGCAGTGTTCAAGGTGACTGGCGGGCAGCCGCTCACCCAGGCCCCCCTCAAGGGCGATTACTCCGCGCGAGACTTCCGGCGTTCGGCGGCGTTCTACGGCGTACCCTACCGTCCGCCAAGCGTCTTTCCCATCCTCACCGTGCACGCCGCACGCGTCACGCTCTGGGCCCGCACGCACGCCGCCGACCGCTACAAGTCGCTGGCGCTCGCACTCTACCGCGCGTATTTCCGCGATGACCGCGACCTGAGCCAGAGCGAAGTCGTCGCCGACGTGCTCCGGCGCGAGGGCTTCGATGCGGAGGCCGTGCTCGCAGCGTGTGCGGAAGAGGCCTTGAAGACGGAGCTCAAGAGCGAAGTCGATCAGGCGATCGCGCGGGGTGTGTTCGGCTCGCCCTACTTCATCGTCGATGGGACCGAGCCCTTCTGGGGTGCCGATCGGCTGCCCATGCTGGAATCCTGGCTCGCCCGGGGCGGCTGGAGCTATTGAACCCTATGCGAACTCTATGCCCATTCTCGAAAGCAAACTGAACCCCCGCGATCCGCAGGTGATCGCATCCACCGCGGCGATGCAGTCGCTCGTCGACGATCTGCGGGAGAAGCTCGCGCGCGTCGCCCAGGGCGGGGGCGAGGGCGCGCGAAGGAAGCATGTCGCCCGCGGCAAGCTCCTTCCGCGCGAGCGCGTGGCGATGCTCATCGACCCCGGCTCGCCGTTCCTCGAACTCTCGCCGCTTGCGGCCTTCGGCATGTACGAGGATGCCTCGCCCGGTGCCGGCATCATCACGGGGATTGGCCGGGTGAGCGGCCGCGAGTGTGTGATCGTCGTCAATGACGCCACCGTCAAGGGCGGCACCTACTACCCGATGACGGTCAAGAAGCATCTCCGCGCGCAGGAGATCGCTCGCGAGAACCGGCTGCCTTGCATCTACCTCGTGGATTCCGGCGGGGCGAACCTGCCCAACCAGGACGAAGTCTTTCCCGACCGCGAGCACTTCGGGCGCATCTTCTTCAACCAGGCAACGATGAGTGCCGAGGGCATTGCGCAGATCGCGGTGGTCATGGGCTCCTGCACGGCCGGCGGCGCCTACGTGCCGGCAATGAGTGACGAGTCGATCATCGTGGCCAATCAGGGCACCATCTTTCTCGGCGGCCCGCCGCTCGTGAAGGCCGCGACCGGCGAAGTCGTGAGCGCCGAGGATCTCGGCGGCGGCGACGTGCACACGCGCCTCTCCGGCGTGGCCGATCACCTTGCGCAGAACGATGCCCATGCGCTGGGCATCGCGCGCTCGATCGTGGCCGATCTCGGGCTTCGCGTCTCGACACCGGTTGCATTGAAGCAAGCCGTGCCGCCCCGCTATGACCTGCGGGAGCTCTACGGCGTCATTCCAACCGATACACGCAAGCCGTTTGACGTGCGCGAAGTGATCGCGCGGATCGTGGATGCGAGCGAGTTCGACGAATGGAAGGCGCGCTACGGCACGACCCTCGTCACCGGCTTTGCGCACATCGAAGGCATGCCGGTCGGCATCATCGCCAACAACGGCGTGCTCTTCTCGGAGTCCGCCTTGAAGGGCGCGCACTTCATCGAACTGTGCTGCCAGCGCAGGATTCCGCTCGTCTTCCTGCAGAACATCACCGGCTTCATGGTCGGCCGCAAATACGAAAACGAAGGCATCGCCCGAAACGGCGCCAAGATGGTGACGGCCGTGGCTTGCGCGGCCGTGCCCAAGTTCACGGTCATCATCGGCGGCAGCTTCGGTGCGGGCAATTACGGCATGTGCGGCCGCGCCTACGGTCCGCGCCTCCTGTGGATGTGGCCGAACGCACGCATCAGCGTGATGGGCGGTGAGCAGGCGGCGAGCGTGCTCGCCACCGTGCGGCGTGAGGCGATCGAAGGCAAGGGGGGCACGTGGAGCGCCGAGGAAGAAGAAGCGTTCAAGCGCCCCATCCGTGAAAAGTACGAACGCGAAGGCCACCCCTACTACGCGACCGCTCGGCTCTGGGACGACGGCGTGATCGATCCGGCCGACACGCGCCGCGTGCTCGCGCTCGGGCTCGCGGCGAGCCTCAACGCACCGATTCCCGAAACCCGGTTTGGCGTGTTCAGGATGTGAGCGATGCAACCCGACCAGACAACGTTACGCGCTCATCTGCGGGCCCGCAGTGACTTTCTCGATGCACAGCGCATCCTGGAGCTGGCCCACAGGGCGGAAGAGGATGTGGCTGCCTTGCTCGCGCTCGATGGCATGGTTGCTGCGCTCGCGCCCTCGATGCCGCGGAGGCATGATCTCGGGATGATCGAACAGCAGCGGCTGTTCCGTCGTTGGGCCGAGCGACATGGCTGATTACAGCGTTCTCGAGGCGACGACCGACGTCGAACGCTTCTGCCGGGAGCGTGGCTGGCGTCACTGCTTCATTGGTGGCTTGGCGGTGCAGCGTTGGGGCGAACAGCGGGCGACGCGCGATGCAGACCTCACCTTGCTCGTTGGCTGGGGGAACGAAGAACCCTATGTCGATGAGTGGTTGCGGCACTTTGCCTCGAGGATCGAGGCGACTGAGGCGCGCGAGCATGCGCTTCGCCATCGCGTGCTGCTGTTGAGGCATGGCAATGGCACGCCTCTTGACATCGGGTTGGGCGGCCTGCCGTTTGAGGAGCGCTCGATCGAGCGCGCGAGCTTTTTCCGCGTCACGGAGCGATTCGGCTACACCACATGCTCCGCGGAGGATCTCATCGTGCACAAGGTTTTCGCCGGGCGGCCGCAGGACTGGGTCGATGTCCGGAGCATCATCGTGAGGCAAGGCGCGCGCCTCGATTGGAAACAGATCGAGGCAGAACTCGCGCCGCTGCTCGACCTGCTCGAGACCCCCGAGCGGCTGGACATGCTTCGCAAACTTCGATCCTCGCCATGACCGCGACCACCCTCCACATCCAGCACGACCCGCGCGGCATCGCCCGCGTGACCTTCGCGCGTCCCGAAATCCACAATGCCTTCGACGAGACGATGATCCGCGAGGTGATCGAAGCCTTCCGCGATCTCGGGCAGGAGTCGCGCGTGCGCGTGATCGTGATCGCGGCCGAGGGCAAGAGCTTTTGCGCCGGGGCGGATCTCAACTGGATGCGCCGCGCGGCGAGCTATGACGAAGAACGCAATCGCGAGGACGCGGGCGAACTTGCACTCATGCTGAACGCGATCTACGCCTGCCCGAAGCCCGTGATCGCGCGGGTGCAGGGCAATGCCTTTGGGGGGGGCGTGGGTGTCGTCGCCGCGGCGGACATCGCGATCGGTGTGGGAGGGGCCGTCTTCTCGCTCTCGGAAGTGAAGCTCGGCATCATTCCCGCGGTCATCAGCCCCTATGTCATCGAGGCGATCGGTGCCCGCCATGCGCGACGCTACTTCATCACGGCCGAGCGCATGAGTGCAGTGGAAGCCTGTCGCATCGGGCTCCTGCACGACGTCGTGGCGGACGAGGCGGAACTCGATCGGCGGGTCGAGGCGATTGCAACTGCGCTGCTGGCCAACGGGCCGAAGGCGATGGAGGCGGCCAAGGTGCTGATCCAGGCGGTTGCGCAAAAGCCGCTCGAGGATGAATTGATCGAGGACACAGTCGAGCGCATCGCGCAGATCCGCGCCACGGCCGAGGCGAAGGAAGGCATCGCCGCCTTTCTCGAGAAGCGCCCCGCCGCTTGGGTGTCGGGGACGAAGGAGTGAGCAGCATGTTCGAGAAGATCCTGATCGTCAACCGCGGGGAGATTGCAGTCCGCGTGGCCCGCACCGCGCGCCGCCTCGGCGTGCGGACGGTGGCGGTGCATTCGGACGCCGACCGGGACGCGCTCCATGTGGCGATGTGCGACGAGGCGATCGCCATCGGTGGCGCAGCACCGAAGGATTCCTACCTGCGAGCGGAGGTCATCCTCGATGCCGCCCGGTGCACCGGCGCACAGGCCATCCACCCGGGCTACGGCTTTCTTTCCGAGAACGAGGGCTTCGCGCGGGCCTGTGCAGACGCGGGGGTCGTCTTCATCGGGCCGCCGCCCGAGGCGATCGAGGCAATGGGGCTCAAGGCCGAAGCCAAGCGCCTGATGGAGCGGGCGGGCGTGCCGCTCGTTCCGGGCTATCACGGGCTCGATCAGGATCCGGCGCTGCTCGCGCGTGAGGCCCAACGGATCGGCTTCCCCGTGCTCATCAAGGCGAGCGCGGGCGGCGGCGGCAAGGGCATGAAGGTTGTGGCAAGCGCGACCGAGTTCGCCGATGCGCTCGCCTCGGCGCGGCGGGAAGCGCTCGCAAGCTTCGGTGATGACCGCGTGCTCATCGAGCGCTATCTCGATCGCCCGCGCCACATCGAAATCCAGGTCTTTGCCGATCGGCACGGCAACTGCGTCTATCTCTTCGAGCGCGACTGCTCCCTCCAGCGGCGGCATCAGAAGGTCATCGAGGAGGCCCCCGCACCGGGGCTGCCCGAGGCGATCCGGCGCCGGATGGGGGACGCCGCAGTCGCCGCGGCCCAGGCCGTGGGCTACGTGGGTGCAGGCACGGTCGAGTTCATCGCCGAGGCGGACGTGGCCGAAAGCGGCCGCTTCTACTTCATGGAGATGAACACGCGGCTTCAGGTCGAGCATCCCGTGACCGAGATGATCACGGGGCTCGATCTCGTCGAGTGGCAACTGCGCGTCGCCGCAGGCGAGCCTTTGCCGCTCCGTCAGGACGAACTGGCGATCCACGGGCACGCCTTCGAGGCGCGCATCTACGCCGAGAACCCCGAGGCCGGGTTCCTTCCGGCCACGGGCACGATCGCGCGTCTCGCGCTCCCCGAGATCGGGCTTCACGTGCGCATCGACACGGGGGTACGCGAGGGCGATGAGATCACGCCCTACTACGACCCGATGATCGCCAAGCTCATCACGCATGGGGCGACCCGCGAGGAGGCCCTCGGGCGGCTCGCGCAGGCGCTCGATCGCTTCGCGGTCATGGGCTTTTCGAACAACGTCGCCTTCCTCGCCCGCGTGGCGCGGCACCCGGAATTTGCAGCGGGGCGGGTCGATACCGGGTTCATCGCGCGCCATGCCGAGGCGCTGTTGCCGCCCCCGGCCACGACAATCGATCCCGAGGCGCTCGCGGCCGTGGCCCTCTCCGATTGGCTTGCACTTCGCGCGGCTTCGGCTGACGATCCCTCTCCGTGGGCGCGGGTGGATGCCTTCTGGCTCGGGCAGCCGGATCATGCGATCGCGTTCGACTATCGCGTCGGTGAGCAGACCGTGCGGGTGCGCCTCGCCCCCCGGGGCGCGGGGTTCTGGCTGGAAGGGCTCGGCGAGCGCCAATGCGCCGCCGTCGAGGGGGCATCGCCCGAGGCGGAGCTTGCGCTTACGCTCGGCAGCCGCCGCATCCGTGCGCGCGTGCTGCACCACGGCCGTGACCGTCTGGTGCTGCTCGATGGGCGACGCGTGGCGATCGAGGCCATCGATCCGTATGCCCCGCCTGCGGTCGAGGACGGCCACGGCGGGCATCTCGCAGCACCGATGCCCGGCGCGATCGTGGCCGTGCATGTGAAGCCCGGCGACCGGGTCGAGCGTGGGCAGCCGCTTCTCGTGATGGAGGCGATGAAGATGGAGCACACGATCGTCGCCCCCTTTGCCGGGACAGTGGAGGCGGTTTACTTCGCGCCGCGCGAGCAGGTGAAGGAAGGCGCTGAACTCGTGGCGCTGGCGGCGCTCGAGGCGGCTCCCAGCACTGCCCCCGCCTGAGCGAAGGGCGATCTCGCCGTGCGGCTGCTCGTCCAATCCACCGGCATCGATGTCGTGCCCGCGATCGCCGGCGAGATCGCACGCCTTGCGCCCGAGATCGAATGCCATGCCTGGCCCACCGAGGCGGCCTGCGACTACGCGGTCGTCTGGAAGCCGCCCGCAACGCTCTTTGCACGGCAGCCCGCGCTTCGGGCGGTCATCAACTACGGCGCCGGGGTCGATGCCATCCTCGCCATGAACGTCGTGCCCGAGACGCTGCCGATCATCCGGCTCGAGGACGCGGGCATGGCCCAGCAGATGGCGGAGTACGCGCTCTACGGCGTGCTGCATCATCATCGGCAGATGGGGCGCTACGCGGCACAGCAGCGGGAGGGCCGGTGGCAGCCCCACGAGGATCGGGCCCACCGGCGACGACCCACGGTCGGCGTGATGGGCCTCGGAGAACTGGGCGGCCACGTGGCCCAAAAGATCGCCGACTTTGGCTATCCAGTGCGGGGCTGGTCGCGGCGGCCGCGCGCGATGGCGGGCATGGACACCTTCGCCGGAGAGGCTGCGCTCGAGACGTTTCTTGCAGGCACCGACGTGCTGGTGCTCATGCTGCCGCTCACGCCCGCAACGCGCGGGCTCATCGATGCCAGGCGTCTCGCGCAACTGCCGCGGGGGAGCTATCTCGTGAACGCCGGTCGCGGCGATCTCGTGGTCGAGGCGGATCTGCTCGCCGCGCTCGAGCGCGGTCAGCTCGCGGGTGCCTTGCTCGACGTGTTTTCGGCTGAACCACTGCCGCGGTCCAGCCCACTCTGGAGTCATCCGAACGTTCTGGTCACGCCGCACATCGCGGCCACAACGCCCATTCGCGAGGCCTGCGCGCAGATCGTCGAGAAGCTTCGCGCGCTCGCGGCGGGTCAGCCGGTGAGTGGTATCGTTGATCGGACATTGGGTTACTGAAGCGAGAGCGAGCGACGCATGAGCTATCCACGACACGTCCACATCGTCGAAGTCGGCCCGCGCGATGGGCTGCAGAACGAACGGCAGGAGATTCCCGCTGCGGTCAAGATCGAACTCGTCAACCGGCTCACGGCGGCGGGCTTTCCGAACATCGAGGTGGGCTCGTTCGTCTCGCCCAAATGGGTGCCGCAGATGGCCACTTCGGCCGAGGTGTTCGCCGGCATCACGCGCAAGCCCGGGGTCGTCTACTCGGCGCTCGTGCCCAACATGAAGGGCTTCGAGGCTGCGCTCGCCGCCGGAGCCAATGAGGTCGTGATCTTCGGCGCGGCCTCCGAAGCCTTCTCGCAGAAGAACATCAACTGCTCGATCGCCGAATCGGTCGAGCGCTTCCGGCCGGTGGCCGAAGCGGCGAAGGCGCAAGGCTTGCGGCTACGGGCCGCAGTATCCTGCGCGCTCGGCTGCCCGTATCAGGGCGAAGTGGCGGTCGAGGCGGTCGTCGATGTCGTCCGCCGCATGGCCGATCTGGGCTGCGACGAGATCGGCATCGCCGACACGATCGGCGTGGGCACGCCGCGCCGCACGCAGGCAGTCTTCGAATCCGCAGCACGCGTGTTTCCGCTCGTCCACCTCTCGGGCCACTTTCACGACACCTACGGCCAGGCGCTTGCGAACATCCTCGCCTGTCTCGAGCTCGGGGTCGCCACCTTCGATACCTCCGTGGCCGGCTTGGGCGGCTGCCCCTACGCCAAGGGGGCGACCGGTAACGTCGCCACCGAAGACGTGCTCTACATGCTGCACGGGATGGGCATCGCAACCGGCATCGATCTCGACGCGGTCTGCGCAGCGGGCGAGTTCATCTCGGCCGCGCTCGGCCGCCCACCGCACTCGCGCGTCAACCGGGCACTCGCGGCGCGCAAGGCGGCCTGAGCCGGTTTTCCCGCCTTTACGCCTTCCCGAACATGCGCGGCCTGGCCGCGTACATCGATTTCGGAGGTGGACCGATGAATCGTCATGGGGGACAGGCCTTGGCACGCTGGGGCGTTGGCCTGGGCGCGCTCGCCTTGCTCGGACTCGGCGGCTGCGCGACCGTCACCACGGGCACGACGCAATCGGTGCTCGTCACTACAGCGGCGCCCGACGGCCGGGACGTCGACGGGGCAACCTGCACGGTGCGCAACTCGAAGGGCGCCTGGAGCGTGACCACGCCGGGCTCCGTCACGATCAGCAAGGCGAACGCGGACGCGAGCGTGGAGTGCCGTAAGAGCGGCCTGCCCGAGGGCACGGCCATCGTGCAGAGCACGACCCGCGCGCACACCGCCGGCAACGTCATCGTGGGCGGCGTGATCGGACTCGGGGTGGACGCGATGTCCGGGGCGATGTGGGCCTATCCCGATGTCTGGCGCATCGTGCTTGGCCGGCAGGGGCAGCTGCTCAAATGAGCCGTCAGCGGGTACGGATCGACCGCGGGCACGTCAGGGCATGTCGAAGGGCTTCGCCTCCGGGTTCTCCATGAACCCAAAGCGCTCACGCATCGTGCGGGCGTCGAGCAGCAGGGAGGCGCGGGGATCATCCTTGCACTCGATGATCTGCCGCCGCGCCCGGGGATTCGCGGGCTCGACGGCAATGCCGGCTCGGGCCTCCCAAGCCTGTCCTGCGCGCACACTCGAATCGAACACCACGTAGCCCGTCGGTCCGTTGTGAAAGCGCAGGTAGCCCGCTTGCGAACCGTTGGGAAACGTGTCGAGCCGCGCCTCGGTGGCACTGCCTTTCCGGCGGTCCCGCGGCAGTTCGATCTCCACCTGCCCCGGCGTGCCAAAGCGGTAGTGCAAGTGGCCCTTCTGCGCCGAATAGTCCGCGCTCATGCAGACCGAGACCTGCTTGCGGCCCGTGGTGCAGTCGAAGACGACCACCTCGCCCGTGCGGCAGTGACCTTGCGGCGTTGCGAGCGGAGTCTGGGCGTTGGCGCTCGAAGCTCCATTGATCGTGAAGCTCACGGCGACGAGCAGGGCAGAGCAACGGCGGACCATCGGTGGGGCTCGACAGTCGGGCGGCGTCGGACCTTACCGTCCCGCAGCGGCGCGCAGCGCCTGAGCCTTGTCCGTTCGTTCCCACGTGAACTCGGGTTCGTCGCGGCCGAAGTGGCCGTAGGCGGCGGTCTTCGAGTAGATGGGCCGGAGCAGGTCGAGCATCTGGATGATGCCCTTCGGGCGCAGGTCGAAGTGCGCGTTGACGAGCTCGGCGATCTTCTCGTCGGGGATGACGCCGGTGCCTTCGGTGTAGATGGTCACGTTCATCGGCTTGGCCACGCCGATCGCATAGGCGACCTGCACCTGGCATTGCTTGGCGAGCCCGGCGGCGACCACGTTCTTCGCCACATAGCGCGCGGCATAGGCGGCTGAGCGGTCGACCTTGGAGGGGTCCTTGCCCGAGAACGCACCGCCGCCATGCGGGCAGGCGCCGCCGTAGGTGTCGACGATGATCTTGCGCCCGGTCAGGCCGCA
>CAZSTF010000018.1:0-33823 GCA_964609555.1 uncultured Alcaligenaceae bacterium | reverse complement strand
ATCTGGCCGCTGATCGCTGTCTCCGTCGTGGCTCTCGCCCTGATCATCGAACGCGCAGTCACCCTGCGGCGCACGCAGGTCATTCCGCCGGGGCTCACCGACAAGGTGATCGACGAGTACCGCAAGAAGGGGCTCTCGCAGGAACTGGTCAACCTCACCGCCGCCCAAGGGCCGCTCGGGCAGGTTCTGGCGTCAGGGCTTGCCAACATCCGCTCGCCGCGCCCCGTGGTCAAGGAGGCGATCGAAGCCACCGGCGTGGTCGTCGCCCATGGCCTCGAGCGCTACCTGAACGCCCTCGCCACGATCGCCACTGCGGCGCCGCTGATGGGACTCTTGGGCACCATCATCGGCATGATCGAGATCTTCGGGTCGCAGAATGCGGCGGGCACCGATCCTGCGCGGCTCGCAAGCGGCATTTCGGTCGCGCTCTACAACGCGGCCATGGGTATCATCGTGGCGATCCCCGCGCTCATGTTCTACCGCTACTTCCGCGGCAAGGTCGATGCGCTCCTGATCGAGATGGAGCAGCAGGCGACCCGGCTCGTGGACGTGCTGCACGGTGATCGCGCGAAGTAGCGGAGCGCCTGGCCATGAATTTCCGACGCGGACGCTTCCGTGAGGAGCCGGAGATCAACCTGATTCCGCTGATCGACGTGCTGCTCGTGATCCTGATCTTCCTGATGGCGTCCACGACCTACAGCCGCCTCACGGAACTCAAGATCACCCTGCCCGAGGCGGAGGCCGAAAAGCAGGCGCAGCGCCCGAAGGAGATCACCGTCGGCATCGACGCGAGCGGACGCTTCGCGCTCAACAAGACGGTCTTTCAGTTCAGTGGCGTGCCCGCGCTGGCCCAGGCGCTCAAGGACGCGGCGCAGGGCGCGACCGATCCCGTGATCATCATCAACGCGGATGCGGCCGCGAAGCACCAGGACGTGATCTACGTGATGGAAGCGGCGCGCGCAGCGAACTTCCCGAACATCACGTTCGCAACCCAGGCTCCGTCGCGCTGAACGGGCACGCCTTCGGCGCGAAGCGCGAGACTGCAGGTCCCCATGGTCCGTCGCTGGCTTGAGCGGCAATGGTGGCAACCGTCGCCCGGTGCCGCGTGGTTCCTCGCCCCCCTGTCATGGCTTTACGGCGTCGTCATCCGGCTGCGTCGTGCGCTCTATCGGCGCGGTGTCCTTGCTCGCGGTCGCGCACCGGTGCCGGTCATCGTCGTGGGCAACCTTGTCGTGGGCGGCACGGGCAAGACGCCGTTCACGATGGCGCTGATCGAGGCGCTCTCGGCGGCCGGTTTCCGGTCGGGGGTCGTGAGTCGCGGGCATCCGGTGGCGCCCGCCACACCGATCGTGGTCACGCGGGCGTCGCGCGCCGAGGACGTGGGCGACGAGCCGCTCATCCATGCAGCACGCGGCGTGCCTGTCGTGGTCTGTCGCGACCGGCTGCGCGCCGCACGCCACCTGTGCGCGCACGATCCCGCGGTCGATGTGATCATCGCGGATGATGCGCTCCAGCACCAGCGGCTCGCGCGGGACATCGAGATCGAACTCGTGAGCGGCGAACGGGGCTACGGCAACGGGCAGTTGCTGCCCGTGGGGCCCCTGCGCGAGCCGCTCGAGCGGGCGGCGACGTGCGACTTTCGCGTGGTCGTCGGTGACGATGCGCCGGGCGTTCCTCGGGCCGAGCCGCCCGGGGCACCCAAGGCCTGGCGCGTCCGGCGGGCATTGGCCCAGCCCAGGCACCTGCTCACCGGGCAGACCGCCGGGTGGGACGCTTTCCAGGGGCGCCGCATCACGATCATGGCCGGCATCGCCCATCCGAAGCTGTTCGCCCAGGCGCTCGAGCGCCACGGCGTGGCGGGCGAACTCGTCGCCTTGCCCGATCATCACGTCTTCAGCCAGGACGATCTCGCGCGCCTCGACGACGCACCGATCCTCGTGACCGAAAAGGATGCGGTCAAGCTCGCCCGCCTCGCCGACGCTCGCGTCTGGGTCGTGCCGTTGCGGCTTGAGTTGCCCGCGGCCTTCGTGGCTACACTCATCGATCGCCTGCGTGCCCAGTGCGGTGCGGCCACCCGGTCGCCCGCCGTGAAACCATGACTGTCGAACCCAAGCTCCTCGAGATCCTCGTCTGCCCCGTGACCAAGGGCCCGCTCGTGTACGACCGCGAGCGCAACGAACTGCTGTCGCGCTCGGCGCGTCTCGCCTACCCGATCCGCGACGGCATTCCGGTGATGCTCGAAGAAGAGGCGCGGCCGCTGACCGACGAAGAGATCGAGCGGCTCGCGGCCAAGCCGTGATCGGCGTGCCTTCTGGGCCGCCCGAGCGTGCGCCTGACACGGCGTCTGGCGCGGGATCGGGTGTTGCGTTCGACGTTGTGATCCCCGCGCGCTTCGGCTCGAGCCGGCTGTCGGGCAAGCCCCTGCTCGACCTCGGGGGGCAGCCCGTGGTCGTGCGCGTGGCCGAGCAGGCACGGCGCTCGGGCGCGGCGCGGGTCATCGTGGCCACGGACGATGATCGCATCGAGGCCGTCTGCGCTGCCCGTGGGATCGAGGTCGTGCGCACCGCCGCCACCCACGAGACCGGCACCGACCGTCTGGCAGAGGTCGCGGCCCGGCTGGATCTCCCCGCCGACCGGGTCGTGGTCAATGTGCAGGGCGATGAGCCCTTTCTTCCCCCCGAGGCGATCGATCGGGTGGCGCGGCTTCTGGTCGCTCACCCGCAGGCGGCGCTCGCGACCCTGTGCCACCCGATCCACGCTGTGGCCGAGATCGCGAACCCCAACGTGGTCAAGGTCGTACTGTCGGGACAGGGCGAGGCCATCTACTTCAGCCGCGCACCCATTCCCTATGCACGGGATGCGTGGCGCGATGGCATCACGACGCTTCCGGCCGATCTGCCGATCCACCGTCACATCGGGCTCTACGCCTACCGGGCCCACTTCCTGCGGGCATTTCCCGGGCTGGCCCGCCCGGCGATCGAGCGCCACGAATCGCTCGAGCAACTGCGGGCGCTCTGGCACGGCTACCGCATCGTCTGCGATGTGATCGACGCCCCGTTGCCACCGGGCATCGACACCCCCGAGGATTACGCCGCCGCGCAGGCGCGATTCACTTCGCAGGGTCTTCGAGCACCTTGACCCGCGTGACGTAGTGCCGCGTGTCACCGAAGCACGACGTGGGCAGGCCGACCTTCTCCTCGTAGTGGAGCGCCACACGGCGACCGGCCAGGCGGTTGATCTCGGCGGCGACCGCGTCATCCCAGACCGTGAATTGAAACTTCTCCGGCAAACCGCCGGGCAGCACGATCATGTTCAGCTCGCCCTCCCACGTCTTGCAGATCCAGCCTTTCTTGGACAGCTTCTGCACGATGCCCACACGCTCGCCGCTGGAATAGCTCCAGTTCCACATGAGGAATCCATAGGCGATCGCGAGCAGGATCAGCACGATCGGAACCACGATGAACACATAGCCGCCTTGGAGCCGTCCTTGGCGCGGTGAGTGATGAACCATGTTGCGCTCGGGCAAGCAACTTGCCGAAAAGACCCGTTTGGAGCGATAATACGGGTTGTTCAGTATCACTGTGCTCGCGACTGCATTACGCAGACATCGGCGGTAGCCGCGGTGTCACGGCGCGTCAGCCTCTGACCGTGCCAGCGTGATGTGGGCTGTCTCCGCGCGCTGCTGGTGGGTGAAGACTCACATGCGCCTCGGGACGACGTCCGCCGCCGCGAGCTGAGTCAGGGTGACGATGGATCCGAACCAGATCGCCAAGTTCCGTCAACAGACCATGACGCCGCGCAAGCGCTCGGTTGCGGGAAGCTGGACCCGCCTGTGCGGCACGTGCAAACAGCCCGCCATCATCCGTGGGGGCAAGACCCGCAAGGTCGCCGGTCGCACCGTGTTCACGTGCGCTGGCTGCTTGACCAAGCTCGCCGAAAAGGCGGGTGAGGCCGCGGGCGCAGCAGGCGCGGCAAAGACCGGTACCGGCGCAGACTGACGCCGACGGCTGCGGGGCGCGATACGCTCGCGGACTGAGCGGTCCGCGATTCAAAGTAGCGACACGAGATCGCTCTCGATCCTCCGGCGGCATCGACCCCCCGAAGTAAAACAGGCGCCCGAGGGCGCCTGCTTGTTTTCCGGTCGATGACGGCTGCGGGCAAATCAGTCCGCGTAGACCTTCGCCGCCTGGATGATCGGGCCCCACTTGCCGATCTCGGCTGTGAGCAGCGCCTTGGCACCCGCCGAAGTCTGACGGTCCGCGGGCATGATTTCCGCGCCGAGTTCCTTCATCTTGTTGGCGAACGCCGGCTCCTTGATCGCGGCCTGAAGCGCCTTCTCGAGTGCGGCCACGACGTTGGCCGGTGTGCCCTTCGGTGCGTAAAGAATGTGCCAGACGCCGACTTCGAAGCCGGGCAACTCGGTGGCGAGCGGCGGCAGATCCGGGAAGTTCGCGAGCTTGCCCTTGCTCGTCACGGCATAGGCCTTGACGCGGCCGCCCTTGATCTGGCCCGTGGTGTTCGTCGTCTGGTCGCACATCAGATCGACCTGGCCGCCGAGGATCGCGGTCATGGCCGGCCCCGTGCCCTGGAACGGCACCGTGGTCAGGTCGGTCTTGAGCGCGTTCTGAAGCAGCAGACCGCAGAGGTGCGAAGCCGAGCCGATGCCCGCGTTCGCGAGGTTGACCTTGTCCTTGTTGGTCTTCAGATAGGCGACGAGCTCCTTGACGTTGGCGGGCGCAAAGCCCGGCTTGCCGATCACGGTCATCGGCACGTCGACCACGGCACCGATCGGAATCAGATCCTCTTGCGGCTTGAAGTCCAGCTTGCGGTAGAGCGCTGGGGCCGTGGCCATGCCGATGTGGTGGAAGAGGAGCGTGTAGCCGTCACCTGGTGCGCGGGCGACCCGGCCGGCGCCCACGGTACCTCCGGCGCCAGCCGTGTTCTCGACCACGACCGTGCCCTTGAGGTGGGGACCCATCGCCTGCGCCAAGGTCCGTGCGACGACGTCGGTGGGGCCGCCCGCCGCGAACGGAACGACAATCGCGACTGGCTTCTCGGGATAGGCAGACGCCACGCCGCTTGCAAGGGCCACAGTCAGCGCCGAGGCGACTGCGGCGAGGGGACGCCAGGTCTTTCTGAACATGCTTGATCTCCTGTACTTCGTTGGTATGGCGCGCATCGAAGCCGCTCCCGCAGGCTGCTTGGACGCTGCTCGACGGCGATGGGTGCGAGGCTCGCTCGATCCCGCCCATCGGCCACGCGACGCGCGATTGTAGGAATCGATGCTGTCAGCGCCCGCAGGGGTTGACCCGCGACGACGCGCGACCGAGCACCGTGCCGTCCCTCAACGCAGGGGCCGGATCCGGGGACGACACGGGTTTCCACTCAAGCAACCACCCGGCGTCGGCCGCGTAGCGCGCATCGACCGCGAGACCGACCACCGCAATCACGCGCTCGTCGTCGCAGACCAGCGGCCAGTGTGCCCGCTGCCAGGGCGGGATGGCGTGGGTCTGAAAGACGTTCTTGAGCGCCACATGACCGCTTCGTTCGTTGAGGCGGATGCGATCGCCCGGACGACGGAGACGCAGTCGCCAGCCCACCTTTCCGCGACTCGATGGCGACACGAGCAGCATCGGCCGAGGAGCCCGCGTGTCCTGCTCGACGACCGAGACCCGAAGTTCTCCATAGGCCGTGCGCCACTTTCCCGGCACCGAGAGGTCGGCGGGCAGGGACGGGCCACTGTCCAAGCCGTCGCTGCTGTCAGACAGTGGCAGGAACGAAGGCCCAATCGATGCCCGACCGCGAAACGTGCGCAGTTCGAGTGGCCTTTCGAAGTCCGCCGACCGAAGCGCTCGCCGAAGCCCGGTGCCCACGCGCTCGAGCTGATGAGCCAGGTCCCCGATCGCGTGCCAGCCGGGGTTGGCGGCACCCGCATCGACAAGCCAGCGCCTGAGTGCATTGCGGCGTCGGGACGGTGAGAGACGCTGCCAGGCCTCGAGCACGAGCGCTC
This sequence comes from uncultured Alcaligenaceae bacterium, assembly GCA_964609555.1. GTDB lineage: Bacteria > Pseudomonadota > Gammaproteobacteria > Burkholderiales > Casimicrobiaceae > Casimicrobium. The sequence continues at coordinate 27,813 of CAZSTF010000018.1, read as the reverse complement.
CCTCCGCGAGGCAAGAAGCGAGATCGAGCCGGGCGAGCTCGTCGACGAGCAGTGCGGCTTCGGCTTGCTGGCGCGCAGCGCTCGCGATCTGCTCGACGCCGTCCGGAAACGACGCGCGCAGTGCGGGCCAGAGCCGCTCGCGCAGCCGCGCCCGCGCGAGGCGCATGTCGGCGTTGCTCGGGTCATCGACCGCGTCGATCGCGTGGGCGCGGGCATAGTCTGCGATGGCCGCGCGGCCGAGCGCGAGCAGTGGGCGTTCGAGCGCGATCGTGCCGAGCGTGCGCCGTGCCGGCATGCCCGCGAGTGCGCGCGGCCCGCCACCGCGGAGAAGTTGCAGGAGCACGGTCTCCGCCTGATCGTCCGCGTGATGGGCCAGCACCACGCAGTCGGTCGCAAGCCGCTCAAATGAGCGGTAACGGGCCTGCCGGGCCGCCGCCTCGACGCCGTGACGCGAGCCCGCGTCAACCGTGACCCGCTCGGCGGAGCAGGGCACGCCGAGCGCGGCACAGAGCGCCTCGACGTGCCTGAGCCAGGCATCCGCCTCGGGCAGGAGGCCGTGATGGACATGGTGCGCGGCGAGTGCGAGGTCGGGGCGCAGCTCCGCGCGTGCTGTCGCGAGCGCGTGCAGGAGGACACTCGAATCGAGGCCGCCCGAGCACCCCACCGTGATGCGTTCACCGTGGGGACGCCCGCGAACCCACGCGGCGAGGGTCGCAGCGACCGGGGAGAGGCGGGCGGGGTCAGGCTTCGGCAAAGGCGCCATACCGCGCCAGCCGCTCGCGGCGGGCCTTCAGGCGCTCGGTCGCGGTCATCGCCGTGAGACGGTCGAGCTCGCCCATCAGGGCTTCGCGCAGATTGCCCATCACTGCCACCGGATCGCGGTGCGCACCTCCGCAGGGCTCGGCGACCACGGCATCGATGAGCCCGAGCGCCTTGAGTTTCTGGGCCGTGATGCCGAGGCTCTCCGCCGCCTCCGGTGCGCGTTCGGCGCTCTTCCACAGGATCGATGCGCAGCCTTCAGGCGAGATGACCGAGTAGGTCGCATACTGGAGCATGAGCGTCACATCGCCCACCGCGAGCGCAAGCGCCCCGCCCGAGCCGCCTTCGCCGATCACCGTGGCGAGGATCGGCACCTTGAACTGCGCCATCTCGAAGAGGTTGCGGCCGATCGCTTCGGACTGCCCGCGCTCCTCGGCACCGACGCCCGGGTAGGCGCCAGGCGTGTCGATGAAGGTGAAGATCGGCAGGCCGAACTTTTCGGCAAGCCGCATGAGCCGGAGCGCCTTGCGGTAGCCCTCGGGGCGGGGCATGCCCCAATTGCGAAGCACCTTTTCCTTGGTGTCGCGCCCCTTCTGGTGGCCGATCACCATACAGTTGTTGCCTTCGAAGCGCGCGAGCCCGCCGACGATGGCCGGGTCATCGGCAAAACTGCGGTCACCGTGCAATTCGCGGAAATCCGTGAACAGCCCCTGCAGGTAATCCAGCGTGTAGGGCCGCTGCGGATGCCGCGCGACCTGCGCGATCTGCCACGGCGTGAGCTTCGCGTAGATCGAGCGGTTCAGATCGGTGAGCTTCTTCCGAAGCTTCTTGATTTCGTCGGAGACGTCGAGCTGATCGACACCCTCGTGCAGCGCTTCGAGCTCGTCGATGCGCGCCTGCAGCTCGGCGAGCGGCTGCTCGAAATCGAGGTAGGTTTGTTTGGGCATGGCGCGCATTGTAGGAGTGCCCCCTCCCGTGCGCCCGGTACCCCCGTGCAGCGTCAGGGGCGTTCGCTGTCCGCCTGCCCGGGCGGAGGCGGCAGCCTGCCGGGCCGCTCGCGCGTCTCGGGCAGGGGTGCGAAGCGGGCAACGAGCATCATGAGCCCGGCGAAGATCATGAGCAGCGGGATGATGAGCCGCGAGCGCCAGCCCAATTCGAAGTAGCCGTACCACGCGACGCCGAACGCCATGAGGAGCGGCGCAGTGACCAGGCTCTTGCGCGTGAGTCCGTCGAGCGCGAAGACCGCGCCACCGGCGGCGACGAAGGCAGCTGCGATCAGTGCATCCCGTTCGGGCAGCCAGCCGAGGTTCCAGGCGAGCAGCAGCAGGCCGCCGACGATGAGGGTGATGGGCACAGTGGCATCGCGAAGCATGCGGCGATTCTCCGGCATCCCTGAAAGAATCGCCACATCCCGCCCATCTGCCCTTGCCTTCATCATGCAGCCCAATCCCGCAAGCGCCGCCCCCGCGGATGACGCACCTGCCCTGTCGCGCCGCGAGGCCTTGGGCACGCTCGCGGGTGGCCTGCCGCTCATTGCCGCGCTTTCGCCTGGGTCGGTGGGCGCGGCGTCCGTGGCCGATCCGGCCGCCGCGCGTGAGCGGCTTGCGAAGGCGGCGCGTGCGCGAGGGCGTGCGTCGTTTGCGAAATGCCTGCCGCATGATGATCGCGGCGACGTGCCCGCCGACGTGCTGGAGGCCCTCGAAGCCGCGACCGTCTCGATGCGCCCGGAGGACTGGGAGCGGCTGCCCACGCGCAACGTGATCCGGCTTGCCAACCCGTGGGCGGGGTACCTCTGGGATTCGCCGCTTCACGTCGACCCCCTCGCCGCGCGGGTCGAGCCGCTGCCGCCGTTTCCGGCGCTCGAGTCGGACGAACTCGCCGAACAGATGCTCGAGGTCTACTGGGCGCTCCTGCTGCGGGACGTGCCGTTCGCCGACTATGAGCGGTCATCGCTCGTCGCCACGGCGGTGGCCGAACTCAAGAAGACGAAACGCTTTGCCGGCGTGACGCCGCAGAGCCTGCTGCGCGGGCCGATACCGCGCACTTGGCAGGGGCGCTATCTCTCGCAGCTGCTCTGGATGCCGATCCCCTATGGTGCACAGCTCATCTGGCAGAGCTACCGCGTGCCCTTCCGCGGCGTGGATTTCATGGCCAACTGGGAGGACTACCTCAAGGTCATCCGCGGTGAATGGCCGCCGGGCATCAAGCAGCTCTACGCGGAGCAGCTCTATCTGCGGAGCGGCCGTGATCTCGGCTGCTACACGCAGATGGATCTCGCTACCCAGGCCTTCATCAATGCGGCCGCCATCCTCGCGGGCAACCAGCATGGCCGACGGCAGAACCTCGCGCCGGGGCATCCGTACAAGGCGAGCCCGTCGATGGAAGGCTTCGTCACTTTCGGCTCGGCCCATGCCATCAACCACATGGGCACGATCTCGGATGCGGCGCTGCGCGCGACCTGGCACGAGAAATGGATGCGCCACCGCGCGCTTCGGCCCGAGGAGTACGGCGCGCTCGTCGAGCGCACGCGGCGCGGCGAAAGGCTTGGCCTTCCCACGTGGCTGCTTGAGACCGAGGCGTTCAAGCGCGTCGTTGCGCGGCAGGGCAACGCCTTGCTCTCGCAGGTCTTCCCCGAAGGCTGCCCCACGCACCCGGCCTACCCCGCGGGCCATGCCGCGATTGCGGGCGCCTGCGTCACCGTGCTCAAGGCGCTCTTCGACGAGAACCAGCCGATCCGCTTCCCGATCCAGCCCACGCGCGACGGCCGCGACTGGGAAGCGCTCGACCGCGATCAGCCCGTCCCCACGGTCGGTACCGAACTCGACAAGCTCGCGATGAACATTGCCTTCGGCCGCAACTACGCGGGCGTGCATTACTGGGCGGATTCATGGTGGGGGCTCGTGCTCGGCGAGCGGGTGGCGATCGCCTGGCTGCGCGAGCAGGTGAAGACGAGCATCGAGCATCGCTTCGGGCGGCTCTCCGGATTCGAGTTCAAGGCGTTCGACGGGCGCACCGTGAGGATCGGCGCCGATTCGTAAAATCGCGGCATGGAGCACAGGGGGAACAACTACGGCGGCCAAGGCGGCAACGGCGGCGGCGCGGTCATCGGCGTCGTGATGGGCTCATCCTCCGACTGGGAGGTGATGAAGCACGCGACCGACATCCTCAAGCGCTTCGACGTGCCCTTCGAGGCCAAGGTCGTCTCGGCGCACCGGACGCCCGACGACATGTTCGCCTATGCCGAAACCGCGCAGGACCGCGGGTTGAAGGCGATCATTGCGGGCGCCGGCGGCGCGGCGCACCTGCCCGGGATGCTCGCGGCAAAGACGCTCGTGCCGGTGCTCGGGGTGCCGATTCCGTCCAAGTACCTGCGAGGCGAGGATTCCCTGCTCTCGATCGTGCAGATGCCCAAGGGCATTCCGGTCGCCACCTTCGCGATCGGTGAGGCGGGCGCGGCCAATGCCGCGCTCTTCGCTGTGGCCATGCTCGGCATCTCGAACAAGGGCTGCATGCAGCTGCTCGATTCCTTCCGTGACGAGCAGACCGCGATGGCGCGCGCGATGATCGTGCCGCCGGTGATCGCGGACTCCCAGTAACCGCCCGCAGTGAACGCACAGATGCAGCTCGCCCCCGGGAGCTGGCTCGGCTGCCTGGGCGGTGGGCAGCTCGGTCGAATGTTCGTGCACGCGGCGCAGCGGCTGGGCTATCACGTCTGCGTGCTCGACCCGGATGGGGCCGGCCCGGCCGCGCAGGCAGCCGATGACACGATCGTCGCGGCCTATGATGATGCCACCGCGCTCGACCAACTCGCCGCGCGCGTGGCTGCCGTCACCACCGAATTCGAGAATGTCCCGGCGGCCTCGCTCGAGCGGCTCGCCGCGCGGCGGCCTGTGCGGCCGGGCGCACCGGCCGTGGCGATCGCGCAGGATCGCCGTCGGGAGAAGCGCTTCTTTGCCGCGCACGGCCTGCCGGTGGGCCGCTTCGCGGTGATCGAGACTGAAGCCGATTTCGCCGCGCTCGATGCGGGGCTCTTCCCGGGGATTCTCAAGACGGCCACGCTCGGCTACGACGGCAAGGGCCAAGCGCGCGTGGCGTCGGCGCAGGAAGCGCGCTCCGCCTGGGACGCCTTCCGCCGCGCGCCATGCGTGCTCGAAGCCCGCATTTCCTTCGACTGCGAAATCTCAGTCCTCGCCGCGCGCGGCGTGGATGGTGCCTGTCGCGTCTGGCCCGTGCAGGAGAACGTCCACGCAGGAGGCATCCTCGCCCGCACGATCGTGCCGGCACGCATTCCGCCCGCGGTCGCGCGGGCGGCGCAGACGGCGGTGGAACGGCTCATTGCGGCGCTCGACTACGTCGGCGTGCTCGCGGTGGAACTCTTCGTCGTCGGCGAGCAGGTGTTTCTCAATGAGATCGCGCCCCGGCCCCACAACAGCGGGCACTACACGATCGAAGCCTGCGTGACGTCCCAGTTCGAACAACAAGTGCGCGTGCTGGCCGGGTTGCCGCTTGGGGACGCGTCACTCGTCCGCCCGGCGCTCATGGTGAACCTGCTCGGCGATGTCTGGTTCGATGCTCCCACGCCCGGAGCGCCCGACTGGTCGGGCGTGCTCGCGCTCCCCGGCGCGCATCTGCACCTCTACGGCAAGGCCGAGGCACGGCGCGGCCGCAAGATGGGCCACGTCACCTGCACGGCGGGTACGCTTGACGAGGCTCTTGCGACTGCGGCCGAGGCGGAGCGCATACTTCGCATCGATCGTTAGCGACAGGCCGACTTGGCCCAGGGGGAGGCGATGGAAAAGTGGATCCTCTTTGCAATCGCCTCGATGTTCTTCGCAGGCTTCACCTCGGTCATTGCCAAGGCCGGGCTTGCCGGCATCTCGGGCGAACTCGGGCTTGCCGTGCGCACCGTGTTCGTGTTCGGCTTCGTGCTGCTCTTCGCGCTCTACGCAGTCCCGCGCGATGAAATCGGCCAGCTCACGACGCACAACCTGCTCTGGCTCGGCGCCTCGGGGCTCACGACCGCGGCCTCCTGGGTCTTCTACTACAAGGCCCTGAAGGTCGGCGACGTGGCCACGGTCGCCCTCATCGACAAGGGCAGCGTGGTCGTGGCGATCCTCCTCGCTTGGGTGCTGCTCGGCGAGGCGATCACTTGGCGCGTGGTCGCCGGGGCGAGCCTGATCGTCGCCGGGTTGCTCGTGATTGCGAAGCGGTAGGCGCGTGTGCGCCGGGAGTCGGGTTGACGAAACCCCGCGCGGTCAGACGTTGAACAGGAAGTGGATCACGTCGCCGTCCTCGACGACGTCGTCCTTGCCTTCGGCGCGCATCTTGCCGACTTCCTTGGCGCCGACTTCGCCCGTGCAGCGGATGAAGTCGACGAAGGGATCGTATCGGCGCGGATGAATCCGGTTTTGCTAAACCGTAGGCTCGGGGCGCGTTGCCACGTGTCGCGTCACTTCCTTGGGGTCTGAAACGGATTGAGCAGATCCACGTTGAACCGCTTGAAATCGGCGACGTTGCGCGTGAAGACGGTCAGCTTGTGGACGTGCGCCGTGGCAGCAATCATCGCGTCTTCGTAGATCGTGTCGGACATACGATGCATGAGCCGAGCCCACACACGGAAAGTCTCCGCATCCATCGCGATGACATTGAACGTGGCGGCGACTTGCGTGAGCCAGTGCTCGAGTTCGGCCGCCTTCGTCTCGTCCTGTTCGCGTGTGATTTCGATTCCCGCTTGAATCTCGCCGATCGTCACTGCGGAGATGTGCAGATCGGAGTCGGCTGTGCCCTCGACCCACTGCACCACGGCCCCGTGAGGCTTCGGCTTCCGAAGCTCGGAGACCACATTCGTGTCGAGCAAGTACATGTTGCTCAGCCCAGAGCCGCAGGCTTGCGTCGGCGGGCTGCACCTCGCACGGGGACGGGGATATCTGCCCTCGCATGCTCGGAGAGCAAAAGTTCCTTCAGCGATGGCTTGGCCGACGCCTGCAGCAGTCTCCATTCATCGGCAGGCACGAGCACGGCCGCCTCGATGCCTCGCCTTGTCACCATTTGCGGTCCTTCCGTCAGACACTTCTCGAGAAACTCGCTGAACCGCGCCTTTGCATCCTGTACGGGCCAAGTCTGCATGATCGCACCTTTTCTGACTAGTTATAAGACTAGTTTAACGCGAGTCGGCGCCAACTTGTCGATCGGAGTGCACCAGGCAGCGCGGGCGTGAATGGAGTTGCGCCCGCCGCTTTGGGCACGGACGACGATCGGCGGTAGGCGTTGACCGCGTGCGGCCGGAACTCAAACGTTGAACAGGAAGTGGATCACGTCGCCGTCCTGCACGACGTAGTCCTTGCCTTCGGCGCGCATCTTGCCGGCTTCCTTGGCGCCGACTTCGCCCTTGCAGCGGATGAAGTCGTCGAAGGCGATCGTGTTGGCGCGGATGAATCCACGCTCGAAGTCGGTGTGGATGACGCCTGCGGCCTGCGGCGCGGTGGAGCCCTTCCGGATCGTCCAGGCGCGCACTTCCTTCTCGCCCGCGGTGAAGTAGGTCTGCAGGCCGAGCAGTTCGTATCCGGCGCGGATGACGCGATTCAGGCCCGGCTCGGAGAGCCCGAGGTCCTTCAGGAACTCCATCTTGTCGGCGTCGTCCATGTCGGCGATTTCGGCTTCCATCGCGGCGCAGACGGGCACCACGGGGGCCTTCTCCTTCGCGGCGTGGGCGAGCAGGGCCTGGTAGTGCGGGTTGCCCTCGAGGTCGTTCGCGTCCGCCACGTTGGCCACATACATCGTGGGCTTGGCGGTGATGAGCGCGAGGGGTTTGAGAACGGCAAGTTCCTCGGCGTAGAAGTCGATCGAGCGCACCGGTCGGCCTTCGTTCAACGCGGCCTGGCATTTTTCGAGTACACCCATCAGGCGCTGGGCCTCCTTGTCGCCGCCCGCGCGGGCGAGCTTCGAATACTTGGCGATCTGCTTCTCGACGCTTGCGAGGTCGGCAAGCGCAAGTTCGGTGTTGATGACCTCGATGTCATCGATCGGCGAGACGCGGCCGGCCACGTGCACGACGTTGTCGTCCTCGAAGCAGCGCACCACGTGGGCCGTGGCGTCGCAGTTGCGGATGTTGGCGAGGAACTGGTTGCCCAGCCCCTCGCCCTGCGAGGCGCCCTTGACGAGCCCGGCGATATCGACGAATTCCACGGTGGCCGGGATGACCTTCTGCGGCTTCACGATGGCAGCGAGCTGCGCGAGCCGGTGGTCGGGCACTTCGACGATGCCGCTGTTGGGCTCGATCGTGCAGAAGGGATAGTTCTCGGCGGCGATGCCGGCCTTGGTGAGGGCGTTGAACAGGGTGGACTTGCCGACGTTGGGCAAGCCGACGATGCCGCATTGCAGGGCCATGGTTGAATTCCGGGCGCTGGGAAACCCGCAATTATCGTCCCCCGGATCGCCTCCCCATGAACGTGCTCTATCTCCACGGCTTCCGCTCATCGCCGCAGTCGATGAAGGCCACGCTCCTGCGCGAGCACTTTGCCCGAACGCCGCATCGCTTCGTCTGTCCGCAGTTGCGGGCGAGCCCGGCCGCCGCGATCGAGCTTGCAACCGAGCTGATCGCGGACCGCGGCGACCCGGCGCGGGACTGGGCGCTCGTGGGCTCCTCCCTGGGCGGCTACTACGCAACCCATCTCGCCGAGCGGCACGACTGCCGCGCGGCGCTGCTCAATCCCGCCATCGTGCCTATGCTCGATCTCTCCGCCTACGTGGGCGAGCAGACGATGTTCCACAGCGATGCGCCCTTCGTCTGGCGCGAAGAGTATCTTGATGAGCTGGCCGCGCTTGCGGTGGAGCGCATCACCCGACCGGAGCGCTATCTCCTGATTGCGGCCAAGGGGGACGAGGTGCTCGACTGGCGGCAGATGGTGGCGCATTACCCGGGCGCGCGGCAGATCGTGCTCGAGGGCGGCGATCACGCGATCAGCACGTTTGCCGATTACGTCGAGGTGGTCGCGTCGTTCTGTACCGAAGGTGCCGTAGCCGCCTGAGGCGCGTCATCCGGGGCAAGCACGACGCGGTTGCGCCCCTGGGCCTTGGCCGCGTAGAGCGCCCGATCCGCGCGGCGGGCGAGCTCGACGAATTCGATCGGTCGCTGCATCGCGGCCACCCCCACGCTCAGCGTGACCGTGAATTCATGGCCGAAGTCCGTCCAGTCGATGTTTGCGACAGCCTGCCGCACGCGCTCGGCGACCGCGAGCGCCGTGTCGAGCTCGGTGTTGTCGAGCAGGATGAGGAACTCCTCGCCGCCCCAGCGCCCGACCAAATCGTCCGCCCGACAGGCATGCACGATGACCTGCGCCGTCCGTTGCAGGACGCGATCGCCGAGGTCGTGACCAAAGGCATCGTTGATGTGCTTGAAGCGGTCGATGTCGGCAGCGAGCAGCACTGCGCTGTCCCGACCCGCGGCCGTGGTGGCGAACGCGGTCTCGAAGCCGCGGCGGTTGCTGAGTCCGGTCAGCGCGTCCGTCGTGGCCAGGCGATCGAGCAACTGCGCACGTGCGGCCAGCGCAGCCCGTTCGGCCTCGCTCTGCGCCAGGGATCGCTCGTGCTCGAGCCGCTCGATCCGGCGCATCACTTCCCCATCGCGCAGTTCGTGCTCGATTTCCCGCACGCGCTTGAGGTGGGAGAGCGCCGCGGCCGGGTCGCCGCGGGCTTCCCGGCAACGCACGAGCAGCAGATGCGCATCCCGCTCCGACGGGCGGAAACCGCTGCGCTGCGCGAGCTCGAGTCCCGCTTCGGCCAGCTCATTCGCTTCGCGGATCTCTCCGGCGGCGAGGTGGGCGTGGGCGACCTGCAGGATCGCCTCGCACTCCTCCTTGGGCACCGGCAGCGCACGGAAAACGGCCATTGCGGTCTGGCCGTCCTTGATGGCCTGGGCATGCTGTCCGGCGAGCCGCAGTGCGCGGCCCCGCTCGTTGAGGCACATGCCAGCGAGCCGCGTGCGTCCGGTGCGCTCGGCCAGCGCATAGGACTCATCGAGCAGCGCCAGCGCGTGCAGCAGGCGGGGATCGGCCGCACCGATGGCTGTGTCGCGTCGCGCCTCGACGCGACGCAGTTCGAGCACGCCCAGGCAATGCAGCGTCGCGGCGAGGGCGGCCTCGTTGCCAAGCTCGCGCTGCATCGCGTGGGCCTCGTGGTAGGCCGCCTCGGCGCGGCCGAAATCACCCACCCGGGCGGAGGCAATGCCGAGGCCAGTGAGCAGTCGGCTGTGCAGCAGGGTCAAGTCGCGGGATTCGATCAGCTGGATGCCTTCGGCAAAGCTGTCGATGGCATCCACGTAATCGCCGAGGTCGAGGGCCATCTGACCCTGCTGCAGGGCGGCTTCGGCGAGTCCCGCGACGTCGTCGAGCTGTTCAAAGCCGGCGGTCGCCGCGTCGAAATACCGTCGCGCGAGATCGTGGCGCGAGGCCATGCGATGGAAGCATCCGAGGAAGAGGCGCGCCCGAGCCAGCCCACGAAGGTCGTCAAGACGGCGCGCCGCTTCCTCCGCTCGCAAGCCGAGCTCGATGCCCGCTTCGGCTCGTCCGGCGAGCGCGCAGGCCTCAGCCTCGGCCAGCAGCTGCCTGAGCTCGGAATCGTCCGTCACGCCCTCTTCTCCTCCGGATCCCCTCGATCCGAAATGGACGAAAGCGGGCGCCGCGCAACGACATCGCGCACGACGCCTGCGGCGACGCGCCCGAGCCGCCGCCTCATTCGTCGGCGGCGATCCATCGGGCCGCCTTCTCGGCGATGGCGAGGGTTGGGCTCGCCGTGTTGCCGCTCGTGATCGTGGGCATGACCCCCGCATCGACCACGCGCAGACCCGCCACACCGATCACGCGCAGGTGCGGATCGACCACGGCCTCGGGATCGTCCCCGCGGCCCATGCGGGTCGTGCCCACCGGGTGGAAGATCGTGGTGCCGATGTCGCCGGCCGCGCGGGCGAGTTCGGCCTCCTCAGTGAGGTGCGCGCCTGGCCGAACCTCCTCCGGCGCGAAGGGCGCGAGCGCGGGCTGCGTGACGATCCGGCGCGTGAGCCGCAGGCTCTCGACCGCGACGCGCCGGTCCTCGTCGGTGGCGAGGTAGTTGGGCTGGATGGTTGGTGCGGCCTCGGGGTCCGGCGAGACGATATGCACCGAGCCGCGGCTCGTCGGGTTCAGGTTGCAGACGCTCGCCGTGAAGGCGTCGAACGGCTCCAACGGCTCGCCGAAGGCCGGCAGCGACAGCGGTTGCACGTGGTATTCGATGTTCGGATGGGGCAGTTGCGGGGCGCTTCGGGTGAAGGCCCCGAGCTGGCTTGGGGCCATCGCCATCGGCCCGCGCCGGAAGAGCAGGTATTCGAGACCGATGGCGAGCTTGCCGAGTGCGGTGGCTGCCCGGGTGTTGAGCGTGCGCGTGCCACGCACCCGCCAGACGGCCCGCAGTTGCAGATGGTCCTGGAGGTTTTCGCCGACGCCCGGACGATCCGCCACGGGCGTGATGCCGGCTGCGGCGAGTCGCTTGGCCGCGCCGATGCCGGAACGCTCGAGGATCTGCACGCTGCCGATTGAACCCGCGGCGAGGATGACCTCCCGCGCCGCGGTCGCCGTGACGCGCTCATCACCGCCGGCACCACGGCGGCGCAGCACGACGCCGCTCACGCGCGGCGGACAGTTGCTGTCCGTCGGTGCGACTTGCAGATGCTCGACGAGGCTCGCGGACCAAACGGTGAGGTTGGGGCGCCCCAAGGCCGCGCGGAGAAAGGCCTTGCTCGCGTTCCAGCGCACCCCCGATCGCTGGTTGACCTCGAAATAGGCCACCCCTTCGTTGTCGCCGCCATTGAAGTCCTCGGTCGGCGGGATGCCGGCCTCGACGGCCGCCGCACGGAAGGCGTCGAGAATCGGCCAGTGGAGGCGCTGCCGCTCCACGCGCCATTCCCCTGTACTCCCGAGTCGCGCATGCCCATGAAGCGTGGCGAACGCGGGGTCGTGGGCGCGATCGCCGTCGGCATCGAGCCGCCAGTGCTGCTCGTGCGCGCGAAACTCCGGCAGCATCGCCGACCAGCGCCACGCCGGCTCACCCGTGATCTCGGCCCACCGGTCGTAGTCCCGCGCCTGGCCGCGCATGTAGATCATGCCGTTGATGCTCGAGGAGCCGCCGAGCGTGCGCCCGCGTGGATAGCGCAGGCGGCGACCGTTGAGTCCGGGCACCGGCTCGGTCTGGAAACACCAGTCGGTACGCGGGTTACCGATGCAGTAGAGGTAGCCGACGGGGATGTGAATCCACGGGTAGCTGTCACGCCCCCCGGCCTCGATCAGAAGCACCCGCCGGTTGGGGTCGCGCGTCAGGCGGTTCGCGAGCAGGCAGCCCGCGGTGCCTGCACCGATCACGATCCAGTCGAAGATGAGCGTTTCCTGACCCCGAGCGCCGTTCATGGACGGCGATTGTCCAATGCCCGGCGGCCACTTGTCACCCGGGGCAGGCCGGCGAGATCGGCGCGGGTCTCGACGTCGTCGAGTCGGGCGGCAGAGAGGAGTTCCCGGACGGCAGCGCCCTGGTCATGACCGTGCTCGACGATGAGGTACCCGCCGGGTACGAGATGGCGCGCGGATGCTTCGGCCAGCACGCGGTAGGCGGTCAGACCGTCGGCCCGGTCGGTGAGTGCCACCCACGGCTCGAAGCGCAGGTCGCCCTGGACGAGGTGCGGGTCGCCTTGGGCGACGTAGGGCGGATTGCTCACGATCAGATCGAAGGGCGGCTCACCCGCCAAGGCCGAGAACCAGTCGCTCTTGAGGAAGCGCACGCCGTCGGCGCCGAGCGCGCTCGCGTTTCGGGCCGCAAGCGCCAGCGCATCCTCCGAGACGTCGACCGCCGTGATCTCGAGCCCCGGGCGTTCGAGCGCGAGCGTGATGGCGATGACGCCGGTGCCGGTGCCCACGTCGAGCATGCGGGTGCGCTGCCGGGCCGGGAGCCGCGCGAGCGCGGCCTCCACCACGTGCTCGGTCTCCGGCCGCGGAATCAGGGCGGCGGGGGTGCACAGGAAGTCCCGCCCCCAGAACTCGCGGTGCCCGATCAGGTAGGCGATTGGCTCGCCCGCGCGGCGGCGGGCAATGGCGAGTTCGAAGCGGTCGCGCGCCTCCGGGGGTACGCGGTCACGGTCGTGCGAGAGCAGCCAGGCATGGGCATGTGCCGGGCGCGGATGGCCGAGGGCATGGGCGAGGAGCAGGCGGACCTCGAGGGCGGGCAGACGGCGATCGGCAAGCAGTGCCTCGACCGAAATCCCGTCCATCGTCATGGTCAGTCCGCTTCGATGCGGGCGCCCTGCGCGATCATTGCCTCCACCACGCCGCGCGCCGCCTCGGCGAAGTCCGGGCCGCTCGAGGCGTAGAGCACCGAGCGCGAGGCGTTGATGATGAGCCCGGCACCCTGACGGTCACGTCCGACGGCGACCGTGGCGGCGAGATCGCCTCCCTGCGCACCCACGCCCGGAACGAGCAGCGGCATGTCACCCACGAGCGCGCGCACGTCGGCGAGCACGTCGGGGACCGTGGCCCCGACCACGAGGCCCAGATTGCCGTGGGCGTTCCATGCACCGGCTGCGTTCCGGGCCACGACGCGGTAGAGCGGCTCGCCATCGATCAGCCGCTCTTGGAGGTCGGCCCCACCCGCGTTCGAGGTGCGGCAGAGCAGGATCGTGCCGTGGTCGGCGTAGGCCGTGAACGGCGCAATCGAATCTCCGCCGAGATACGGGTTCACCGTGACCGCATCCGCGCCGTAGCGCTCGAAGGCCTCACGGGCGTAGAACGCCGCGGTCGAGCCGACATCGCCGCGCTTGGCATCGAGAATCACCGGGATGTGCGGATAGCTCTCGCGCAGGTAGTCGATGACCGCGGCCAGCTGATCCTCGGCCCCCACGGCGGCGAAGTGCGCGAACTGCGGCTTGTAGGCGCACACGCGGTCGTGCGTGGCGTCGATGATCGCGCGGCAGAACGCGGTGATCGCCGCCCCTGGGGCGCTCAACACCGCGGGCAATCGGTCGAATTCCGGGTCGAGCCCGACACAGACGAGCGAGCCGGTTCGAGCCCACTGGGCACGGAGCTTGTCGATGAACGCACTCATTGGGTGGCGGCCTCCATGTTGGCCATCTGCTCGGCTTGATGTTCGCTCGAGAGGGCTTCGATCACTTCGTCGAGATCACCGTCCATGATCATGTCCAGCTTGTAGAGCGTGAGGTTGATCCGATGGTCGGTCATCCGGCCCTGAGGAAAGTTGTAGGTGCGGATGCGTTCGCTCCGGTCGCCCGAGCCGACGAGCGAGCGGCGCAGCCCTGCCTCCTTGGCATGTGCCGCTTCGCGCTCGCGCTCGAGCAGGCGCGAGGCGAGCACCTCCATCGCCCGCGCCTTGTTCGAATGCTGGCTGCGGCCGTCCTGGCACTCGACGACGAGTCCCGTGGGCAGGTGGGTGATGCGTACCGCCGAGTCGGTCTTGTTGATGTGCTGCCCCCCCGCACCCGAGGCGCGGAAGGTGTCGATGCGAAGATCGGCCGGGTTGATCTGGATGTCGCGCACGGGATCGGCCTCGGGCAGCACCGCGACCGTGCAGGCGCTCGTGTGGATGCGGCCCTGCGACTCGGTCTCGGGGACGCGTTGCACGCGGTGGGTGCCAGACTCGAACTTGAGCTTCGAGTAGGCCCCGGCGCCGGCCACGCGCGCGATCACCTCCTTGTAGCCGCCGAGATCGCTCTCGTTCGCCGATACGATCTCCACCTGCCAGCGATGCCGCTCGGCGTAGCGGCTGTACATGCGGAAGAGGTCACCCGCGAAGAGGGCAGACTCATCCCCGCCCGTGCCCGCGCGGATCTCGAGGAAGATGTTGCGCTCGTCGTTCGGGTCCTTCGGCAAGAGAGCCCGGGTGAGCTCGCGCTCGACTCGGTCGAGGTCGGCCTTCGCGGCCTCGATTTCTTCCTCGGCCATGACCTTCATCTCGGGGTCGGCCAGCAGCGACTGCGCGGTGGCGAGATCCGCCTCACGGTCGCGATAGGTCTTGAAGAGCGCTGCCACGGGCTCGAGTTCGCTCCGCTCCTTGCCGAGCGCGCGAAAGCGGTTCATGTCGTCGACGGTCGCCGGATCGGAGAGGAGTGTCTCCACCTCGACGAGGCGCCGGTCGAGCTGTTCTAGCTTCTGGCGGAGGCTGTCCTTGAGCATCTGGAAGGCTGCGATGGCGGGGGCGCATCGCGCCGGTCGGGAAAACGAAAAAGCCACGAGAGGGCCGCTTGACGCATGGTGTGCGCGGGGGCGGGTCTGTCGTGGCTAGCAGGGCATGCCCGCGATTCTATTCATGCGGGTCGGTCGCGGCTTGCCAGTAACGCATCAAAATGCTGAAATGATGCAAAACGCTGAGAACTCGTTCATTAGTGTCCCTGTGCAGCCCGATTGCTTGCGCGCCTGCTTGCTCGTCGCCCGCCGACCTGATTGTTAAATCACGAAGCCACTCCTCACCGCTGCGCCGCATGAAAATTCACCGATCAATTACAGAACCAGTTCGCGAGAACGCGACATGGGACGAGCGCTGGAATTCCGAAGACGGCGGGCTTATTGCCTGCTGGGAGCGAGGTCGCAAGAAGCGCCTTGAAGACCCTGCGCTAGCCGCACAGGCCGCTGGCGGACAACTCGTCGTTCTACCTTGGAAGGGCGGTGCCGAGAAGGTGACTCGGAAGAAGCAGAAGTACGGAACCCTCTACTACCTCGCGATGTGGCAAGGCCTAAGAGGCGAGGACTTGAGCATTGACTTGTCCGAGGAGACTGCCCTGATCTGCGCGGTGACGGGGATGACCATTGTCTTTACGAACGACCCGCCGAAGTACGCCGAAGCGTAGACCGTTCGGAGCTTGACCAATGCAGTTTGTGGCCATTGATGTTGAGACCGCCAACCCGGACATGAGCTCTATCTGCCAAGTCGGCACCGCAACGTTTGTCGACGGCAGGGTCGTATCCGAGTGGTGCACGCTCGTCGATCCCGAAGACTACTTCGACGAGGTGAACATTTCCTGTCACGGCATTGAGCCGAGAATGGTTCGCGGGCAGCCGACACTGCCTCAGGTTGCCGACAAAATTCGCGCGGCGCTCGAAAGCACTGTCAGCGTCTGCCATACGCACTTTGATCGAATCGCGCTCGGTTGTGCCTACGCCAAGTACGGCCTCAGTCCGATTGCCACTACTTGGTTAGACTCCGCCCGCGTAGTTCGCCGCACTTGGAAGGACCTCGCTCGGAAGGGCTACGGCTTGGCAAACGTCTGCAAGAGGATCGGCTACGAGTTCCAGCACCACGATGCGCTTGAAGACGCCAAGGCGGCGGGCTTTGTGCTGCTTGCGGCCTTACGCGAGTCTAAGCAGGATCTTGACTATTGGCACCGGCGGGCAAACCAACCGATTGATCCCCACAGTTCACCATCCGGTGGCCCAGCGCAACGAGATGGGAATCCGGAAGGAGATCTCTATGGGGAAGTACTCGTGTTCACAGGCGCACTCGGACTGCCTAGAAGGGAGGCGGCAGACCTTGCAGCAAGTGTCGGCTGTCAGGTCGCAGCGGGCGTAACTAAAAAGACGACCATCTTGGTTGTCGGCGATCAAGACGTAGCCAGGCTCGCAGGGCACGAAAAAAGTTCAAAGCACCGCAAGGCAGAACAGCTTGTTGCGGAGGGACAGCGCATCAGAATTATTCGCGAGTCAGACTTCAAGTCACTCGTAAGGGCCGCGCGAAATGAGGTCTAGCCCGGCGGCCGATCGGACGAGCTACGGGCAGCAGGCTTTGTCTCCGCCCGCCGGGTTCGCTAGGACATGTCTTGCTTCACGCTCCGCTGCTCCTAGCACTCGGGCGTGCTCGCGACACTAAATCAGCGCTTCGTCAGCATTTAGAGCGCGCCAATCCGACCATGCGAACCACCCTGAACCTTGCCGAAGACGCTCTCCTGGTCGCCCAGCATCTCGCGGCTCGCGAGCAGATCTCGCTTGGGGAGGCGGTTTCCCGTCTCGTGCGTGAGGGCGCGCGGGCCGCCGCCTGCGCACCGCTCGACGACAGGCCGCTTCGCGGTCGGTTTGCGCTCCTGCCTGCGCGCGACGAGGTCATCACGGTTGAGCACGTCCGCTTGCTCATGGAGCGGGAAGGCATTTGACATGCCAAGCGGAAAGCGCGTGACCCAGAGCGGGCGCGGGCGGATACCCCCCGCGGTCCGCGAAATTCCGGCAGCATGGCGCGCCCATTTCGGTCGTGTCGACCGGATGCGCCGCCATTTACTCGACGTGAATGTCTGGGTCGCACTCTTCGACGATGCGCATGTGGCTTCACCGCGAGCCAACGCCTTCATCGAGACTCCGGGCGTGAAGATCGCCACCTGCCCGCTTGTCGAGAACGGCGTGATTCGCGTGCTCAACCAGCCGAGCTACGGCAAGCGCGGTGCGCTGGGTCTCGCGCGCGTGCGGCAGCAACTGCGTCGGGCCACGAGTGAACTCGACCATGTTTTCTGGTCGGACGACGTGAGCCTGCTCGACGATCGGCACGCCGACTTCTCTCGCGTGCACGGCCACCAGCAGGTGACTGATCTCTACCTGCTCGCGCTCGCCGTCCGGCACGAGGGGACGCTCGTCACCTTCGACCGAGCGATCCCGCTCGTCGCCGTCCCGGGCGCGACCGAGCAGCACCTGCTCGTGCTCTGAGCGCGTGCTCGGTGGCGCGGGGCGCCCAGGTCAGACGGTGACTCGGCAAGAGAGCAATCTTCCATGCCGACGAGCCTTGGCCGCAGCGTCCGGGATCGCGCCTCGGGCGAGGCCAACGACGCGGAGACAATATCTGGCTCAGACACACCACCTTCGAATCCCCAGATCGTGCGGAGCCCCCTGTGCCGACGACAACTCTGCGGCCAAAGCCTTACTTCAGTAGCTACAGGACGCGCGCCGGGCGAACGTTCGTCCTCCATGCGTGGGCGACTGCGCCGGAGTTTCTGCCGAAGCGCGTCCGCGCGTCACGTCGGCACTTGGTGTGGGTCACCGAAAGTTTCATGCGAAAGCACCTCGTGCCTCCGAGCCGGTGGGCTGCGAAGAAGGATTGGCCGCGCACGATGCACGCCCTGATGTGGATGCATCATTGGTCGTTCCTGCTGGCCGATCCACGCCACTTTGTCGCGCCGATGGAGGAAGGGCGTCCGCTTCACGAAGTTGCACATCGACTCGTCGAAGCGAAGCCGTCGATAAGCGACGCAGGACTGGTCAAGATGATCCGGCAAGAGGAACGGTCGCTCCGCGGCTTCGTGAAGCAAAACCCGTTCGGCGGAGAGGACTGACGCCGGGCCGCGCCGCGGCGTTGCCCTTACGCTTTCGCGTAATCGAGTCCCGTTCTTACCCACCGCGCCAGCAGCGCTTCGCGGTCGAAGGTGGGGTCGGACTCGATTTCGCTGCGCAGATTGCGTGCGGCTTCGAGCAGATCGAGATCGGCTTCGAGGTCGGCATAGCGCAGGCTCGGCAGCCCCGACTGGCGCGGGCCCAAGAGTTCCCCCGGTCCGCGGATGCGCAAATCCTCTCGGGCGATCGCAAAGCCGTCGGTCGACTCAAAGATCACCTTGAGTCGCGCGCGGGCGGTCTCCGAGAGCGGTTCGTGATAGACGAGCACGCAGGTGGAAGCGGCGCTGCCACGCCCGACGCGGCCGCGCAGCTGGTGCAGTTGCGCGAGACCAAAGCGCTCGGCGTGCTCGATCACCATCCAGCTCGCATTGGGCACATCGACGCCGACCTCGATCACGGTGGTCGCGACGAGCAGTTGCACCTCGCCCCGGATGAACGCCTGCATGATCGCCTCTTTTTCGGCGGGCGGGAGTCGGCCGTGGAGAAACGCGATCGTGGCCCCGGGCAGCACCTCCCGCAGCTCCGCCGCGAGCGCGGTTGCGTCCTTGAGCGCGACCTCGAGCGCCTCGCTCTCCTCGATGAGCGGGCAGACCCAGTAGGCCTGCGCGCCGTCGGCGAGGGCACGGCCCACGTGGCCGATCAACTCAGTGCGGCGGGCCGCCGAGACGAGCCGCGTGCGGATGGGCTGACGGCCCGACGGCAGCTCATCGATGACCGAAACGTCGAGATCGGCGTAATAGCTCATCGCGAGCGAGCGCGGAATCGGTGTCGCACTCATCATGAGGGTGTGTGGCACATGCTCGCCCTCGCCACGCTCGCGAAGCGAGAGCCGCTGGGCGACCCCGAAGCGGTGCTGCTCGTCGACCACGACCAGGCCGAGATTCGCGAAGCGCACGCCTTTCTGGAAGAGCGCGTGCGTGCCGACGACGATCTGCGCCCGACCCTCGGCGCAGGCGGCCCGTGCGGCGCGCTTCTGGGCCGCGGTCTGGCTACCCGAGAGCCAGACGAGGTTGACCGGCGCTTGCGTCCCGGCCGCGAGCGTGGTCAGCCAATGCGCGAGCTTTCGGTAGTGCTGCTCGGCGAGAAGCTCGGTCGGCGCCATGAAGGCGACCTGCGCGCCGGCCTCCACGGTCGTGAGCGCGGCAAGTGCGGCGACGATCGTCTTGCCGCTGCCGACATCGCCCTGAAGCAGTCGGGTCATCGGCGTCGTGCGCTCGAGATCGCGGCGAATGTCCGCGACCGCCCGCACCTGCGCCGCCGTCAGGCGGAAAGGCAAGGCTGCGGCCAGCGTCTGGGCGAGCCGGCCGTCCGCGCGAAGGGCAGGGGCGTGTTCGCGCGCGCGTTCGTGACGCACGCGGGCGAGGGCCACCTGCTGGGCGAGAAGCTCCTCGAACTTGACCCGTCGCCACGCCGGATGGGTACGGGATTCCAGCGCCGCGACGTCGATGTCCGTCGGCGGGGTGTGCAGGGTGGCAAGGGTCGAGACCCAGTCGGGCAGACCGAGCAGGCGCCGCACCCGCTCGGGCAGGAAATCGCGCTGCCACGCGGGGACCTTGCGCGCCTTCGCGACGAGCGTCCGGATCGCCTGCTGCGGCAGCCCGGCCGTGCTCGGATAGACCGGCGTGAGCGGGGCCGGGGGTCGCTTGGGCTCGGTGGTAGGGCGATCCGTGGCCTGCGGGTCGGTCGCCTGCGGGGCCCGCTCTGCGTGCGCCGCAGTCGGGAGGAGCTTCGGGTGGATCATCTCAAGGCCCCAGCGCCCCTCGCGCACTTCGCCGAAGACGCGCACCTCGCGGCCGATTGCATAGGCGCTCGCAATGCCCGGCCAGGTGTTGAAGAAGCGAAGCGACAAGGTCGGCGCGAGCCCCGCACCGGCCGTGGTCGCGGTCGGCATGAGCCGGACCTCAAACATCCGCCGCGGCTTGAAGCGAAACTCCGCCGCCGCCACGCGCCCTGTGACCGCGACCGATTCGCCGGGGATCAGGCGATCGAGCGTCTGTTCGCGCGTCTCATCGACATAGCGCAGCGGAAAGTGGGTCAGGCAGTCCGCGAGGCGATGGATGCCGAGCTTGGCGAGCTGCGGGCGCAATCCGGGTGGCAGAAACGTCTGCGCCTCGGAAGCCGCGGGGTCTGCCGTGTCGACGGGCGATGTGGTCACTGACCCAATTTACCAGTAACGTTTCCGCATCGATCGTTGCGCAGCGCCCCGGCACCGCGCCCCCTACCCGCACATACCGTCAACCCTCATGCTTCCTATCGACTGTCTCCCACTCCCGACGTGGCGTCGCCTGCTGCTTGGCCTGGCTGCGATCCTCGGCCTCGTGCTGCCTGGGCTGGCGGAGGCGCAGAACCGCCTGCCTGCGCTTGCCGAATCGCGGCCCGTCTCGGAGAGCCGCGACATCGATGAAGAGCAGGTCTTTCTCGTGCGCGCGAACGGTGCGGTCACGGCGAAGCTCCTGACCGAGCGCGTGTTCTGCGACGTCGAAGGCGTGCGCTCAGCCGACACGGTGCGCGTGATCGGCGGCCAGCGCAAAGCGCAGCTGCTCGCTGCGGCTGGCGTCACCAACGCCGAGAACTGGATCGCCTTCCGCTGCACGCAGACGTTCCCCCTAGGGGCGGATGTGATCATCCGTTGGGATGCTGCCTCGCCGGCGAGCTTCGCGGCGGCGGATTACCTGCGCTTCAAGGTGCGCTCGGGCGACTGGCTCGAGTTCGCCTGCGAGCGCGAAAACCGCGAGGCGGGCTGCAACCCGCTTGCGCCGGTCACCGTGACGATCCGCGACCGCGCGCTCGCGGAAGCGGACTTGAAGCGCTTCGCGCTGCGCGATGCGGGCGGGAAGCTCGTGCGACCGGTGCCGGACGACCTGGGTAGCGGGTTCCTGCGCTGGCCGCGGCTGCAGCCCGAGACGAGCTACACACTCGTCGTGCCGTCGGGGCTCAAGGAAGAGGGCACCGGCACGCCGCTGCCGCCTGCACGGCCGGTGAGCTTCAAGACGGCGCCGTATCCGCCGCTCGTCAAGTTCGCCCGCAGCTTCGGCATCCTCGAACGCCATGCCGAGCCCGCGTTGCCGATCACGGTGCGCAATCTAGAAGCGGCTTCGGGCGGAGCAGCAGGGACGGCGGCGCAGCTCCGCCGTCTGCGGGTGACGGGTGAGGCCGAGATGATCCGCTGGTACGCCCGTGCGCTCGGCTTCATGGCGCGCGACCGCTCGATGGATGATGACGAGTCGGACTACTCGAACTTCGGCGAGGAGGTGAAGGCGGGCGAGGGCGAGGACCTGCGCGGCCGCTCGCTCCTGCGCGGACAGACTGGGGTGCAGACGCTGCCGATCCCGAAGACGCTCGGCCCGAAGGCGTTCGAGGTCGTGGGCCTGCCGCTCGGGGAGCCCGGCCTCCATGTGGTTGAGGCGGAATCGAGCGCGCTGGGCGCCTCTCACCTCGAGAAGAAGGGTCCGATGTTCGTGCGCTCGGTCGCACTCGTGACGAATCTTGCGGTACACGTGAAGACCGGGCCGGAGGCGGCCTTCGTCTGGGTCACCCGGCTCGACAACGCCCAGCCCGTGCCAGATGCGCAGGTGCGCGTGCGTGACTGCAAGGGCGGCGAGCTCGCGTCGTCGCGCACCTCGCCCGAGGGTCTCGCACGGCTCAGCTATCGCGTGACCAAGGCCCAGCGCGACTGTCCGCTCTTCGTCTTCGCAACCCTCGGGGATGACACCGCCTTCACGCGCAGCGACTGGACGCGCGGCATCGAGGGGTGGCGGTTCAATCTGCCCTGGGACGACGTGGGCGAATCGCGAGTCGGCGGCAAGCGCGCGCTGCACACCGTGCTTGCCCGCAACCTGCTCCGACCCGGCGAGACGGTACACATGAAGCACTTCGCGCGGGAACTCAAGCGCTTCGGCACCAGCGCGCCGGAGGTGGCGAAACTGCCGAGGAGCCTCGCGATCGTCAACGAAGGCACGAACGAGCGGACGACGCTGCCGCTCGCGTGGTCGGCGCGCGGCAACGCGGTCAGCGAACTGCGCCTGCCGCCCAACGCGAAGCGTGGGCAGTACACGGTGCAGATCGGGGACGACATCACCGGCCGCTTCACCGTCGCGGACTTCCGGCTTCCGGTCTACAAGGCCGAGGTCACGCTGCCGCGCGCGAACATCGCCTCGGGGGATGTGGCGGCGGTCGATGTGCGGCTGTCCTTTCTTTCAGGCGGGGCAGCGTCGGGGGACACGATCACGGCGCGCAGCCGGGTCGATGCGCGCACGTGGGATGGTTTCGAGGACCATCCCGAGCACAGCTTTGCCTTGAGTGCCGAGCCCGAGATCCTGAAGGTCGCCGCCATCGACGTGCCCAAGTCGCGCGTGGCCGCGGGTGAGGAGATGACGCTCACGCTCGACCGCGCGGGGAGCGCGCGCGTCATGCTGCCGACGCCGGCGGTGCTCGCACCGGCGAGCCTCATCGCCGACATCGAATACCGCGATCCGAATGGCGAGATCTATACCGCACAGGCCCGCGGCACGGTCTGGCCGGCCGAGCGGCTGGTCGGCATCCGGGTCGCCGACTGGGCGATGGCGCGCGAGCGGATCGAGTGGGAACTCGTCACCACCGACGTCGAAGGCCGGCCCATCGGCGACGTGGCGTTCACGGTGCGCGGCATCCACCGCAGCTGGGATCACTACCGGCGGCGCAACATCGGCGGTTTCTACAGCTACGAATCGAACGAAAGTCTCAAGGATTTGGGCGTGCTCTGCCAGGGCAGGAGCGACCGGACCGGCCGTGCCCGCTGCAGCGCAAGCGTGGCCGTATCTGGCGAGGTTGTCTTGATCGCCTCGGTGAACGATGCGAAGGGGCGCACGGCACGCGCTGCAACCTCGCTCTGGGCGGCGACCGGTGACGACTGGATGTTCCGTTTCGCGGCGTCCGACCGAATCGACCTCTTGCCCGAAAAGAAGCGCTACGAGCCCGGCGAACGCGCACGCTTCCAGGTGCGGATGCCCTTCCGCGAGGCCACGGCGCTTGTGACCGTCGAACGCGAGGGGCAGGTACTCTGGAGCACGGTGACGACGCTCTCGGGCAAGGCGGCCGTGGTGGAGGTGCCCATGCGCGAGGAGTGGGCGCCGAACGCCTATGTCTCGGTGCTCCTTGTGCGGGGGCGCGTGGGCGAGCCCGCACCGACCGCGACCGTGGATCTCGGGCGGCCGGCCTTCAAGCTCGGCCTTGCGAATGTCGACATCCAATGGCAGCGCTACCAGTTGAACGTGGCTGTGACGACCGAGAAGCAGGAGTACCGCACGCGCGATCGCGTGCCGGTGAAGATTCGTGTCGAACGTGCGAACAACCGCCAGCCGGCCGATGGCAGCGAAGTCGCAGTGTTCGCGATCGATGAGGCACTGCTCGAACTGCAGGCGAACCCGAGCTGGAAGCTGCTCGAAGCGATGATGAAGCGGCGGGACTACGGCGTGACCACCGCCACCGCGCAGATGCAGGTCATCGGCAAGCGGCACTATGGCCGGAAGGCGCTTCCGCCCGGCGGTTCGGGCGGGCGCGGCGCGGGCGCGCGCGAGCTCTTCGACACGCTCGTCTTCTGGAAGGCGGATGTGGTGACCGATGCGCGGGGTGAGGCGACCGTCGAGGTGCCGCTCAATGACTCGCTCACGCGCTTTCGTATCGTCGCGGTGGCCGAGCGGGCCGATCCGGCGGGCGACCGCTTCGGCACCGGCGAGGCGTCGGTGCGCACGACGCGTGACCTGCAGCTCTTTGCCGGCATCCCGTCCACCGTGCGGCATGGCGATGCCTACCGTGCCGCGGTGAGCCTGCGCAACATGACTGCGCGCCCGATCCTGGCCGAGGTCGAGGCGAAGCAGGATGAGCTGCGCCTGCCCCGGCGCGAGGTGAGCCTGGCCCCCGGCCAGACGGCGCTCATCACCTGGGAGACGACTGCACCCGCAAGCGGCCGCGAGGCCGTGTGGCTCTGGGAGGCGCGCGAGAAGGGCGCCCCGACCGGTGACCGGGGCGGCGACAGCCTGCGCGTGCGGCAGGCGCTTGCCACACCGGTGCCGTCGCGCCTCGTCGCAGCGGCTGATGCCGAAGTCAAGCAGGGCCGTGCACGCCTCTCGCTCTCTGCCGAGGGCAGCGCGCGCGCCGTAGCCACGCCCGGGGCCGAGATCGCGGTGACCGTGGCGCGCACCTACGGCACCGACACGTCAGGCATGCGCCGCTACTTCGAGAACTATCCCTTCGCCTGCCTCGAGCAGCGCATGGTCAAGGCGTTGGGCACGAAGCGCGAGGATCTCTGGCAACGGATCGTCGAGGAACTGCCGGGCTACCTGAGCCCGGGCGGGCTCGCGCACTACTACCCCGGCGCAAGCGGCGAAGGCTACGCCGTGCTCACCGCGTTCGTCCTTGCCGGCGCGCATGAGGCGGGCTGGTCGTTGCCGGATGACCTGCGCGAGCGCATGCTCTCCGGGCTCGAGGGGGCCGTGAGCGGACGGGTTCGCGTAGCGCGCGACTGGCTGCCGTCGGATGCGATCACGGTCGTCTCGGACAAGTTGATCGCGCTCGAGGCGTTGTCGCGCTACGGGCGCGCCTCCCGGCGGCTGATCGACAGCGTGGGTACGTTGCCGACCGATCCGGGTGGCCCGGCGCGGCCGGTCCCCGGCGTGCCGGGCACGATTCCCGTGGCCCGTCTGACCGCGGCGTCGGTCGCCGACTGGGTGGACGTGCTCGGGCGCGTGAAGGATGTGCCGAACGCGGCGGCGCTGCGCGCTCAGGCGATTGCCGAGCTGCGCGATACGGTGCGCGTGCAGGGGGGGCTGGCGAGCGTGACACGCAACGACGATCGCTGGTATTTCATGCGTGGCACGGATTACACGCTCGCGCGGATGCTGCGGCTGTCGCTCGAACTGCCGGAGCTCTCGGCGTATCGCGTCCCCCTCGTGCGCACGCTCAACAACCGGATGCAGCGTGTCGGCCATCTCTCCGGAACGCAGGCCAATCTCTGGGCGGCCTATGCGCTCGAGCGTCACGCCGCCACGGCGCAGGCCGACGGTCGCACGCGCGTCACGTGGCGCGGCGAGACGCGCGAGATCGTCTGGAGCCCGGGCACGACCGAGACGACCGTGAGCTTCACGCCCACCGCCGATGCCCCGCTGGCCGTGACGATCGAGCACGCGGGTCGCGGCGAGCCCTGGGCCCGCGCGGTCCTTCGCGCGCCGATACCGCTCACGGGCGCGGTGAACAACGGCCTCGCCGTCACGAAGACGTTCCAGCCGGTGCAGCAGCAGACGCCGGGCCGCTGGCGGGTGGGCGATGTGGTCGAGGTCGCGGTCACCGCCGTGGCCGGTGCGGACATCGGCTGGCTTGCCATCGATGATGCCGTGCCTGCCGGCGCGACCGTGCTCGGCGGCCTCGCGCGCCTCGGCCCGCAAGGGGTGGGGGCCATCACCTGGAAGGGCCAGCGGCACATCGAGCGCACCTTCACCCACGTGCGTGCGGCGTTCGAGTGGACAACCAAGGGGGCGCACCACCTGGCCTACCAGATGCGCCTCACCACGCCCGGACGCTTTGCGCTGCCGCCCACCCATGCCGAGGCGATGTATGCGCCCGAGATCAACGGGCAGCGGGCGAATGAGGTGTTCGTCATCGAGCCATGAGTCCTGACACGCTGACCGACCTGCTGCGCGGTCGCATGCCCTGCGTTCACTCCCTCTGCCTTTGGGAGAGGTTAGGCTGCGTGTGGCGTGTCTCCCTCTGCCCTCGGGAGAGGGTTGGGGTGAGGGCGCACCGCCTGCGTGCGCACTGCCGGCCAATTCACCTTCACCCGGCCCTTCGGGCCAGCGTGTCCCTGCGAGAGAGGCACGTCGCAGACTTCTTCCGCATGGCGCACGGTTGGATGGCCGGGCTCCTCTGCGTGATTCCTCTGGCCGCCTTGGCGACGCCGAGCTTCGACGCGGTACGTGCTGCCCACGTGCCGAGCGAGCGTCTGGTGCTCGACCGGCAGGGCGAGGTGATCCACCGGCTCCGCACCGATCCGGCCGTGCGCCGCGGGCCGTGGACGCCGCTCGAGCAGGTCTCCCCGGCGTTGATCGAGGCGGTCGTGCGCTCCGAGGATCAGCGCTTCTTCACGCATGGCGGCGTCGATCCGCTTGCGGTGGCGGCCGCGGGCGCGGAACACCTCCGCCGCCGGATCGCAGGCGACACCCGCGGTACCCGCGGTGCGAGCGGCATCACGATGCAGGTGGCGGCCCTGCTCGACCCGGCGCTCGTGCGGCCCGGCGGCGGGCGCGGGCTCGATCTCAAGTGGCAGCAGATGCAGGCGGCGTGGGCGCTCGAGTCGGGCTGGTCGAAGGCGCAGATTCTCGAGGTCTATCTCAACCGGGTTCCATTCCGCGGCGAGCTCGTTGGCATCGCCGCTGCCAGTGAGCGCCTCTTCAGCAAGGCGCCGCACGGACTCGATGCCGCCGAGTCCGCACTGCTCGCGGCCCTGATCCGCGCGCCGCAGGCGGCTCGACAGACGGTCGAGCGGCGCGCCTGCATGCTCTTGGTTCAACTCGCGCGGGCCGAGGAATGTGCGCGGCTCGCCTTTCTCATCGATCGCTGGACGCTGCCCGAATCGGCGATTCGCTACGCGGCAGCCGAGCGCATCGCGCCGCATGCGGCGCGGCTGCTGGCCCAGCGGCTATCTGGCAACACGCCGATCGCAACGACGATCGACGCCACGCTGCAGCGCGAGGCGTTGGCTGCGATCCGGCGGCATCTCACGCAGCTCGCGAACCGCAACGCGCATGACGCAGCGGTGGTCGTGCTCGACAACGGGACGGGCGAGGTGCTCGCCTACGTCGGTTCCTCGGGTGCGCTCTCCGAGGCGGGCGCGGTCGACGCCGCCCGCGCGCCCAGGCAAGCGGGCTCGACGTTGAAGCCCTTCATCTACGGGCTCGCAATCGAGAAGAGGCTCCTGACTGCGGCGACACTGCTCGATGATGCGCCGCTCGCGGTGGATGTGGGGGGTGGAGCCTACGCGCCGCAGAACTACGGCGAGGACTACGCCGGCGCGGTGAGCGTGCGAACGGCGCTTGCGAGCTCACTCAACATTCCGGCCATCCGCGCACTCGCGCTCGTCGGGGTGGCGCCCGTGCATCGCCTGCTGCGGGAGGCAGGACTCACCACACTCGTGGCCGACCCCGAGCACTACGGCCACTCGCTCGCGCTGGGGAGCGCCGATGTCACGCTGCTCGATCTCACGAATGCCTATCGCGCGCTCGCCCAGGGCGGGCTCGCCTCGCCGGTGCGCTGGCAGCAAGCGGACGCCGCAGCGAAGCCCAAGCGCGTACTCTCACCGGGTGCGGCCTGGATCGTCGGCGACCTGCTCGCCGACCGGGGTGCGCGCTATCTCACCTTTGGCTTCGACAATCCGCTCGCCGTCAACCACTGGGCCGCGGTCAAGACCGGCACGAGCAAGGACATGCGTGACAACTGGGCGATCGGCTGGAACGCCCGCGTGACCGTGGGGGTGTGGGTCGGCAATGCCCAAGGGCAGCCGATGCACGGCGTGACCGGCATCTCCGGTGCCGGGCCGATCTGGGCCGAGGTCATCGAGGCCGCGGCCACCCGCTTCGGCGCGGGGCCACCGCCCGCGCCGCCGGCCGAGGTCGCATTCGCTGCGGTCGGTGAGGCC
>CAZSTF010000017.1:0-34856 GCA_964609555.1 uncultured Alcaligenaceae bacterium | reverse complement strand
CTCGGTCACCGTGATCGTGCCTGAGACACTCATCAGCACCTCGTGCATCTGACCATGAGCAAACCACGCTGCCGTGTTGCTCTTGAGCAGCGAGCGATAGACCACGTTGCCTTTCAGATCATTGATCCGGCCCGCAGCCTTCGCGTTCTCCACAGGCGACGGCTTGTTGCTGTTGCTCTTGCCGATGCCCTCAAGGAAGTCCGCAACACCGCCGACTGCTGTCGCGAGGGCGGCCGCGTCTTGCTGCATGGAAGCGCCCACTGCCCTGAGCGACGGTCCGACTGAGTTGTCGACGAGTCCCTTCGCGAGACTGCACGAATCCCCGAGCTTTCCGTTGAGATCCTGAATTGCCTTCTGGAGACGTTTCAACTGCTGCGCACAGGTTGGGCACATGGCCTCTATCGCCAACTCGAATGCGTATCCTGCCGCGTTCTGTGCGACTGCCCGCAACAGCTCTTGGAACTGCTGCGCGTTGATGAAGGAGAAGGACCCGCCGAAGATCGAGATTCCGCCGCACCCCGCCTTGATGGATGGCGGAGTGAAGTTCACGAGCTGCGGATTGACGATGCGTCCCCGCGCTTCCACGCTGCCGAGGGAGACGACACCGCGTCGCTGCCCGATGTAGGCGTCCGCTGGCGTCACGTTGACCATCCCCTGGAACATCGAACGCATCTCGTTGTCGAGATCGGCACGCGCGGGCCAGGCGACCATGAGCGTAGCCACGCTTACGAGGACTGCGAGGGATTTCCGGGCGAAGCGTCGTGTCTGCATGAGTACCTCCTGAGCAGGTCAGCGGAGAAGCGCGGGTTGACTGAGAAGCGCGGCCAGTTCCGTCCACCAGTCGGCCACGGCGCGGGGCGCGGGGAACCAGCCCTGATTCGGGCGGGGCCCGAAGTCGAAGGTTTTCTCGACATTGGCGGATCGGGCGACGGACTCGAGCGTGCCAAGCTCATCGATCAGCCCGAGACCGAGCGCCGCAGGCCCGGTCCACACCTCGCCCGTGGCGATGCGGGCCGGTGACGGTACCTTGCCTGCGCGGTGTGTCCGCACCTCGGTCTCGAAGAGGCGCGCAAGGTCATCGACGAGTCCTTGCGCCTTGAGGGCGGAGGCCTCTGACATCGAGGTGAACGGGTTGAGCATGTTCTTGTGCTCGCCCGAGGCAAACACACGCTGACCGATCTCCTGCCGCGCGAGGAAGCGATGCACATCCCAGCCCTGGATGATGGTGCCGATCGATCCGACCAGGCTGTAGGGTGTGGCGACGATCCGATCGGCCCGAAGCGCGATCAGGTAAGCGGCCGAGGCTCCGGTGTTGCCGATGACGGCGGTAACCGGTTTGCCGTGCTGCGCACGAAGCTGCGTCACCGCCTCGGCAATGCGGAGCGCCTCTGCAGGCTGCCCCCCTGGGGAATCAATGACCAGCGCCACGCTTACGACGTTGGCTCTCTTGAAGGCGCGCTGCATCGCGGCGATCACGCGATCGGCAGAGGCATCGCTGTCGCGTCCGATCGCCCCCTCGATGCGGACGACGCCGAGCAGGTCGTTCTGCGGCACCACGCGCCAGCCGAGTTGTTGAAGCTGAAAGGTCAGATACACCGCGAAGAGCACCACGCCAGCAGCCGAGACTGTCCATCGGCGGAACCATTTCCACCTGCGTTCAGCCCGTCGTTCGCGCAGGAGGTCGCCGAGCAGCAATTCGGCCATCGACTCGGTCATCCGCGTTGCGCGCGCCCCGTCAACCGCGTCAGCAAGGCTGTCGTCGTTGACTGGTGCGCCTGCGCCATGAGCGGCAGTCGATGCGCGGGACCATCGGGACCGAATCGCGTCCAGCCAGTGCTTCGGTTGCAGTCGGTTAGTCATGGTGCGTTCAACGTGAGACGGGTGGGGCAGACGGAGACGAGGTGGGCGTTGCCTGACGCCGCAGTTCGCGCCGGAGGTATTCGGCGAGCGCGACCGGATCGCGGCTTACGGGCTCCGGCATTCGCGCGAGCGTTCCACTGTCCGCGTAGATCGGTCGCACCGGTCGCGTGGCCGCAACTGTCCGCTCGTCGAGCCAGCCTGCCTCGCTTGCGGCGCGGATCGTGCGGCTCACGATCTCCTCCATCGGGAGCAGCCCCTGGGAAATCGGGGCATGCTCCTTCGTGGAGGGGCGAACCAGGACGAGCGCCGGGGTCATGGTGATCCCCCAGGCCTCCGCCTGTCCGCGATTGATCTCGTAGCGCGGGAATGTCCCGCCTGGCAGCGGCTTGCCATCGAGCGAGATCGGCAGGACACGAAAGCCATAGGTCTCCGAGAGCGCCTTGAGCACCGGGGCCTGAGCCACGCAGAACTCGCAGTCGGAACGGTAGAAGAACCACAGGCCGGCCTGCCTGGCCAGGGCCCGTGCTGTGGCCTCACGCGCCTCACGCGCCTGGGTATCGAGCACGTCCCCGCCAAAGGTCGAGATCGGACGGCGCAGGTTCTCGTCAAGAAGTGGCTCCTTGAGGATGGAGCGTTGCCAGGCCTCCTCGAACCGGGAGCCCTTGTCGAGCATGATGCGCTGGAGGTAGCGGTAGGCGGTGACGTTCTCGACGGTCGGATTGTCAATCGCGAGATCGCGGACGCGCGGCAACTCTTCGCGCAGCCACGCCACCGAGAACGGGGTTGGGCCTTTCGGAGAGACCTTCTGCGGCTCTTTCGATGGGCTCTTGGGCGGCACAGGCGGAGGCTTGGGCGGAACCTTCTCAGGCTCCTCCTCCTCCGGCTCCGGTTCGTAGAAGAAGTAGCCTCGCGCCTTCTCGCGCGTGAAGTCGACGCCTTGTGCGAAGACATCGGCAGCACTCGCAGCGACGAGACCGGCCGCGAGCAAGGCCACGTAGGGGCGGAGGCGGCGCATGATCACGGGAGCGCCTCAGTCACGGTAGGCGGTCTCGAGCTGGGCCGGGAGATAGCCGCCAGCGGTCAGCTCGCCCAGGTCGAACACTGCACCCAGCGCGGCCACGTAGCGCTGCGCGTGCCGTCCCTGCACGATGTAGCCACCTTCTGTCAGACGACGCAGAAAACGGATGCCGTCGTCGGTTCGCGCCCAGGATTCGGTCAGCCTCGGCAGCATTGCGCCATCGCGCTCGTCGCGAAGGATCGAGTTGTCCGTCCCGGTCTCCACGTCCGAGAGTTCGATCACCCAGCCGTTGAGTCCTCGGCTCTCGAAACGCGGGTAGAAGGGCATCGCGGCATTGCGCCCGTGGTCTGGCAGCGAATAGGTGATCTCGCCCCGACGCCAGACCACGGTCAAGTGTCGAAGCACGCCCGGCTCGCGGGGAGTGAGCATCCAGACCTGCACATCCGTCTCGCACCCGTCCACGCAGCGGGCCTCACGGTCGATGTCCCGCGCAGCGGCCTTGATTGCGGCGACGGTGATCTCGATCGCCTCCTGCCGGGCCTCGGCAGGGCGGTTGAGCGGTGTGCCGTTGCGGCGTTCGCCGGGGAGATACAGGCGCGAGAACGCGGTCGCCGCATCATTGCCGCGCGGCAGGAGCAACGAGGCAACCGACGCGATCGCAAGCGCTGTGCCGCCGCGCGTGAGGCCGGCCGCCGAAAGCGGATTCCCGGCCGACAGGCCAGCGGCGAACCCGACCGCCTGAGCGGCTGAAGCGCTGGAGCGTCGCTCGCCGCGCATCGCGGCGTCATAGAGCTGCTTGCGTTCGGCGAGGGGCAGCATCCAGTAGCTCATGAGCTGGGCCCGGACCCGGAGCTGCTCTGAAGCGGGTTCACCGGTGGGGAACATGATCGCGCGCAGCCGCGCGGCTTCCCGCTCGTTGGCGTCCTGGGCTTGCGCGGAAGGCGCGAGCAGTCCGCCCAGACCGATGGCGATGGCCAGCGCGCCCATCCAGCGGCGCGGACCTGCTGCAGATCGTGAGATGGGATGTCCGTTCATGGTTTGGTACCTGTAATTCACGAGAGTGCGCAATGAGACGATCGTTGAGGTGGCGTGCCGGTCACGGCGGGGCGCTTGCGCGCCGCCTGTCGCGCGCCTGCTCACCCGCGTTGGGATTGCCGTTGTTGCCGAGCACGTGTGTCGTGATCTGCGCGGCGTTGGGTGAGGTTTTGGTGCCGGGCGGCACATTGCGGGCCGTGATGTCCAGCCCGTAGCGCCACAGCATGTCGTTGATCTCGGTCGGGGTGAGCCCGGCGATCTTGAGTAGCGCGATCCACTCGTCGAGGTTGATCCGCGACCAGTCGAGGCTCGCCATCTCGGCAGCGGACAAGCCGCTGCAGTTGGGCAGTCGCGGTGTGCCCCAGCCGCGCCCGATCTGCGGACGCGCCTGCTCGTTGATGATCCGCGACAGGGGGGAGGCGAAACAGCAGTAGCTATTGACCTTTTCGATGCAGAGCGGGCCTCTGCAGTAACTGCCCACGTGGTGGCAGGCGTGCATGGCCCGTTTCACGCCCAGCTCGAGTTCCTTCTTCTCGCAGCGGTAGATGATCTGCAGGATGATGATCGCGACCATGATGACCGTGTAGATCGTCATGAGCGTGCTCAGAATCGAACCGAGGGACCCGGGCATCGTGTTCAAGACCACGCCACCGGGCGTGACCGAGAACAGACTCAAAGCGACGGACGATCCGAAAGTCTCTGCCACGAACCGCATCGTGGCATCCATCATGAGATTCGTAAGCGCGCTCAGTCCGGTGCCCGGGATACCCTCAAACGCGAGCTGCACGACGGAGCCGTCGGCACCGGCGAGGCCCGGCAGCTTCGAGACCAGCGCCTCGAGCGGGGTCATGATCGGCTTGAGCACGTCGGATATGGCTGAGGTCGTCCCGTTGCTCAACCCCTGCCAGGCTCCTCGGATCGAGGCAGAACTGTTCCAGAGCTGCGCCATCAGGGCGCTATCCTTGGTCAACTCCCAGGTCGCGAGCGCGAGCTTGATGTAGTCCCCGACGCCAACATTGCGTGGCTTCTCGCAGCAGTCGATCAGGCCGCCAACCGCGACCTTGCACTCCATTGCCTCGCCCTTGAAGATCTCGCAGACGCCACTTGAGCAGTTCGAGTCCATCTGAGCGAACTGGAGCGTGGTGAGAGCCACCGAGGCACGCCCGAAGTCGCTGTTGGTCTCGGGAGTGAGGGTCCGGCATTCCGTGCCCATGCAGCGAATCGGGCCGGGACAGCTCACCGAGCTGCTGTCGTGGGTCACGGTTTCGACGGGCACGGTGGTGCCGCAGTCGTAGGTGTCGGTGTAGGCCATGCACACGCCGGTGGCCGGATCACGTGCGCCTTCGGCACACTCGGACTTGACGAAGGTGCATTCCGGACGCGCCTGGAGCGCGTCACAGGTACTCGCGCGCTCCGGGGAACACTGCTCCACGCCGTCGACGATCTCGCACCAGTGGATCGAGACCTGCCCGGTCGCCGGATCGGTAACCTCCTTGGAGTACGGGCAGCGCTGTTGTCCGTTGACGTCGGTGTAGCAGGGAATAGGACCCAGGTTGAAGTTGCAGCGGTAGTTCCGAGCGTTGGCCTCGTAGCAGATCGGAGCGGGTGGCGAGGCAGGTGCCCCCGGGAAAAGCGGCCCAAGTCGGGTGCCCCAGGTCGCGGGGGTCAGGTTGAACCCGAAAAAGGTGCGAGAGTTCGACGCATCAATGCACTGCCAGGCGTTGGTCGAGGCCTGGTCGGCCAGGCTCGAGCCCGGCGTCCACGCCGTCGGCTGCGCTGAACAGAAGGTGCTGGTCGCACACCCGGGAGGGGTATCGATCAGCGACTGCGCGACCTCGCGACGGAATCGCTCGATCTCGAAGAGCTGGACCCACTGCTCGCCAGCGGGCACCGAATACTCGCAGCGGTCGGTGGACGGGTTGTAGGTTCCGGTCTTTCCGGAAGCCGGATCAAGCGGGCAACTCTTGCATTGCCCCGCGACAAATGTTCCGGTGCTACACGCGGCGTAGCAGGCATTGCTGAAGAAGTTCTGACCGGCCGGGCAACTCGTCGCGGGAGCGCTGACCAGCGTCGCTGGCGTGCTGCTCGGTGCGTAGCTGTCGGTGAAGGCTGCAAGCGCGAACCTCAGAGTGAACGTACAGGTGGCATCCTCTGGCGTGCAGGCGGTCGGTACTGAGTAGGTCACATCCAGGCGGCGGAAGCCACCGTACCAGTGCGGCCAGAGTGTCGCCAACGGCACGTCAGTGACTGCGACTGAGGTGTTTACGGTCACCGTCATCGGCCCGCCGTGGTTCTGGCCTCGTTGTCCGTAGGCATCAATGATCACGGGCTGTTGATGGGTCGTCCGAGCGCTCGGGGTGCAATAGACCTTCGAGGTGATCTTGTCGAGCGCGTTGCGATGGATGATCAGGTCGTGGGTGAGCGCCCCCGTGCTGCACGCGGCGACCTCGGAGACCCCCGTGATCACCCGCCTCACGTTGCAGGAGGTGAGCTTCTGCGTCCGATCGCAGGTCTCGTAGTCGGGGATGCGGCGCGGGGTCGTCGTCATCGAGACCGTCGAAGACGTCGTGCAGGCCTGAAGCAGGCTGCCGATCTGGGGATTCGGCCCGGACAGCAGCGCGTCCGATCGCGTGAAGATCGGATCGTTCCGAAGGTTGGGGGCGCGGTTGTCGAGTGCGGAGCGTCGGATCGTCTGGTAGGCGTTACCCTGGAGAGAGCCCTCGGACAAGAGCCGCAGTTCCGCCTCGGCGGTCACTGCTGCGAAGCCAGTGTGATTGCCGTAGTTGGTTTGAGCGCGCGAGGCATCGGACCCGCCTGCAGCGGTCACGGCACTCGATTGCGGAAAGAGTTGGGCTTGCGGAATGGCGATCCAGCCACCGCGACCGTCGGGGAGCCGGAACGTGCCGGTCGAGGCATCGAACTGCGGTCGCTGTGCCGACGTCACGAGGCCCTGCCCCAACGTCTGCCCCTGCCTTGCTGTGTCGACAATGGCATCGGCCATCGCCGAGATCGGAATCCCGGCAACAACGACCGCGCTGGCCTGGTAGACCGTTTTCGACAGCGCCCAAAGCGCCACGGTCGGTGTGGCGAGCTGACTGCCGGTGACAACCGCGAGGACGGCCTTTCGCCATAGCGCAAGCGTGGAGGCGAGCCCCCGCTCGGGAGCGGCGGCGCGAAGCGTGGATGGACGGCCGGTCGACAGCATGGCTCAGTTCAGGCAGCAGTCGACATAGCGCCAGAGCAGGTAGACGAAGTCTTCGCCCACGGCCGGGATGTTTCGCCACTCGCCCCAGAGAAACGTGCTTTGTCCGATCGGATGGCAGCACCGGCCGGAAGCCTCTGCAACCGGGTAGAGCATGCTCATCCGGTACTGGCTCTTGGGGATCATCGGGTAGATGTACCCCCCGCAGAGCGCATCGTTGCCGAAGGTTTTCCAGGCGAGGCCGCGGCGGTGGAGCGCGGCGGTCGCTCGCGTGGCCAATAGGCTCGTGTCGCGTGGCGGAGAGCCCTGGGATGCGATGTTGCCTGTGAAGGGATAGAGGTTGCCCCAGCATCCGGCGCACCAGAACATCGAGTCCGAGGCGGTGTTGACGCCGACGGATGCTGCCGTGCAGTCTGCGGCGCAGGCTGCGATCGCGACGGGGTTCGCGAAGACGGCAGCCTCCGGGTTCAGGAAGAACGCAACCTCGTCGTTGTTCCAGGTCGGGTCGAGTTCCGACATGTACATGAGATCGAGATTCGTGTAGCCCCCGGCGTTGCAGTTGGGCTGCACAAACAGCTCCATGATGGCGAACAGCGGGAAGGCGAAGTAGTGGTAGTGGTAGAAGGTCTTGTCGGAGTTGTCGTTCTCGATGCCCCTGTAGCCGCCGAACAGTCGGGCATTGCTGTAGAGCGTCTTGCCGCCGAGAGTGGGCGAGCAGTAGGGCTTGCGGACGATCTCGATCAGTCGCGCTGGGGTCCACATGCCTGCTGCGATGCCCGGGACGGGGATGCCCAGGGCGTTGTCGCAGCTGCAGAAAATCCGATTCGAGGCCCCGCTCGGGCGGTCGCCGCTGCCGATGGTCATGCCCAGCAAGCGGATCGGAAACAGGCATGACCAGCAGATGTCGGTGAAGAGCTTTGGCCCGAAGAGGTCCGCGTTCGGACAGGTGATGTCGATCTGTGTGCTCGAAGTCGACTGCGATTGCGCGTGCGCACCGCCCGCAATCACGGTGACCATGATCGCAAGAAGGGCGCGGGTCAGCGCGTGCCTCGCGGCGGACAGGATGCCCATCATCGCGACTCCGTCCGGAAGGGCACGCCGAGTTCGGCAATCACGAGCTGCGAGCCTCGGCCACTCACGCGTGCCGGGAGCCGTTCGATCCCGAACCGCTCGAGGAGCTGTGAAGTCGCGAGTGACAGCGGTTGACCAAAGCGGTCTTCGATGCGGCGTAGCTGCGCCCACTCTTCCCCGGGCTCAAGGCGCGTGGTCATGAGCACGGTGCGCGTATTGCCGAGCTTCGCCAGTTCGCTCGCCACGCGCTCGACCTGACGCGGATCGCTTGCATCGAATACGAACCACGTCGAACGCAACGGCATGATCGCCTGCGGGTTGAAGCGTTGGCCCGCCCGGGCCACGATCCTTCCGTCCGCTGAGCGGATGTCCTCACGGACCACGACCGAAGGATCGAATAGCCGCTCGCGGTCCATTCGCGCGGCCGGGAGCACGGGAAGCTGCTGGCCGCTCCAGAAACGGGCATAGGCTTGCTCCTTGAGCGCTCGCCAGTCGGTCTGGGTGATCCGCTCCTCGATGAGCTGCATCATGTCCGCCTCAGCGATGACGTAGCTCGGCCCGATCCGCCCACGGTCGCCGCGCTCGCCGCGCTCGAACCGGCGAACGAGATCGCCCAGCGCGAGCGATCCGCTCGCACGAAGACTCTCGTCACCTCGACGAACGATGACCGTGGGGACCACCTCGACCCGCTCACGACGGAAAGCAAAGGGGTCGAGTTGCACTTCCGGCACGCGCTCGATGCGTTCGGCAAGGGTGCGCAGCCCGGCAGCAAATGCAGCCACGTTCTCGCCGCGCCGGACACCGCGCATCACGACGGCGGCACCGTGCTGCGCCGCTTCCTCGAGTGCCGCGCGGAGTTCTGCCTCAGGCATGCTGCGCGAGACGAAGATGATGCGCTGCTCCCCGGCCGCGACGGCTGGCTGCGCGAACGCGCTTGGGCCCGGGGAGGCTCCGTTACCGGGCGCGAGCCAGTTCGGAACGTCCCGGCGAAACGCCGCCGGGCCACGGGGAGAGACAGCTGGGCCTCGCTGCGGGGCCACCTGTCCCGTCGGAGCACCCGAGGGGCCTGCGGGCTGGGGCGTGCCAGTCAGCCAGGACGGTGGCGGCTGGGTCTGCGCGTCGCGCAGAATCTGCCGCGAGCGCTCGATCCACTGGCGATCGAACTCATCGAGCCCCGGTCGAGCCGACTGTCCGGGGGGTATCGCCGGAGTAGCGGTCTGCTGGGCGTGCAAGCACGCCCCCCAGAGGAGCGCCGGGACGGCTGCGAGCAAGGCCCCACGGAACGCCCAACGGCCTGGCTTAGAAGAGCGCATAGGCCCTCCCCTGCACGAGTCGCTGCGGCAGGATGCCGACGAGGGCGTAGCGGGAATCCACGCTGAAAACGTGATCGCCGACCACGAAGTATTCCCCTTCGGCCAGTCGTCGCCCCTCCTCTGGCACGACAAGCGGCGGGAGCACTTTGCCGCTTGCGCCGCGCGGCTGCGCGACGGCAACCTCGCGCCCGTTGACGTAGTAGCGGCTGCCGTGCATGGTCACGAGATCGCCCTCAGCCCCGGCGACCCGCTTCACCCACCATAGATCGTCGGGATAGAGCCCGTTGCCCGGGAGGCGGAAAGCCACGTAATCCCCGCGCTTGACGGGCGCGTGCAGGTGGGCGACGAACCAGGAATGCCGCAAGGACTGGGTCGCGTTCGGCAAAAGACGGTAGTTCGTGACGAACATCCACCCCGCGCACGCGATCGCGGCCCAGGTGATCGCATGCGTGCGCAGATGGCTGAGCAGCAGTCGGGCGGCGCTCCGATTCCGCTCGCCCACCCAGAGTGTCCAGGTACGCGCAGGCTGCGCGCGACCCGGGGCGTCGGATTCACTCTGTGGTGTGTGGGGATGCGCTTGCATCGTCGTTTAGCCTCCCGCCGTTCAGGGGCGCACCGCACCAAGCGCGCCGCTCTGCCCGGTTGGCCCGGCTTTGGGCGGCTCCGTTTCTGAGACGTCCGTGCGGACGTAGAACGTCGGAGGGGCCGCAAAGACGGCGTTTCGGTCGAGTACGACGATGCCTTGCGCGACAAGCTGCGCGACGCGCGCCTGCATCTGGGCGACGACCCGGTCCGCCGCGCCCTTCGGGTTCTGCGGATCGAGGCGAATCGCCTCGCGAAGCATCGCGTCGGTATCAATGACGACGACCGCAGGCGGTACCGGCGTGACGCGGAGCAGGTAGACGGCCGCAGCCGCTCCCCCAGCCATGCCGAAGAAAGCGGCCAGCAGAAGCAGGAGCACACCCCTCATGGCAGAGCGCTGAGTCGGGGCCGCGGGGTCAGCGGCAACGTTCTCGCTCATCGTCCCCTCTCCTCACGCGGCGATGCTGCTGCTTCCATCTGCATGTAGCGGTGGACAGCCTCTACCGTGGTGAGCCCCGACTGCACGAAGCGCTCGATTCCCTCGGCCTCTTCGCCGCGTGTGCTGTAGAGCAGTTGTTCGAAGCGGGGGACGATCAGTCGCGCCACCCCTTGACCGAACGGGGTTTTCCAGAACATCTCCGAGTACTGCCCGCGTACGATGTGGATCGTCTGCAACGTCTCGATCGCCCAGGGATCGAGCGCCACGTTGTCCGCGCGCGCGAGGGCCTTGACCACGTCGGCCGACTGCTGCAGGAAGACGAGGAAGGCGCAGTTGGCGGCGATGGCGCGGCCGGCATCGTTCCTGTAGAGGTCCTGGTAGCTCTGCGTGATCGTGACCGCTGCCCCGTTGTACTTGCGGATACGTCGGTACGCGGTCTCCATGAACTCCGCGGTATCCCCCTTCGTGAGCAGGTCCCAGGCCTCATCGAGCACGATCAGCTTGCGCACGCTCCGGTCGCCGAGGTAGATCTCCTGCTGCACTCGGTACATGAGCATGAGCAGCACGACCTGCTGCAGGTGGGGCTGGTTCTTGAGTTCCTCGAGTTCGAGCACGGTCACTTGCTTCTCGAAGCGCAAGGAAGGCGGACCGTTGAAGAATCGACCGTAGGCTCCGCGGCTCGTGAACGCGAAGAGCTGGACGCCGATGTCCCGGATGCGCTGATCGTCGTTTGCGCGACACCGATCCGCAACCAGATCAACGGTCATCTCATTGCCGACCTCTTGCCACAGCTCGGTCATGATTTCGCGCAGGGAAGCTGTCTGGAAGTCCGAGAGGCGATCGCGCTGGGTTGCCATCGCGATCACGAGGTTGACGATGAGCGCGCTCTCCTCATTCCAGTCCTGGATGAGCGGGAAGGGATTGAGGCAGAGATCACCCTCCTGGGTGAAGGCGATGAAGTCGCCCCCCACGGCCTGCGCGTACTTCTTGTAGGAGCGACCGATGTCGATGATCCACTGCTGGGCCCCTAGCCCGCCGTAGTTCATGAGCACGTCGTTCATCATGAACGACTTGCCTCCGCCGGAGGCGGCGATCACCGCAACGTTGTAGTTGGTCGGCGAGTCCCAGAGGTCGATCGCCACCGGCTGCATGTTGCGCGAGTAGTAATTGAGAACCGGCGTACCGGTTCCCTTCCACTCGCTCACCGCGGGGAGAAGCTCAGCCAGGTGATGCGTCGTGAGCGTCCGATACCGCCCGAAGAAGTCCATTGCGTTCTTGCGCGGGTCCGCGCAGAACGGCAGATGGTTCAGGAAGGCCGGGAAGTGGAGCCCCGTGTCCTGCTGGAGGTCGAGCGAGAGTTCTTTCGCGTAGTTCGTGTAGTTCGACACCTCCCGCACAGCCTCGTCCTCGTCGGGACAGAAGAGCATGACGCATGGCCAGACATGGACGAGGCGCGCCCCTTCGTTGAGGGCGTCGAACATGTTCCTGTACGAGGTGGCCTTGTGGCTGATCGAGTCGATGATCCGACCAAAACCGACCTTGAGCTGATGTTCGTTGACTCGGTGGCCGTTCTCGAGGCCTGCTCGACGCTTGTTCTGGTCGGGGTAATGGCACAACCACGAGATCAACACGTTCGTGTTCGGCCCCCGAGCGCCGTCAGTGGAGCCCGCCAGCCGCCGCATCTCCCAGAGGGAGGCCATGCGTGGCAGACGCTTCAGGGACAAGGTGCGCACGTGACGCCCGTTGACCTCGATGCCCTTCTCGTCGATGTCGACGACGTTGTCGAGGTCCGGAATCTGGTGGTTGATCGGCGTGAGCGGATCGTAGAGATCAGACCGGTGCCGCCATTCCGCGGTTGGCTGCCAGTTGAGCAGCACCTGCATGAGCCGGATGTAGCTGTTCGCATCATGTGCGAACTGCGTGACGCCAGGGAAGGTGTTGCGCAGGGCGGTGTCGAACTGCAGTCGCAGTTCCTCGGCAGCGCGAATTTGCTCGTCCGTCGGTTCGCCCTGGATCGGCACCTTGACAAAGACATGCAGTTGGTAATCGACGGCCCGCTGCT
The DNA here is from genome assembly GCA_964609555.1 of uncultured Alcaligenaceae bacterium. Lineage (GTDB taxonomy): Bacteria > Pseudomonadota > Gammaproteobacteria > Burkholderiales > Casimicrobiaceae > Casimicrobium. Next base: position 22,274 of record CAZSTF010000017.1, on the reverse strand, counting down.
TCATGGTGTGACTGAGGCCGCGTTCGGCTGCACGTGCGAGCTGCTGCATCTTTGCCGCAAACACCTCGTCAAACAGGGCCTGGTCCGCAGCCGGTGTCAACGTCTCGCTGTGCGGAGAGAGATCAAGTTCGACCGCGTCAACTTGCCGGAGCGCCTTGCATCGGCGGATGTAGTCATTGAGATCGGGAGACGCAAACAGGCACCACTGAACAATGGAATCGGGCGGCAAGTCTGCTGCGAGGAGACCTTGCAGCTTCGCGATCACCTGCTCGTCCACGCCGTTGAGTGGCGGCACGGAAAACCCGAAACCGAGATGCGTGTGCTCCGCGGCCTTGATCAGCCCCTCCGGAAGCGTGTAGTCGAGCAGGAACAGGCCAGTACTTTCGTCGTAGGCCTGCACCGGAATGAGCCGTCCAAGGCGGGGACGTCGGACGGCATCCTCGTAGCGGGAGACGGATGCGCCTTGGGCATCTCCCGAGGGCATCAAGCCGTCTTCCTGAGCACGTTTCGGCGCGCTGTCGCGCTGGAGAACGTGGCTGATGGAGAGCGTCGTCATATGGCGTCGGTCGAGTCGGTCAATTCAGGGGGCTGGCGGGATGCACCGGGCGGATCGGTCGGGCGTCCCGTGCCGAGCAGTCGGGTGAGGCGCACACCGACAAACCGCCCGTCCACGAAGAGGCGTTGCGCCGCGCCATCGGAGATGAGCTTTCTCACCTTCGCAGGAGTGGAGGGAGTGAGTGCCGTTCCATCGGCGTCATAGACAGGGATGCGCTGCATCGGGGCTGCGGGCTCCTGCGACTGGGAGCCGTGTTGCGGTCGGTGTCGCATGATCCATTCCTCGGAATGGGGATGCTCCCCCAGCGCGGTGAGCGCTGTAGTGCGCCTGTCGATGCGAGGCTCGCGCGCACGTCTTGCCTGGATCAGAACGTGGCCGTGACGACAGCTTCGATGATGGTCGGGCCGTAGAACAGGATCAGACCCATGCCGACGCCAGTGACCGCTGCGAAGAGCGAGCCACGCGCCCAGCCCGCGATCAGGCCGGTGAGCACCATGCCGCCAGCGACGATGCGGCCGAGCGTACCCTGCATCCACCCTTTGATCAGGTTCCAGATGCCATCGAACTCGGTGCCGCCCGTGCCCGCCTGGGCGGCCGCGGCCATCAGAAGGAGGGCAGCCGCGGCGAACAGCGCGGTGTAGAGCGTCTTGTTGCGGTTGGTGGAGAGTTGCACAGCATGTTGCATAGGTTTCCTCGTGAAGCAGTTGATGAAGTGATGATGAAGACATACCGAGCTACCCCGGCATGCACAGTCAGGGCACCTTCGGCTCTGGATTGGCTTTGGGTGCGCCCGGCTGTAGGGTGTCCACGCTGACACTCAGCCCGCCCACTCCGGAGGACGTTGGCAGCGGCAGCGTGGAAGAAGTGGGGGAGCGGTTCGGACCCGACGGGCCTGTGACCTGAAGCGGCGTGATCAGGGGCACCTTGGGCACCATCCGCTCGCCGACCTGCCAGCGTCGAGGCTCCACCTCGCTGAACACGAGGCCCGAGGCATGCAGATCGCCGTGCTGATCTTCCCACGGGGCAATCCAGATGCGGAGCACCTTGGCCTGACTGCGCAGAGGAACCGGACGGTCAACACCAATGGTGAGGGCGGGCTCGCCCGCGGGGACCGTCCGCTCCACGGGGGCGCGGGTCGCGTCCCGCTCAGGCGCGATCCGTCTTGGGTCGACCCGTGCAGACGTTTCGGTGGCGCTGTAGAGCGTGCGCGCGGAAGCGCAGCGCACGCCATCGGTCGGGGCCTTGCACGTGAAGTCAGCCTCTCCGGTGGAGAGCCAGCTCGCGCAACCCGTTAGGGCACTGGCGACGCCCAAAGCGAAGGCCATGACGATGGTCCTCCGGATCGCAGGGGAAATGAGTTGTTGCAGTTGTTGCATCAGGATCCCTTGATGAAGGCACGAAGTGCGAGACTGTGCGCTCCTGCTGAAAGGCGTCCATCGGCGCTCACGACGGTCGGAAGCGTCTCCACCCCCAGGATGCGCGCCGTGACAAGCGTTTTCTGAAGCGCGCCCAGCCCGCAACGAGCATCGGGTGTCGGCAACGTCTGAATGCGGCCCTGGACGATGGCATCAAAGGCAACATCGGCCGAAGGTGCGCAGAGGAGCCGCTTGGCCGTCTCGACCCCTTCGTCCGTTCTGGGAACGAGCACGAGTCGAAACCGGAACTCCGCCTTGAGTTGGGCTACTTGGCTCAGCAGGGGCTGACAGGTGTCGCAAGCCGGGTCGAGGAAGATCGTGGTGACCGGCGCGCGCTCCGGGCCCCGCGCCAGCGCGGCCAGTTCACGGAAGTCGATTCGCATCTTGGCCAGGTCGAGGCGAGACGCTGCGCGGTCGAGATCGGCGATCGTGCGCAGCTCCTCTCCGTGCCAGACATCCCAGAGTCGCCCCTGCACCACGGCGAACCGTCCGTTGTCCGTCATCAGGAAGGTCTGTCCTCCTGCCTGCACCATCTGAAGGCCTGTGCCTGGCAATCGGCGCATTGCCTCGATGCTGCGCACGGCATCCTGGATACGAGCGGCATCGCCCCCCTGCTGACTTTGGGCTATCGCGGGGTCCGTGATCCCGACGATGGCGGCAGCCCAAGTCAGAAAGACCCAGCCTCGGGCACGCCGGAAATCGCTCGTACTCATCGCGTCAACCTCCCGAAGCGCGTGGAGGTCGAAGTCAGCGGACCGATCGTTGCTGCGCCGACTGCACGCGCACTTGCACCCAGCCCTGCCCCCGAGACACCGAGCTTCAGTCGCTGTGCGGACGTGGTGATGAAGTCCACCTCCTGTCCAGCATCGATTTCGATGACCGGGAAGATGGATCGCCCCATTTCGAGGTAGTAATCCGCGATCTTGCCGACCGCATTGCCGACTCCGGTCAACGCGCCAGCACGAGCAATGTCACCGAGATCAGGCAACGCAAAGTCGGGGCGTGAACCGGGCTGGCCCACGATGATCGAGGGCTGACGGCTACCGCCCAAGGCAGAGGAGAAGCCGCTCAGAAAGCCGGTCATCAAACTGTTGGCGATCAGCTGTCCGTTCTTGTGGACCACACGGCCCCGTAGCCCGGCCTTGCCGTCCCTGCCCTGGAGCGTGGCATCCAGGGTCGTATCGATCACCTTGCCGTCCTCCCGCACGCAGCTCAGTCGTTCGGCCCGGATGTAGGCCCGCTCGCTCGAGAGATCACCAAAGCCGGAGGCGAGCAGGAAGCACTCGCGTAGATCAAGGGTGAATCGATTGGGCAGGATCGCCTCACTCTTGATGCGCACCAACACCGGAATTGGGTCGCGCCGCCCCTGGTTGGAGGTGGGTGCATCTAGTCCCGTGAGCATCACACCGGACAGCATCGATCCGGACGGGAGAATCTGCTCGGTATCCGCGGTCGCGGTGTCGCGCACGCGATCACCGACCGCGCTCGCAGTGGCGCGCACCGTCGGTTGAGGCTGAGTGCCGGGTGTCGCGGGCCCCTCGCGTGCGCTCGTCGTCGATCCCGCGGCCTGGGCTTGGGAGGATGCGCCCGCCGCGTCAGCCGTCGAGGAGATCGGCACCGGTTGAGGCGCTGCGGACTGCGGTCCTTGAGGGGTTTCCGAGCGCTCGTCTGTCGAACGAATCTGGAAGCGCGGACGCGGTGGTGAGGCGGGTGACTGTGGGCTGACCGGCGGTTGCAGGTCCGTCCGATTGTCTTTCGGCTCGAGTGCAGGGATAGGCGCACCGCTCTGCGCAAGGGATGGAGGAGAGAGATTGACGCGCTCCCGGGGCGGTTGCGCTGTGGCCAAGGGTGCGGTCGGTTCCCGTGCCGTGTTTGTGTTTCCCGGCCCCGGTGGACGCCCTGCGGGAACACCGGGGAGCGGTATATCCGCACCCAAGTCGGCCTCGGGCTGTCGCACGGGCGGCTGGGTTTGCCGGAGTTCCGCGATGGTTTTCTCGAGCTGGGCGACGCGCGCATCAAGCGCCGGTACACCCATGCGCTGCAGCTCCGCCTCGCTCTTGCCGATGAGCGAGGTACTGTCGGCTGGAGCAGCCCGGGTACGCAGGGTACCGGTAGCGGGCGTCGCGGGATCGCTGGAGGAAAGGACGCCGAATACAGAGAGCGCAATCGTGCCCACGGCCGCCACGGCCGCGAGAACGGCGATCTGCTTTCTCTTGGGCGGGAGTTTCTGCCAGTACGCGGACAGGCTCATTCAGTACCTCGCGCAAGCAGCGATGGACGGGCTGTCCGAGCGGGGCCCGCAGGTGCGGCCGTATCCTTGATATGGACCACGAACACTTCCGCTGCCTCGTTGGGCATGAGCAGCGGACTCGGCCAGGCGGCGGTTGCCACAACGCCTGGGCGATAGCACGCCGCTTCGTTCAACTCGACCATCTCGTGGCTCGTGTTCTCGGCCCGATAGACCGCGATCGTGAAGCGGGCCCCCTCGATCACCTGCCCGAGCGTCATGCGCATGCCGGGAGCAGCGCAACGAGGCAGCGCCGACGCCGTGTCAACCGTCCCGATCGAATAGCCTGGAGGCACATGCCCGAGCGCGAGCGTCCGCAGCATGCCCTTGATCATGTCGACGTAGGGCTGTGACTCTTCCCACTGGCGCGCCTCCTTGGCTGGGGCGCTGACGTTCTGCGAGGCGTGGTTCGTGGCGCTGTATTGCAGCGTGACGTCGCGCGGGGGGATGTCCTTGGGCACGAACACGACGCTGATCGCGCGTGACTCGTCCTCGCTGTCGACGAGGAAGGCCGCGATGGGCTCAGGATCAAGCGTGCCGACGTACACCACCGCGCCATGCGCCTCGATGGAGGCCGCTGCGTCTTGCGGGATCGAGTGACGCGCACGCACCGCCGGGAATGACGTGACGATCCGATTCAGCGCCCCCTTCGCGATGGGAATGAACTCGGTCATGCCCGGTCGAGCCGCGATCACGGAAACGTTGGGCAAGTCCAGGGCGTTCGGGATCGGGAAAGAGGCCGCGGAGGACTTGGGAGTGGTCATCGTTGAGGGCGTGACCGTTGGCAGTGATTCTGGCGGCCGCACACCGCCCTGCTCTGCCCTCGAGGAAGAGTCTTTGCTGGCGGAGAGCGGCTTGGTCGACCCGGAGGACATCGGGTACGACGTAGAAGCGGGGCGTGAAGCTGGGTCACCGGACGGCTTGAGCACGGTGACGTCGCGATTGGCTTGTACCTGTGGCGTTGGCGGTGCCGGCCGCTCAGTCAGACTGCCGATCGGCGGATTGGCCGAGGCTGAAGAGCGCGCCCCTTGGGACGGAATGCTGAGCAGCTCTTCCCGGGCGCGACGCGGGGGGTCGCTTTGCGATTGCTTGCCTGCGTCTTTGCCAGGCTCGGGCTGAGCAACCGGAGCAACCGGGAAGGCAATCCCACCGGGAGTTTGCTGAGCGAGGACCGGCGCGGAAAGCAAGGCGGTGAGGAGGAGGAGAACGAGTTTCACTGCTTGGCCTCCTGCTCTGTCTGCGAGGTCTTGGCTGGATCAGCGGGGAGGGACGGCGAAGCTGGAGCAGCGTCGCCGCGTGCGTCATCCTGAGGTGCGTTCTGAGGTGCGTTCGCGCGTAGCGTTGTGCCGGTGCAGGGCTTCGCCTCGTCGTCATCCAGCTTGCCTCGCCCGGACCAGTAGGCGATCGTTCGCGGATCACCGGTGTAGGTCCGGAACCGCGTGATGACCGGTCGTCCCGCGTTCTGCGCGATGCAGTACTCATAGGTGCGCTGGAACCGGTCCACCTTGCCTCCTACGCCTTCGAGCGAAGAACGGCCAACGACGAAGACCTTGTCCGTGCCGGGCTCATAGCTGACGAGCTGCGGCTCGAAGGAAACCGTCACCTGCTCCTTCTTGAGCGTCTCGAGGTCGGCGGCCAAGCGTCGGCGCAGGTCACCGTACACCGCAGGGGCGAAAAGGTCTTCGAGAGAACGCAGCACGAAGTCGGCGTTGCTGGGTGTCAGATTCCCGATGAGGGTCGAAGTGAAGAGCCCCCAAGCCTTCTTGTAGCCGCTCGAGGCCTTGTTGCGGGACACCTCCATCTGCTCGGTGATGGTCGGCGGCGCGATGATGGTCGACTGATCCTTGCGCAACCAGCCGAATAGCGCCATCGCACAAACGACCAGAAGCGCGAGCACCAGGACCCGGTAGAACACCAGCTCGGAGCGCATGGCGCTCCATGAGCGAGCCAGGAGTCGGAACTGCATCAGAGACTCCCCCGCGCTCAGTAGTAGCGACGAATGAAGGGGTTGGGCAGCGTGGGACTTTGCAGAGGGAAGAGCCCCCGGTACCACAACCAGTGCTTGAAGTAGTTGCGCGGCTTGTTGTCCGTCAGCTTGCGCACCAGCTTGACGTATACGATGGCGACGATGATCGCGGTCGTGAGGTAGTTTGCAATCAGGCCGATGAGGCAGATCGCCACGAAGGGAATGACCTCCGAGTCTTTCCAGAAGAAGATCATCATGGGTTCATCGATGTGTACGGGAAGTTCTCTGCCGATCATGGAACTGGAGCACGCAAGGTGGCTTGGACATTCACGCGGCGGTTGGCAGCGCGACCCTCCGGGGTCGCGTTCGAGGCAGCCGGTTCAGCCTCTCCTTTGGCAAATACCTCGATGCGCGCCCGATCCACGCCGCCGTCCTCGATGGCAGCGGCCACGGCGAAGGCTCGCTTGGTGCTGAGTACAAGGTTGTAGTGGTCAGCGCCGATCGCATCCGCATGCCCTACGACTTTCACCGAATCGAGCGATGCGGGGCGGTTGACCTGAAGCCACTGCCGAATTGCGGTGGACGCAGTCGGTGAGAGCCGCGCGCTGTCAAACTCAAAGCGAACGGTAAGCGCCTCGGCTAGCGTCGGCGACATCGAGATCGCGGGCATCGCTCGTGGCGCACTGGGCGGCGTGCGTTCGGGGCCTGAGCGGTCAGATCGCATTGCGATGAAGTCGGCACGCGACCAGTAGGCGACGTCCTTCTTTGCGCCGTGCTGATGCGCCGCCACAAGCAACCACTGGGGGTCGTTGGCGTGACGGAAGTGACGCACAGCATCCGCGTGGTGACGGACTCGTGGCTCAGTCTCGAGTACAGGCTGGACCGCATCGCGTGTCGGGATCTCGCTGCGAGGGGTATCGCGAACGTCCGTCTTCGTGCGGTCACCTGACTTGAACTGCACAGGGATGGACCCGCAGGCCGCCAGACCCAGCTGGAGCAGGCCGATGCAGAGGAGGAGGAACGATCGACGCAGGCGTTCAGATGCCATGATCCGGGATCCTGCGGGTCCAAGCGGTCACGCGCGATGCGTAATCAATCGCGCGCTGAGTGTTCCATGAGTGGTAGCGGCCCACCCCCAAGGTAGGGAGGGCCGTGCTCTCGCGCGCCTCGCGGAGGATCATCGCCGCCATGCGGATGTTGGTCTCCGGGTCGAGCCAGTCGAGATGGGCGAAGCGATGGCGATGCGCGCACCAATTGACCTGCATGAGGCCGATGTCAATGTTGCAGGTGCCCTGCGCCTTGAGCCTCTCGAGCGCCGTCTGCGCTTCCGCCTTTGTCCTGAAGCGCATGGGCCCGTGGGGACTGTTGAGTGTCCACGGCCAGGGGCGGATGCGGCCGTCACGCCAGCGCAAGCCGCTCTCCTGCAGGGCGATGGCATAGAGCGTGCGAGCGGGCACTTGGGCATGAGCCGCCGCGCGCGTCCAGATGCTGCTCACGGCAGGATGGCCTGTCGATCCGCCCTGCGAGGGCATCGGAGCGGAGCCGCCAGCGTTGGCGGTGCCAGCCGCGATCACGACTGCCATGACGAAGACGGAGCGGGCTCGCCGCAGCGTCAGACCTCGTGTCATGGCACGAGCCTCGTCACGGTAGTCGTGGCTCCGCTGTCATCGGTCGCCGTCACTTCGATCGTGCTCTGGCTACCGGTCGCCCCGAAGGTGATGCGGTTTGCGTTCGTGCCGAGCGGCTGACCATTGATGCGCCACTGGTAGTTGACGATGCGACCGTCGGGGTCGCGGCAGTCTGCAATGACCGTGACGACCTGGAAGGACGACACGGACGAGTTGAGAGTGCAGACCGGGGGACGGTTCGCAACTGCATCGACCGACACCGAGGCACTGGCGGTGACCCCCATGCGGCTCTGGGCGCTGGCCTGAACGACGAAGCGACCCGGCTCGGACGCCCGGAAGCGCAGAATGCCGGGCGTCGTGGAGATCATCGGCGTACCGTTGACCACCCACGTGTACTCGGTCACGCGATCCTCAGGATGTCCGCCGGTGGCGGTTGCGCGGACCGTGACGTCCACCGGAACGCGACCCGTGGCGTTGCTCATGGTCGGCGTCAGCTGGATCGTGATCGGCGGTGCCGAAGTCACGGTAAACGTCTGCGACAACTCCTGCTCATTGCCGCGGTTGTCCCGCACCCGTACCGTGATGGGGTAGGCCCCATCGAGGCGGGCAATGCCGGTGAACACCGAACCTTCGTGCCGCGGGTTGAGGACGCCGTCTGGAATGACCCACTGATAGGTGAAGCGCGCGCCATAGGCGGTCATCGCGGCGAGTTGCCGTGGATCGGCAGGAACCACCTCGGCACGCAGTGAGGCCGGTGCGGCCGAAGCACTCTGCGTGGTGCGCAGGGTGAACTGGGGCACGGCATATGTCCATCCGTTGACGTCGAGAGTAGCGGCCACCTCCGTGCGCTCTCGCAGCCCACGCACCCACGCGAGGTGCCGCAGAGTCGCTCGAGAGGTGCCTGTCGGCAGGGCGTAGCTGAGCGTGGAGCCGGGGACGCGGCTCCCGTCCGGTAGCACCCACTCGCTCTCCAGCTCCGCGTTCGCAGCCAGGTTGCGCCAAGGTGCCGACACGAGTGCGGTGTAGGTATTCGTGACCCCGGTCTCCACTAACCGCGGACCGCTGATGGACACGGTGGGCTTGGGATCATCGGCGGCGATGAGGACATGCCGCTCGCGTGCCCACGCGAGCGCATCGTCGGAATTGGAGGTTGGCGCTCTTGCGGCGGCCTGAATCGTGATCGCACCGCGATTTCCGGCCGTGAGAGTCACCGTGCTGCCTTGCCCTGTGACCGGCTCACCGATACCCGGGCCCGACACTGTCCAGTTGATGAGGCCGTCCGGCACCGGGCAGCGTGCTCCGGTGTTTGCCGGTGGTTCGCAAGGCAGTGTCGCCTGGATACGCACTTCGGCGGGGACACCCTTGAGCACGTAGGTCGGCCCTGCGAATGCGATTTGAGGCACGCGATAGACGGTCACCGTCACCTCGTTGGTATCGGAAGCCGTGTTCGTGTTCTTGTTGACGAGCCGTGCCTTGATCCTGTACGTGCCCGGTTCGGTGAGCGTCGGACGGAACTGCGCGCCGCTTTGACGCGGCACGACGGTCATGGGCTCATCGCCTCGCGCCATGAGCCACTCGATTGACTTGAGCGCAACGAGGTTGGTGCGGTCCATCGTGACCGAGGCGATCGGGGTCATCGGGACCGTGCCGTGAGCGCGGTTGATCGAGACCGTCGCCTCGATGTCCGTCCCCTTCGTGACGGAGATTGCACGGGTTGGGCTCTCGATCGAGACGGCGTAGGCCTGATCGGGCGAACGCACGGTCGCAATCGCGATGACTTTGAGAACGAGGAATCCGGACCCGGACAGGCCCGTAAACTCAATCCGTCCAGCCTCGCCGTCCGTGCTGAGTCGCTTGACACCGGTGATCGGCACGCGAGTTCCATCCTCTGCGACGCGCGCGAGGTAGACCTCGAAGTCACCCATGGTGGCGGGGTCGTATTGCAGACCGCCGGTGCCGAAGCGACCGATGTTCACGGTCGCGGCGAAGGTCCGTGTATCGTTCACCGCTTCAGGTACGGCCAGACCAGCCCGGATGGCTGGGTCGTAGGGCACGGTGAGGACGGAGACCGTCTGTTCGGTGGCGATCGACGGGTAGTCCGAGTAAGCGGCGCGGATCGTGATCGTACGGGTGGTCCAGAGCGGGTCGTTACCGGCCTCGATCACACGCGCGCTTCCAGCCCGAACGCGCCGGTAGGTGCTCACGCGACCCAGCGAGTCGGTCAGAACAAAGTCAACTGGAGCCGTCACGCTCGCATCGATCTCAAGGCGAGCCGCAACACCGAGCCCTTGCTGGGCGACGTACCGGCCATCGGAAAGTCGTCGGCCGCCGACGACCCGGAACGTGGGGGGTTCGGGCGCGACCACGTTGAGAGTCAGTGCGCCTTCGGCGATCGGAAGGAGGGAGCCCGCATCAATCTGAAGGCCCGCGCGCCAGCGCGCGGTCTGTGTGCCCGGCTGTGAGGGGATGCCTTGCAGCCCGGGCGCACCGGACACGGTAGCCACCGAGAGGCCCTGAGGCAGGTCCACCCACTCGAACACGCAAAGCGGAAGCGAGGCCGCGCGGTACGAACTGAGGGCCGCTTGCTGGTCCGTGGTTGGTTGGCACGTCGCGTTGAAGCCTGCCCTGTTGGCCGGCCGCAGGCCCACTGCAACGGAATCGATACCAACAACGTACTGAGCGCGCGGCGCGGGCACCGGGTCGAAGCCGATCACCGGGGCTGTTGCATTGATGGTGAGGGTCGTATCTCCAAGGGTACGCCGCAAGCCGCGCGGGTAGTGCCGCGTGACACTTGCCGTGATCTGATGCACGCCGTCGTTCAGGAGACGCCCGGCGAAGCCGACGGCGCCGCTGCGTGGAGCGAGTCCCTGGGGCGGAGCGCCCAGCTGTACGGTGCAGACTGCGGCAGCCGGGGTGGCTGCAAGCAGAGCGGCTGCCTCTTCGGATGAGGCAGCAATACGGCAGTTGGGTCCCGCCAGTTGCTGCAAAGTCGCCGTGATGTGGGAGAAGTGCGTTGTGACAGGCAGTACACCCGACTGAAGAGCGACGTTGGGCACTGTGCTCGTCACCCAACCGAAGGTCATTGGCTGCGCTGCTGCAATCGTCGCCCGCTCGGTGAACTGCGCGACGACGTGACGGTTGCCCCTTGGATCGAACTTCGACAACTGCATCACAAGATCCACGGGCCCCGTTTCGGCAATGCCATGAGCCCCGATCACCGCACCTGAAGGCAGTTCGCTGCCGACCATGGGGGTGAGCCACGTCGGCCAAGCCGTCTGGTTGTGCCAGCTCACATGGCAGAGCGTGGTGTCTGCACGGGCCTGTTCCAGGTCAGCCGTGAGAGGACAGTTGCTGTTGGCCGCGGAGCGGACGATCGCGTCGAAGTAGTCGGTCGCCTGTGCGCTGCGCAGCGTGAGCGTCGGCGGCGTTACCGGCGCAACGGTGAAGTTCACACCGTTATCGGCCTCATCCTGGTCACTTCTTAGCCAGACGAATAGCTGCATTGCTCCGGATTCGGGCAGTGCCTCGACCGGAACGCTCTGCTGAACCGTCGCACCGTAGTTCGCGAGTGGCACGGTCCACTGACGCAGGACGGTGTTGTCAGCTTTGCGGATGGTGAATTCGGCGCGCAGGTTACTGTGGCAGTTCACCGCCCCATAGCGCAGCGTGATCGGGAAGTCGGTCGCAATGAGCGGCGTTCCGACGCTCATCTCGGCAATCGACAGGCTCGGGCATGCGACGGTGACTTGCGCGATGCCCGTCACGGTCGCACCTGCGCGATCGGTCACGCGGAACTCGAAATCATCGGTTCCGCTGAACCCTGACGCAGGTGTGTACACCAAGCGGTTACCGGAGATTGTTGCCGTGCCGTTGCGCGGGGCGCGGAGGTCTGAAGGCAACGTGACCGTGTGGCTGTCGTCGGTATTCGGGTCGGTAATGACCGGCGCGACCGGGGAGCTTGGCGTGTTCGCCGTTGTGGAAATCGTCGCGGATGCGGTGGTCGGAGCGAGATTCGCCCACCCGTTCGCGATGTTTGCGCTATATCCACCGGTAGCAGTGCTGGACATGGTCCAGTACGACTGGCTGCCGTCGGCTTGGGCTTGGAGCACGAGGTACCAGTCGGATTGCACGTCGGCCCCGCGGGGGGAAGTATCGTCCCACGATCGAGCCGCCCCATCGAGCGAAGCGAGCAACTCCCAGTTTGCGAAGTTGGATGTGCTGACGAGTCGATGGACGTACTGGGCCACCGGGGTCACGCCAGCAGGGGTGGTCCAGGTCAGGCGAGTAGCGCCTGTGACGGTGCCCTTGCTGGCAGTGAGGGTCACGGGATCCAGTCCCTGCCGCCATCCGCAGGCTTCGTTGGACCACGGCCCCGGTCCGGCAGCATTGACCGCTCGGATGCGATAGCAGCGCGTCGTGCCTCTTGGGACCGCAGAGTCGTCGTGCTGGATGGCCGCCGGGTTGGTCACCGTGATCGTGCCCGACGGATGCCGTACGGAGGCCTCCGGAATGGTGCGCTCAATCTCAAACGAAGACGCCCCGGAGAAAGCGTCCCAGGTCAGGCGAATCTCGCCCACGCGGCCGGTGGAGGCCACGAAATTCTGAGGCGCACCTGCGATGGGAGCGAGCCGGAACCCGGTATCACCCGCAGACGTTGCGCCGAAGTCCCACCCGCTGTGCTGCGAACCTGCGGCCCAGCTCCAGCCGAACACTCGGTACTCATAGGTCTGCCCCGGAACAGCCGTTGTGTCGTCGCAGGATGAGGCTGTGGCCGACAGGTTGCCGCATGCATAGCTCCATCCCGTAGGCAGGCCCGTAAGCGTGCCGGACGGGAACGCCGTGCCCGGTGCAGCGCGCAGCACGTGCTGCGCGCTGATGTTGGCACCTGGCGTCCATGTCACCCTCACGCGATCCGCATGAACACCATCCGTCGCCTGCACGTTGGTGGCGGCTGTGGGCGCACCGACTACGGTCACGGTGATCGGCGCGCTGGCCGCACCGAACCACTCGAGGTTGTGCTCGAACGGGCGCCATTGCAGGGTGTAGGTGCCCGTGGCAGCCGGAGTCAGCGTTGCGGTGAACGTTGCGGATGCGCCAGGGGCCGTTGTGGCGGGTACATCAATGCTGGATCGCCCGAAATGGCTGTTGCCCTCCGGGGCTTGGGTACCAATGCGGTGCGAGGTCAACGACCCCCAAGTGGACTGGCCGGTATTGACCCACGTGCCGGAGTAGGAAACCGGCCTGCCAACCATCAAAGTCAGGGTGGGAGGATTTGTCTCACCCGCGATGGATTGCCCCTGAAAGCTCGCGTTCTGAGGAGACTGCCGGAAGAAGGATGTCCCGGTGCAAGGCGTGCCTCCACCTGGGCCATTGGCAACCGCCGTCACATTGATCGTGCCGTAGGTTGATGCGAGCGCACCGGTGGTCAAAGGAACGTCAACGATCCAGGTTGCCGGGCCGCCGCTCGCGTCAAAGGTCTGACCCCCGGCAGTGAGCGTGATGGATGTGGCGCGGGCGACGCCGTTGATGGTCATGCGCACGGTGGCCGTGGTCGACGGTACGCGCCCCGCCGCTGCGGAGATCGTGCCGCAGGTGGGCGGCTGATGAGTTGCCGCGATCCCTGTCGTGGACACCCATGAACCGCAGCGGCTCGCGTTGCACGGTTGGACCCACAGGGTCAGGGGCGTGCCAGTGCTGGTGGTCGACAGAAGCGCGGTCGTCGTCGGGGCATTGACCACGGGGCCCCATGTACCGAGCCAAGTGTTGTAGTAGGTCGCACCTGGCGTGGCGTTCCAGTTGAGTCGAATCTGACCCGGAATCGACGTGTCGTTGTTCGAGGCCGTAAGTCCCGTAAGATCGCCGAGGGTCGTGGGCACGGTGATCGACAACGTGTTGGAGTACGTCGAACCCGATGCGCCGTCGAATCGCAACTGCACGCTGTAGGACTGTCCTTCCACTAGGGCAGAAGTCCGATCCCAGCAGATGTAGTTGGTCCAAAGCGGTCCGGGGTTCGTGTTGCTGCCAGTAGCGCGGACAACACCGTTCTCGATCCAGGCGAATGCGTTGACGCCTGACGGATAGCCCCAGGGGCTGTAGTCGACGCAGATGTTCCGACCGCCTGGAATGTGGTTTTGGCCGTCGACGACGCGGATGTTCGTGATTGTCGGTGTGGGCGTGCTCCCGTAAGACGTTAGGGTCGTGGATCGATAACCGTCCGCAGAAACGAAGCAGAAGTTCTGGGGACTACCCAAGGGCAGGCCGCTGAACCGGTAGATGCGATGAGATCCGCCACTTACGAGCGTGACAGTGAGACCCGCCACGTTGGTCGACTGGCCTTGCGTGTTTGGCATCTGCCCACTGGCGGCGGTGTAGTACGTGGACGCGTCACCACCGCAGAATTGCCTCTTGAATGCGTAGTCGCTACCCGTCCAATTGAAGAAGGTCACATCAAAAGTGCCGGGGCCTGCGGTCTCGTTGATGTTGCTGATGTGGCCATTGAAGCCGTCCGCCGTTGGAGCGCCGATGGATTCGGAAAGCGCAGCCCATGCTTGTTGCGTCACGGCTAGACACGCGACAAGCAGAAGAGATGCGAGCAGATGAGTAGCGCGAACCACGCTAGGCTTTCGTGCAGAAGTCACCTGAACGCCTCCAACACGGAATCATTCGCCCACGCTCCGAGTTCAATCCGTGGGCACAGGACGTGCTCCGCTCCCTCATCGGTGTGGATGACGACGCGCAACGGAACAACGGGCCCAGCAGACGGTGCAGCGGGAAGGCTGATAGCGGGACGTTCAAACATGCCTCGGGCGTCCACCACTACAGGCGCGTGAAGGTCGCGCCAGCCCCCCGACAAATCGGCTTGCACAACCAGCTTCGCCCCCGGAAGCAACCGATGAGGAGTCACGAGGCGTGCATGGCGTCCGTCGCGCGAGGCAACCAGTCGTGCGGACGCCGCTCCCAGGCTTGAGAAGCCGCCTTCTGAACCGCTGCGCGACGTGGCCGGCTGACAGGCGGCGCTCGCTTGAAGGGCGACGAAGAGCAAGAGGAGACCGACGAGTCCGCTTGCGAGTGCACGCCTTCGTCCTGCCCGCAGCTCGCGTTGCTCCTCAATTTCGAAGATGTCCTGTTGCGTCAAGCGGGTAGCAGGCATGCGCTGCGGGCGTTAGGTGGAGAAAGAGCCCCCCACGACGGGGGAGGCGCGGGGGGCGAGTCGTTGCAACCACAACTGACACCTGAACTATCCAGGGGGGGCCTTCACGAGACCAGAGCACCGCAAAACATGGCCGCGAGGGTTTTTCGCTTGACGGCACGCGACGAACGTGCTAACGCGCCCAGGATCAAGAAAGGGCAACCAAAGCGCGAAAAGGAGGGAAGGGCAGAGGCCGGAAACGCGAAGGGGCTTATCCGAAAGGCACCTGACCGCCTGATGGGCGGCGGTCAGGTAAAGGAGGCGCGAAACGCTTAACGGCGCAAGGGAGTGGCCGAAAGGTCAAGGGTCAAAGGCCGAGAAGGCGGTACGCCCTAGCGCAAACCACCCCGGGCGTCAAGCGATAAGGCCGCCCGGGCTCGTGCTACACGACCATTGCCGCCTCGCCCCGCGAGCGTTGCAATGCCGCAATGTCTCTCCTGCCACCCTCTTCGCGAGCCACCCGCTCTTTCGCTCGCACCAGTCTCCGACACAGTGCCTTCGTTGGCGCACTCATGTCTGCTTTGCTCTCCAAAGGCCGTGGAGACTGGTGCAGTCCCCTGCTCTTCTTTGCCGAGCGATTCAGTGGAGTGCATGAGTATCTCGAAGGGCATGTCGCCGCACCGGAGGACGCGCTGCTCGCGTGGGTCCATGCGTGGGACGGTACCGACCAGTCGCTGCTCGATACCGTCGGCCATCTCGACTTCCTCGCGATCCGCGCTCGTGTGGGATCAGTTGCCTGGGACTTCCGGAAGATCCCCTTCGAGCAGTTCGTGGAAGACACTGCCGCACTCGCGTCTCTGGACGTCTGGCTCAGCGACCAAGCGTGGCCGTCTGCCGAGGAGGTGGCCGCGTGGCTCGTCGCGGTCTACGGCATGTTCGAGTCCGCTCGCCCAACAGCCCATCGCTCCGCCTCCCGGATCGCATGACGTGGCCTTGGTTCGTCTTCGCGATTGGAATTGCCGTCGCCCTCGCACTGCTTGGAGCCCTTTGGCTGGTGCTAGGCATGTTGGGCAACGCTCCTGCGAGAGGGGACGATTTGGCTGAGGAGAGCCGGGAGGGCTACCTTCCTGTCCTCAACGCCTCGCAGTTGATCGATCGTCTGCGCTTGCACGCCAAGTGCAACGCTGTCGCGCAGGCGATGGGCTTGGAGCAGCGGAATGCTGACTCGCTGGTCAGGGCTACGTTGGAGCAGGTCTTTGAGTTCGTGCAGCTGCTCCCGGCGTCGGAATCGCATCATCACGCGGGCCCCGGCGGCCTCGCTCTGCACCTGGTTGACGTGGCGCACCGGGCGCTTTGCATCAGGAGCGGCATGGAGCTGCCCAGCGAGGCGATACCCGAGGCCCGCTTCGAGCGCAAGCATGCGTGGACATTCGGGGTCCTCGTGGTCGCCCTGTTTCACGACATCGGCAAGCCGCTGACCGACATCCGAGTGGAAGGTCGCGACAGCAAGGGACGTCCCATCAGGTGGCAACCGTTGGTCGGCACCATGCAGGAGTCGGGTGTGGCCATGTATCGACCGGTATTCCCCCCTGCATCAGAACGCAACTATGAGGCGCATGCCCGGATGGGCATCGTACTGCTGCAACGGTGTGTTCCCCGCGAGGGGCTGCAATGGATTGCATCAGACCAGCAGCTCATGGACTGCATCAGTCGGTCGCTCGCAGGGGACGCGACGGTTCTGACACAGATCGTCCGGCAGGCGGACATGGAGTCCGTCGCCCATGATCTTCTGCACGGGAGCCGCGTGCGATTTGCCACCGCGCGCAGCGTCCCGCTGATCGAAATCCTGATGGCCCGGCTCCGGCATCTGTTGAGCGGGCACGATGGCACGGTCATTCCGATCAACAGCTCGGGGGCGGCGGGCTTCGTTCAGGGTGAACTCACCTGGCTCGTCGTTCCGCGCGTCGTCGATCTCCTCACGGAGGATGTCAAGCGCACTCACCCAGATCGATCGCTGCCCAGCGATCGGACACGCATCTACGACACCTTCCTCGAGTACGGCGCGATCCGGCCGGTGGGCGGCGAGATGCGTCGCAGCGTCTGGCGAATCCGCGTGAGCGGCGGCACCACGAAGGAGGGATCGGCCTTCTCGCACACGTTGACCGCGCTTTGCTTCGAGACGCAGTTGCTCTATCGGACGCCGCCGCCGAGCTTCTCGGGACGCATCGAGGTTGTGCAAGGAAACGAAAGCGCGGCTGAGCCGAGCGCGGACGCATCGCCTCCGCCTGCTTTGCCGCCGACGACCGCGGAAGCGTCGGCCGCGAACGAGGTCACCGCCCCATCTCCTGCTCGCTCGGTCGAAGAGCCTGCGCCGCGCGAGGGCGACGCGCCGACCATCCAACACACCGAGGCGTCGCCGCCAACTTCGGAGGAGGCAAGTTCGACCGGCGAGAAGGCAGCGATCCGTCCCGCTGCCCCTCAGCCGAACAGCGATAAGCCTCAACGCAGACGCCCCCCGTCGCCTGGCTCCAAGGAGTCGTTGGCTGCGGCCCAGGCTGCTCTGGCCGCTGTCCAGCCCCCTCAAGCATGTTCACCGGAGCAGTCGGCAGCGGCGTCAACCGCCCCCCCTCCGGCATCGGGGTCAGAAGGACTGGCTGCGCTTGATCTACTGGATCGGGAGCTGGGCTTGGTGGATACGGCTCAGGCTCGAGACGAGCCTGCGGAGAGAAGCGCCGTGCATGAGGAGAACCCGCCGGTGCCGTCGGGCGCACCGACACTGCTTCGCCCCGTGCTCGTCTACCACGCACATGAGGCAGAGGCCGATGCGCAGCTCGCCCCGGACGTCGTGGAGTTCATCGCATGGCTGCAGGCCCAGCTTGGCAGCGGCGAAGCCGAACTCAACACGGGGCGTGCATTCCTGCACACGCTACCCGAGGGCCTTGGACTGCTGTCGCCTCAGGCGTTCAAGGTCTACTGCGCCATGCAGCATAGCGAGATCAAACATCCCATGGAGCGACCGCAGTCGCTCTCCCGGGACACCGAGGAGCGCTGGCCGCGTCTGCAGAAAGCACTCAAGAAGTCTGGACTGCTTCTGCGTAGTCCCGATGGTGGTGCGAACGACTTCTTCCATGCCTACGAGGTCATCGACCGCGACACACGCGCGCGTCTGAACTTCATGATCCTGACGGAGCCGGAACGCTTCTTCGCCCGTCTCCCCCCGCCGAACGCCCTGCTCCGTCGCGCACCGATTCAGAAACTGATCGACCCCAAGGGAACTCGGAATGCAACAGTCAAATGATGCTCCGCTTGAAGGTCTGCTCCGGCCACCGGTGGAAGCAGTCTCAGCATCAGCCGCATTGGTGGTGGCCATCGTGCTGCTGGCGCAGCCGCGCTGGGGACTCCTAGGGCCCGCGCTTTCCTGGCCGATCGCTCTGTGCTGTCTTGCGATCGCGGTCGTGCGGTTTAGACAGTGCCGGACAGTTGTCCGGTATCAGCGCAACCTTCGACGACTCCCGACTTACGCGCTCGCCTCCGGCGAGATTCCGTTCTCTCGATCGAAGTTGTTCCTTGGGCGGGGCTTTGCCTGGACCGCCCGTCACACGCAGCGACTGTACGAGGCGCGCCGCCCCGAAGCACTGCGGTACACGCAAGCGAGCCGACTGGAGCAATGGGCACGTCGATTCGAGTTGCAGATCGAGCACGGGCGCTGGAAGTGGTTGACCCACGTGACACGTCGGATCGCTCCACCGCCGCCACCGGTCGGTGGCGATCCGGCGATTCACGGCGTGGAGCCGGACGAGACGGACATCTGGATGGACTTGGGCGAGCGCGTAGGGCACACCTTGGTGCTGGGGACGACCCGTGTCGGAAAGACACGGCTCGCGGAGATCCTGATCACACAGGACATTCGACGGGGCGATACCGTGATCGTCTTTGACCCCAAGGGCGACGTGGACCTGCTGACGCGGATGTACGTGGAAGCGAAGCGGGCCGGTCGGCACGAGCAGTTCTACATGTTCCATCTTGGCTTCCCCGAGTGGTCCGCGCGCTACAACCCGATCGGGAATTTCTCGAAGATTACCGAGGTGGCGACCCGCGTTGCCGGAGCGCTTCCCGGCGAGGGGCAAAGTGCCACCTTCCGGGAGTTCGTCTGGCGCTATGTGAACGTGATCGCGCGAGCGCTGGATCGCCTGGGGCAGAAACCAAGCTACGAGGAAATCTACAGGCAGACGAACAACATCGATTCGTTGTGCGTGTCCTACTTCGAAAACTGGCTCGACCGCGATTCTCCCGGGTGGCGGGAGGACTTCGTGGAAGGAAAGGGCGACAAGGCGCTCGTCGAACTGGCGCGCAAGACCGGGCGTTCGATGCGATCCTTGGAGCTGGCCGCTTTCATCCGGGAGCGTGGCCTGAGAGACCCGGTAGGCGAGGCACTGTTCACGATCCTCTCGAACGATCGCACCTACTTCGAGAAGCTGGTCGCATCGCTCTATCCCCTCCTCGAAAAGCTGACCACCGGGCGCGTCTCCGAGCTGCTGAGCCCGCGTTATGCCGACGCCTCCGATCCGCGCCCCATATTCGACTGGATGCGCGTGATCGAGTCGGGCGGAATCGTCTACGTGGGTCTGGACGCACTGTCCGACCACGAAGTGGCCGGAGCGGTCGGCACGGCCATGTTCGCCGATCTCACCTCGGTGGCCGGGATGATCTACAAGCATGGGCAGGGTGTCGGGCAAGCCTTGAAAGTCACACCCCGCAAAACCTCGATCTACGCCGATGAGTTCAACGAGCTGATCGGCGACGAGTTCATTCCGATGGTGAACAAGGCGGGCGGAGCGGGCTACCAGGTCACGGCCCTGACGCAGACGTGGAAGGATGTCGAAGCGCGCATTGGGAGCGAAGCCAAGGCCGAGCAGATCGGCGGCAACTTCAACACGCTCATCATGCTGCGCGTAAAGAACACGAGCACGGCGGAAATCCTGACCAACCAGCTGCCCGAGGTGCAGATTGCCTCGGTGACGCCTGAGAGTTCCGTCAGCGAGGGCGCGGACCCCACGCTCGTGGCTGGCTTCACCTCGCGCAATGCGGACAAGATTTCCTTCGAGAGCATGCCGATGGTCTCGGCTGCTGATCTGGTGAGACTGCCGAAGGGACAGGCTTTTGCCCTCATCGAGGGCGGCCGCCTCGTCAAACTTCGGATGCCGCTACCGACGCGCGACGAGGCAGGGGATTACCCGCGCGACCTTCAGGCGGTGGCCAGCGAATTGCGCGCACGCTTCGTCTCCGACTCTGCCTTCGATGAAGCATTGATTGAGGAGGGCCCGGGAATTGGCTGGCCGAAGTGACGCCCGTCTGCCGGGCTTTCTGGGGACACTCAAGTGGTTGATCTACCTCTTTTTCCTGACGTTGGTGATTGATCTCGCTGTGGCCTTTCTCGCGGGAACGACGCATCTCCAGAGGGTGCTGAGAGAGGACCTCGCCCGTATCGAGCGGCTTGACTTTGAAGCGCGGACGGACCAGTACGACCGCTCTATTCGCACCGCCAACACCCTGTACCGGTGGGTCTTTGTCGGCAGCGGCATAGACGCGGTCGGGCGTCGGTACTTCGATCCGACCCGATTCGACCCGGAGCGCACTCACGCGAGCAAGTACGAGAAAGCCCGTCAGGTCGATGACCACATCCTTGCCCGCTTCTACGTGATGTCTTGGCCGATGATCGAGTCCGCCATGCTCGGCTTGCAGATTTACGGAGTCCGGCTCGGCCTCGTGCTCTCCCTCATGCCAGCGGCCATCCTCTTATTCATGTTGGCTGCCATCGACGGTTGGGTCATCCGTCACGTGCGCCGCTACCGCGCTGCCAGGGAATCATCCGACCGTCACAACATCGCGATCGCGGGACTGTATGTCTCCCTGCTTGTGATCGGCGTCTACCTGGCGCTCCCGCTCTCGCTCGATCCACGCTTGGTTTTGCTGCCCGGACTGCTTCTCAACGCATTCTTCGTCTGGCTTGCCGTCGCGTACTTCAAAAAATACTGGTAGGGGCATACGCTTGGGTGGGGGGACTGGTGCAACCACACTCACCATCCAAGCATGAAACTGACAGAACTTGTCGAGGAATACCTCACGCTCAATTACCTGCGCCCAGCATCAAGTCACATGTACCGGCGCGTCGTCGGCACCTTTACAGTAACCGAGACGATAGGCAACCCCGACGTTGAGATTCACGAACTCACCGCCGAGAAGCTCGCGCGCTGGCGCGATGAACTGATCCACAAGCGAAAGTGCCGCGTGACCACATACAACACGTATCGAAAGCATCTGAACGTCTTGTTCAGGCATGCGGTCAAGCGTGGCTATCTCGCACGCAACCCGCTGGAGTTGGTCGGTCGGGTTCCCGCACCGGAGCCTCTGCCGCGCTGCATTGACTTCGCGACGTTCGACCAAGCCATGATGCGCCTGAACGTCGAAGACATGGAGCATCCAAGCGCTTCGGGAGCGAAGCGTCTCCAGTCGCTGCAACCGGCCTGGTACTGGCAAGCTGTCTTGCGTGTTCTGCTCGTTACGGGCATGCGTCGATCGCAACTCGTGGGGCTTCAGTGGGGCGACATCGACTTCGCTAGATCAACCATCCGGCTTCGGCAAGAGACGTCGAAAAATCACTGTGAGTACCAGATCCCGTTGTTTGACCAAATTCGCGGAGACCTGCTGCGCTTGAAACAAGAGGCGTTAAGGGTCCGCGGGCGTCTTGCGGACAAGGACCAGGTCTTCGACTGCGTGGCGTTCAGAAACCGCCGTCGATACCGCGGCGGTCGCACCACGCTGTCGCTTACCGACTTGGGGAATTTTTTCCGGGCACTCAGCCGAGAGCTTGCGATCAAGCTGAGTTCACACCGCCTGCGACACACCGCGGCGACGGAGTTGGCGCGAAGTGTGTCGGACCTACGCGACCTGCAGCGGCTCCTCGGTCATCGCAGTGAGCGCACCACGTTCAGGTACATCCGAGGGAACGTCGATGCCGTGCGCGAATTGTGGAATAAACGCATAGCAGCTGGCGGGGTAAGCCGCTTTGTTGACATCACCCCGAGAGCTGAGGCACACTAAGACCGCGAATCACGAATTGCGACTCGCAGACTTGGCGTGACGCCAAGCGAATCAGTCCTACGCGCGTTCCTTTCGCCAGTCCCCCCCAATTTCTGGTCGAACGCGAGAGCAAGGCCTCTGCAACACCTCGTTGCGCACTGACCACGGGTCAGTTTGTCAACAGACTCACGTCAGAACGGCACCGACGCGCGC
>CAZSTF010000016.1:19652-35141 GCA_964609555.1 uncultured Alcaligenaceae bacterium | reverse complement strand
TGGCGATCGGACGGAACAGGTAGTGATCGAACGTGCTGTTGAAGGAGTAGATGCCGCGGTTGACCGGCTCCAGCGGATCGCCCGGTGCGGCCGCACGGAACGATGCGCAGCCCGAGAGGGCGAGGGCAACGAACACGGATGCAAGAACGGTAGGGCGGAAGAAAACGATCACGGCTTGACTCCCGAGGAAGACGTCGAGGGCGGCGTGGGCGACGCGGCTGCGCCACCAGGGGCACTCGGACCATCCGCTGCCCGGCTGAACAGGAACTGGGAAACGAGCTTCTCGAGTTGCATCGCTGACTGGGTCTTGCGCAATGTATCGCCGTCCTTGAGCATCGCCGTATCGCCCCCGGCTTCGAGCCCCACGAACTGCTCGCCAAGCAGACCCGAGGTGTAGATCGCGGCGATCGTGTCGCGCGTGAACTGGAAACGGTTGTCGATGCGCAGCCGGGCCACGGCCTCGAAGGTCTTGCCATCGAGCGCGATCGACTCGACGCGACCGACCACGACACCTGCGCTCCTGACCGGTGCACGGGGCTTCAGGTTCCCGATGTTGTCGAAGCGGGCTTCGATCACGTAGCCATGGGCATCTTCATTGAACTTGAGCAGATTGCCGACCTTGAGCGCGAGAAAGAGAAGCGCGGCGAGGCCGATCGCGACGAAGATGCCGACCCAGAGGTCGATCGCACGTTGTGTCATTTCAGACTCCCCCACGGAACATGAAGACCGTGAGCACGAAATCAAGGGCAAGGATGGCGATGGCCGACGTGACCACCGTGCGTGTGGTGGCGGCGGAAACGCCTTCCGCCGTCGGGGTGCAGTCGTAGCCTTCGAACACCGCAATGAGCGAGACGGCCACGGCAAAGACCACGCTCTTGATGACGCCGTTCAGCACGTCGTAGCGCCAGTCGACGGCCGCCTGCATCTGGCTCCAGAAGGCTCCTGCGTCAATGCCGAGCAGCGGTACACCAACCACGAAACCGCCGTAGATGCCGAGCATCGAGAAGATCGCGGCGAGCAGCGGCATGGAGATTACGCCCGCCCAGAATCGCGGCGCGACCACGCGGGCGATCGGATCGACGGCCATCACCTCCATGGCCGCCAACTGCTCGGTGGTCTTCATCAGACCGATCTCGGCGGTGACGGCGGAGCCGGCCCGGCTTGCGAAGAGGAGCCCGGTCACCACGGGGCCGAGCTCCCGCACGAGGGAGAGCGCGACGAGCACGCCCATCGATTCACTCGCGCCGAAGCGCACGAGCGTCTCGTAGCCCTGGAGGGCCAGCACCATCCCGATGAACAGTCCGCTGATGCCGACGATGACGAGCGAAAGCACGCCACCGAAGTAAACCTCTCGGACGACCAACCGCGGCCGCGTGAGTGCCGTGCCGCTGTGGCTGACCACGGCGGCGAGAAAGCGCATCGCGAAGCCCAGCCGCGTGATGCCCTTGCGCGACGCTGCACCAAGGCGGACGAACACGTTCGCGAGTGCGCCCA
This sequence comes from uncultured Alcaligenaceae bacterium, assembly GCA_964609555.1. Classification (GTDB taxonomy): domain Bacteria; phylum Pseudomonadota; class Gammaproteobacteria; order Burkholderiales; family Casimicrobiaceae; genus Casimicrobium. Next base: position 33,647 of record CAZSTF010000016.1, on the reverse strand, counting down.
GTGCCATCAGTGCCTCGCGCCCACGGGCGCGCCGAACTGTGCAGCCAGCGGCGGCGCGGGGTAGTGAAACCGGACCGGTCCGTCGATCTCGCCGTCGACGAACTGGCGGACGAAGGGGTCGGTGGAGGCGCGGATCGCCTCCGGCGTGCCTTCGGCGACGACGCGGCCCTCGGAAATGAAGTAGATGTAGTCGACGATCTTCAGTGACTCCTGGATATCATGCGTCACGAGGATCGAGGTCATGCCCAAGGCGTCGTTGAGCTTGCGGATCAACTGTCCGACCACCGAGAGCGAGATCGGATCGAGCCCCGCAAAGGGCTCGTCGTAAAGCACGAGCTCCGGGTCGAGCGCGATCGAACGGGCGAGCGCCACGCGCCGGGCCATGCCCCCGGAGAGTTCCGAGGGTTTGAGATCCGCCGTACCACGCAGCCCCACGGCATTGAGCTTCATGAGCACCATGTCGTGGATCACCGGCTCGGGCAGCGCGGTGTGTTCCCGCATCGGGAAGGCGATGTTGTCGAACACGGTCATGTCGGTGAACAGCGCACCGAACTGGAAGAGCATGCCGAGACGCCGCCGATGGGCCTGAAGTTCCTCGCGGCTCATCGCCGCCACGGAGCGGCCGCCAACGCGGACCTCCCCGCGGCTGGGCTTGTGCTGGCCGCAGATCAGCCGGAGCACCGTCGTCTTGCCGCAGCCGGAACCACCCATGACGGCGACGAGCTTGCCGCGCGGCACGGCCAGCGTGATGCCGGACAGGATGGTGCGCGAGGCGTTGTACCCGAAGGTGACATCGGCCAGTTCGACGAAGGGGGCCATGCTCTGAGGAACGGGAACGGTGGCGAGCGACGGTCGTGATGGTTGTCAGCGCCCGGCAGCACCGCGTTGGAGGGTGATCCCGATTGTATCGGTCGCATCCGCTCCATCCGTCGTCGCGACCCCACCGTTCATCTCAGCCCGAGGCGTCGGAGGGCGCAAGCGACTCCGCGAGCGCGTAGAGCTCACTGCGCGGCAGCCCGGTGACACGTGCGGCAACCTTGGCGGCACGCGCAGGGGGCAGTTCGGCCACGAGCGCGCGCATCAACGTCGTCGCATCGAGCGCGCTCTCCGGAGTCTTGGTCGAGGTCCCGGCGACGAGAACCACGAACTCACCCCGCAGATGCGAGGCATTCGCCTCAACCCACCCCACGAGCCCGTCGATGGCAAGACTCACGATCTCTTCGTGGCGCTTGGTCAATTCACGGCAGATCACAACGCGGCGCGCAGGTTCGATGGCGCCGAGCGCCTGCGCCAGGGCCCTGAGGGTGGCCTCGATGCGGTGCGGCGACTCGAAGAAGATCGTCGTCTCCTGACGCTTGGCCAGCGTCTCGAGGAAGGCCTGGCGACCCGCGCGATCCCGCGGGATGAATCCGGTGAAGGTGAACGCGGTGTCCGCGAGGCCCGCGGCCGAGAGCGCTGCCGTGACGGCCGATGGCCCGGGCACCGGAACCACCGGGTGGCCAGCTGCGCGCACGGCGGCCACCAGCCGAGAGCCGGGGTCGCTCACGCCCGGGGTGCCCGCATCGCTGACGTAGGCGACAGCCTCGCCATCGGCGATGCGTGCGACCACCCCTTCGGCTGCGCGTTGCTCGTTGTGCTCACGCACCGAAATCAGCACCGGAACCGTCAGCCCCAGAAGACGCAGGAGATCCGCGGTCACACGGGTATCTTCACAGGCAATCGCCGAGACGCGGCGCAAGGTATCGAGCCCGCGCAGCGTCATGTCGCCGAGATTTCCGAGGGGGGTGGCCGCTACATACAATCCGGCAGGAAGTGGGGATGGCGTCTGCCCGTCCCTCGTGAGGGTCGAGCGCGTCAGCGGGGCGGAATCAGCGGCCATGGTGAGTCAGTGTACGAAGCATCGCGCAGCGCGGCCGGCACGGCTGCATTGGTGGGCGCGCCAGGGGCTGCGTGCGAGATTGAGCGGCTGTCGAGCGATTGCGCTTTCCGTCGCGCTCGGTTGCATCCCCAGTGCCTTCGCACAGACGACCGCCTCCGCCGTGTCCGGAGCCGCCCCGTCCGCGCCGTCGTCGGTCCGGAGCGATGTGACGCCCCCCGCCGCGGCGGGAGCGTCTTCTGCGGGGATGCGTATCGGTGTCCTGCTGCCTGTTGAGGACGCGCTGCTCGGTCGTGCGGCCCAGGCGGTTCGACAAGGGATCCAGCAGGCCCTGCGCGTCGCGGACGTCCCGGTCGAGTGGGTCGACTGTTCCTACGGCGGCGGCTTGGGCGTGGCGACTGCGTACACCAAGTGCGCGGAAAGCGACGTCCGCTGGATCATCGGACCGCTTGGGCGCTCCGACGTAGCCACGCTCATGGCTGCACCGCCGGCACGTTCGCGCCCGACCTTGCTCCTCTCGCCGCTCGGCGCGCCACCGCCCAAGCCCTTTCTCACCTTGTCGCCCGATCTCGAGAGCGAGGCCGAGACCATCGCCCAGCGCGCCATCACGGATGGCTGCCGCGGCACGCTGCTGCTTGAGGGCAGTGGGCCCATTGCCACGCGCGTGGCCGTGGCGGTCGCCGCTTGGTGGCGCGACGCCAGCGCGCAGCGGCTTCGCTCGGTCGCGGTTCCTCCGCGGGCGCAGTGGCAGCGCAGTGCAGCCGAGTGGCGCGCCGAAGGTGTCGACTGTGTGATCTTTGCCGGCAGCGCACGCACATTGTCCGAACTGCGGCCGTTCTTGCGCGGATTGGCGGTCTACGTCACGACCGCCAGTTATGAGGTCGAGCTCGAGCGCGTCGTCGACTGGACCGGGGTACGGATTGCCGATGCGCCGTTCGTCGTCGACAGCGAGAGCGCGCAATGGGAGCGCTACACGCCCGCAGACATCGCCTCGCCCACGTTGCTTCGCCTGCATGCGCTCGGCGTGGACGCCGCGCGGCTCGTGCTGGCCGCTAGCGGCACGGATGCGCCCGATCGGCTGGAGGGCGCGATCGGTCGACTGGAGCTCCGCGACCGGCAGTACCGACGCACACCCGCAGTGGGCGAATTCCGCGAACGGCGGCTCGTTCGCCTTGGCCCCTGAGTGGTCGGGTCGCGGCCGAGACCGGAGAACATGGTCGCTCGAGCGCGCGCCACGGGAGATCGAGCGGAGGCGCGCGCGGCAGCGCTCGTCAGCGCGTCCGGCCTGGACATTCTGGAACGCAATTGGTCCTGTCGATTCGGCGAGATCGATCTGATTGCCCGCGAAGGACAGACGATCGTTTTCATCGAGGTTCGCCTGCGCGCGGACAACCGATTCGGCGGAGCGTGCTCGAGCATCACTCGTGACAAGCAGCGGCGTCTGGCGACCGCCGCGCAACTCTGGCTCTCCGGCTATCCCGGGTCGCCGCCTTGCCGCTTCGATGTGATCCTTGCCGACGCCGAGGGTGCCCTCGAATGGCTGCGCGCGGCGTTTGACGTTTCGTCGAACTGACGCGGCACCGCACGAGTCAACCGCAGGTCGAAAGCGCAGCCGCTTGGGCTTCGGACGGGCAGGTCGGGTCGATAATCCAAGCCGTGGCACGAATCGGGAAAGGAAGAGAGCGCATGAGCGATCGAGCAGGTGGGTTGGCAACGCGTCTCGCGGCGATGGCGGTGCTCGCTGCCGCGAGCATGCTCTTGAGTGGCTGCGCCGCGCTCGTCGTCGGCGGGGCCGTCACGGCCGTGGCCGTGGCCGAGGATCGGCGCACACCCGGCACCATCCTCGACGACCAGACGATCGAGACCCGGGCCGTGCTCCGGGTCAAGAATCGCTACGCCGACCAGGTCCATGTCAACATCACGAGCTTCAACAAGCACATCTTGATCAGTGGCGAAGCGGCCACCGAGGCGGTTCGGAGCGGCGTCGAGGCCGAGGTGCGGGCCGTTGCGCCCAATGCGGTCCGCATTCACAACGAGATGGTGGTCGGCCCTCAGGCCACACTCCTGTCCATCTCCAACGACACACGACTCACGGCGCTCGTCAAGTCGCGCTTTGTTCCCGATCGGCGCTTTCAGGCCAACCACGTGAAGGTGGTGACCGAGTCGGGCACGGTGTATCTCATGGGACTGGTGACCCGCGCCGAAGGCGATGCGGCGGCCGAAGTGGCCGCTTCGACGGCCGGTGTCCGGCGCGTGGTCAAACTGTTCGAGTTCCTCGATTGAGGTTGTGGCCATCGTTGGGCAGCCTGTTCACGGAAACCGGCGTCGATACAATCGCGAACGCTTCGGCGGATGGAATTGCGCGCATGTGCGCCGCCGCAGCAGGGACCTCAACGGAATCCGAGCATGAGTACTGAAGTCGAACGCGAGGTTGATGCACGCGGGTTGAACTGTCCGCTGCCCATTCTGCGGACGAAGAAGGCGCTGAACGACATGAAGTCGGGTGAACGGCTTCGTGTGCTCGCCACGGATCCGGCGTCGGTCCGGGACTTCGAGGCCTTCGCGCGACAGACCGGCAACCTGCTGCTCGAATCGACGCAGTCTGGCTCTACCTACACCTACGTGCTCCAGCGCAAGTAACGCTGCGAGAGACACAACATCCTGATCATTGGAGTGCGCGATGCCATCGCGCGCACCAAATCACTGCGGCCGCAGGATCATCAGGATCGCGCGTTCCGCCTCGGGATCCTTCGGTTCGAGTCTCAGCGCTGTCCTGAGCGCGGGCAGCGCGGCCGTCCCAGCCCCGTTCTCGTACTGCGCCAGGCCGTAGCATCGCCACGCTTCGGCGCTTCCGGGTTGGTCTTCGGTCCAGCGTTGGCAGAGGGCTTGCAGCGGGCCATAGCTGCCTTGCCCGCGCCGCACGGCAGCGACGGCAGCCTCGGCACGCTCGATGCGCACGCGTCGGCCTTGCGCGCCCGCGGCCTGCTGGGCGATCCTGGCCTCGGTGTTGTCGACGGGCTTGCCGTTGGGGGGCGGCGCCTTTGGAGCAGGCGCCTTGCCCTGGGAGGGTGGAGGCACGCTCTCGAGGCTCGGCGCGGCGGCGCCGGTTCGTGCACCGTCCGCGGCAGCTTCGACAGGTTGCGCGGGTTGGGCGGGCGGTGCGCTGATCGATGCCGGTGGTCGCAGAGCTGCAAGCCACGTGCTGAGGTCGTTCCAGCCCGCCGTGACACTGCGTGTCCAGAACGTCGTGGCCAGCAGGAATGCCGCCAAGACGGTGAGCGCGGCCGATGTGGCGGGTAGCCAGGCGACGGGTCGGGCGAGGATCACGGTGTCGGAGGCGGCATCCCAGCGCGGCTCGTTATCGCGAAGGGCATGCCAGTGCCGCTTGAGCAGCAGCAGTGTGGCCGGCAGGAAGCCCATGGCCAGCCCATGCCACGCCGCTTGCCACGCGCGGCGACGGGCGGCCGTGCGAACCTCGTGCCGAGGGCGTGCGCCGACATGCGTCACGCCGGAGACGGCGTAGAGGCCGAGGAGCCACTTGCCAGGCGTCCATCCATATCGGGCCATGAGTGCCGGCTCCACCCCGAGCAGCAGCAAGACCGCGAGCGTGGGGAGCAGGATCGGAGAGAGTGACCAGGTCGCGATGGCGAGACCGGAGGCACCGGGGAGGAGCCAGGACAGCAGGTTGGCGAGCAGGGCCACGATCCAGACGCTCAATGCCAGATCAAAGGCGCGGGCAAGAAGCCGTCGCCACGGTACGGGCTGGACCAGGTAGCCGTTGGTGCTCCGCGTGAGTTCCGCCATTCGCAGGCGGAACAGCCATGCGGTGTCCTGCTGTGGGGGCGGTACGCCGACGAAGACCGAGCCGTCACGACGCCATTTGATGACGGCAAGATGCGACAGACTCTGGGCCCCGTCGCTCTGGCGCGCGCGTTGGGCCGTGGTCGCCCCGATCAGCGCGGCGAGCGCGATGGCTGCCACGCCCAGACCGAGGCCGACCACGGGGCCACCACCCCATTCGCGTGCCAGAGCGAGCGCGGCGATGGCGACGAGCACCAGGGCCACCATTGCAGCGGCCGTGATCCCGACGATCGGACGGCTCGTCTCGCCGGGGAAGTTTTCGGCGAAGGCTTCGACGCTGGGCAGCGTGACGTCACGCGCCACGTCCACCGAAAGTTGCGAGACGCCGACGTCGATGGCGGCGGCGCTTGGAAGATCGGTTGGATTGTCGACTGCGGACTGGCGCGCCGAGGCAGACGGCACGCGCCATGGCCCGGCCCCGACCCCTGGCGACAGCGACACGTCATAGTTGTCGCGACGCTTGTCGTCCGTCAGGATGCCGGCGGCGAGCGAAACGAAGCGAAGCGCCTCTTCCGAGTCACCCGAGGGATCGCGTGGCACCGCCCAGAAACGCCGGACAAGCGCGCGCAGGGCGGCGCGGATCTCGCTCGTTGAACTGCTGTTGCTGACGCCGATGGCGTCATACAGGCTGGTGCGCATGAACGAGGAATGTACGCGAGAGCCCGGAGCGATGCGAGCGCGAGATCACCCGTGGGCTTGCGCGCCTGTGCCATGGGCAACACAGGGCGTGTTGCGCACGCGGCGCCGCTGCGCAAGACGGATTCGCGCAGCACGCCGGTCGCGATCGACCTCAGTCGGCCGTGACGTTCAGCTTTTCCTTGATGCGGGCCGACTTGCCGGAGCGCTCGCGCAGGTAGTAGAGCTTCGCGCGGCGGACATCGCCCTTGCGCTTGACCGTGATGGATGCGATCGACGGCGAATAGGTCTGGAAGGTGCGCTCGACGCCTTCGCCACTCGAGATCTTGCGCACGATGAAGGAGCTGTTGAGGCCGCGGTTGCGCTTGGCGATCACGACGCCCTCGTAGGCTTGGACGCGCTTCTTGTCCCCTTCGACGACGTTCACGTTCACGATGACCGTGTCACCGGGCGCGAAATCGGGGATGGTCTTGCCGAGGCGGGCGATCTCTTCCTGCTCGAGCTGAGCAATGATCTTGTTCATGTGAGGTCCTGTTGGAGTGCGTGGGCGAGAGAGGTGGAGGGTGACCCGTACCACTCCAGGGGAGCGGGCGTGTCAACAGGCGTGTTCCAAGGCCCGGGACGGCCTTCGTCTGCGCCTGTTGCTCGACGAAATGCCCAGGCACGAAGCGAGGGGCCGGTCGAGCGTTCGATCCACGTCAGCGCGTGTGGAAAAGCGCTCTATTCTAGCGCGTTGAAGACAGTTTCCGCAGGGCGCTGCGCAGGCTGGCCCGATCGGATGGACTCAACCGGGCGGCGGCGAGCACGTCCGGGCGCCGCTCGATCGTGCGCAGGAGCGCTTGCTCGCGCCGCCATGCGGCGAGACGACCATGATCACCCGATCCGAGCAGCGGGTCACGCGACGGCGCGTCGACCGAGCCATCCACCCCGAGATTGGGGTAATCGAGCAGGCCGGTGGAAAAGGAATCGAGCTCAGCCGATTCGGCATCCCCCAGCACCCCGGGCAGGAGTCGGATCACCGCATCCAGAAGCACGGCAGCCGCCGGCTCGCCGCCCGATAGCACGTAGTCGCCGAGTGACACCTGGAGCGCTTCAGTTCTCGCAAGCCAGCGGTCATCAAACCCTTCATAGCGGCCTGCGACGAGAGTGAGCGCACGCTCTCGCGCCAAGGCTTCAACCAGCGGTTGCGACAGCGGAAGGCCATCCGGAGTCAGGATCACGCGGCGGCACGGGTGCCGATGGGTCGCGTCCGCAGCGGCGAGCGCGGCGTCGAGCACGTCGGGCCGGAGCAGCATGCCGGGGCCACCCCCGCGCGGCCGGGTATCGACGCGCTGGCCGAGGCGGCGCGCTGCCTCGAGCAGGGACTCCCCGTGCCAGTGCCAGCACCCACGCTCACGCGCACGACCGGCGACGCCGATCGCAAGGGCGGCTTCGACCGCCTCGGGAAACACGGCGACGACCGCGTAGGTGGGTGCGTCGACGGCGCTCATCACAGTCACTCGATGCCCGCCCAATCGACGAGGATTCGGCCCTGCTCGGGCTCAATGGCCAGGACCACGGCGTCGACCCACGGAATCAGTTCCTCCCGGCCGGCAGCGTCGCGAGCGCGAAGGATCGGGTGCGCACCCGCCTCGAACACTTCGACGACCTGTCCGAAATCCCGCGTCTCGCTTCGGCAGGACAACCCGATCAGATCAACCCAGTAGAACTCGCCGGGCCCAAGCGCGGGCAGGTCTTCGCGCGGGAGGCCCACCTCGACATGGCGAAGGGCGACGGCCGCCTCGGGCGAATCGACGCCCCTGAACTTGACGATCAGGCACTCGGGGGTGCTGCGGACGCGCTCGACATCCAACCAGTCGCGGCCAACGATGAGTCGGGGCGCATCGAGGAGGGTTGCGCCATCGGAATACGCGAAGAGTCGAATGTCTCCGCGCAGGCCATGGGGCCGCCCGAGGCGACCGAGCGCGATGAATCGCGCTGAAGTGGGGCGGGGCTGCGAATCGGAGCGCAGCGCAGGCGAGGGAGCGTCGGCCAAGGACGCCCTCGCATCAGGCTGCTGCGGGAGCCGCCTTGGCCAGTTTCTTGGCGAGACGGGCGACCGTGTCGGACATCTGGGCGCCCTTGCCGACCCAGTGCGAGAGCCGGTCCTGCGCGATGCGCACGTTCTCCGCTCCGTCCTTGCCGACGGGGTTGTAGTAACCGAGCCGCTCGATGAAGCGACCGTCACGGCGGTTGCGGGAATCCGCCACCACGATGTTGTAGAACGGGGCGCCCTTGGCACCGCCGCGGGCGAGTCGAATGACAACCATGGGCTGAAGGAAGATGGGTGAGAAAAGCCCGTTAGTATAACCTGCGCCGACGTCCCCGTGGTCCGCACACAGTCCCTGCCCTCCTGCGCCCGGCCACGCGCGACTTGAATCCGGGCCGAGCGCCCCCTACTTCCCAGCGAGCCATTCCCTTTTTCCAAGCCAAATGACTGTTCAGCCTGAAACCGACGGGTCCACCCCAACGGCGGGCCCCGCGGCCGCCCCAAACACACAAGCACGCGCACAAGAACGCGTACACGCTAGCGCGCCTGCGACCCCCGCCCCGGCGGGCGACGAGCCGCACGGCGTCGCAAGCGGGGCAACGCCGGGGTCGATGCAGACACCGGCCGAAGAGACGCTCCGTGCCGAAGTGGCCGCAACCAAGGATCAACTGCTCAGGACGCTCGCCGAGCTGCAGAACGTCCAGCGCCGACATGCGACCGAGCTGGCCAATGCGCGTGACTACGCCATCCGGGATTTCGCCTTTGCCCTGCTGGGCGTCAAGGACACGCTCGAGCATGTCGTACGCGACGATCGGGGAACACTCGAGCAGGTGAAGATGGGCGCCGAAATGACCTTGCGCAATCTGGCCGCGGCCTTCGAGCGCTACAAGATCGCGGAGATCGCGGCCGATGGTGCGCGGTTTGATCCGAACCTTCATCAGGCGATGACGCAGATCGAATCCGATCAGCCCGCCGGCACGGTGCTTTCGACCTTCCAGAAGGGTTACATGATCGGCGAGCGCTGTCTGCGGCCGGCGATGGTTGCCGTGGCGAAGCAACGCGCCGAGACGGCAGCACGCGCCGAAACGGCAGCACGCGCCGAAACGGCAGCACGCGCCGAAACGGCCGCACCCGCCGGTGACGGGACGCTTGAAGCCGGCGCAACCGGCGCCAACTGACCTGACAAGATCAACCGGCGCTCTGCCCGGTCAGAGAAGACACACGAGAGGAACACACCATGTCCAAAATCATCGGCATCGACCTGGGCACGACCAACAGCTGCGTGGCCATCGTCGAAGGCGGTCAACCCAAGGTCATCGAGAACAGCGAGGGCGCCCGTACGACCCCTTCGATCGTCGCTTACATGGAGGACGGCGAGATCGTCGTCGGCGCGCCGGCGAAGCGGCAGGCGGTCACCAATCCGACCAACACGCTCTACGCCGTCAAGCGTCTCATCGGCCGCCGCTTCCAGGAAAAGGAAGTCCAGAAGGACATCAACCTGATGCCCTACAAGATCGTCGCGGCCGACAACGGTGACGCCTGGGTCGAAGTGCGCGGGAAGAAGATCGCGCCGCCCGCGGTGTCGGCCGAGGTGCTGCGCAAGATGAAGAAGACCGCCGAGGACTATCTCGGCCACGAGGTCACCGAGGCGGTGATCACGGTGCCCGCCTACTTCAACGACAGCCAGCGCCAGGCCACGAAGGATGCCGGCCGGATCGCAGGTCTCGAAGTCAAGCGCATCATCAACGAACCGACTGCGGCCGCGCTCGCGTTCGGTCTCGACAAGATCAAGAAGGACGCCAAGATCGCGGTCTACGACCTGGGCGGCGGCACCTTCGACGTCTCGATCATCGAAATCGCCGACGTCGACGGTGAGAAGCAGTTCGAGGTGCTCGCAACCAACGGTGACACCTTCCTGGGTGGCGAGGATTTCGACCAGCGCCTCATCGATTACATCTGCGACGAATTCAAGAAGACGTCGGGCATCGATCTCACGAAGGACCCGATCGCGCTCCAGCGCGTCAAGGCGGCGGCCGAGCGCTCGAAGATCGAGCTGTCCTCGAGCCAGCAGACCGAGATCAACGAGCCCTACATCGCGATGGATGCGACCGGGCCGAAGCACCTGACGATGAAGATCACGCGGGCGAAGCTCGAGTCCTTGGTCGAGGACCTGATCGAGCGCACCATTGAACCTTGCCGCGTGGCGCTCAAGGATGCAGGTCTGTCGGTCGGCGACATCCAGGATGTGATCCTGGTCGGCGGCCAGACGCGCATGCCCAAGGTCATCGAAGCGGTGAAGAACTTCTTCGGCAAGGAGCCGCGCAAGGACGTGAACCCGGATGAGGCCGTCGCCCTCGGCGCGGCCATCCAGGGGGCCGTGCTCGCGGGGGACCGCAAGGACGTGCTCCTGCTTGACGTGACGCCGCTGTCGCTCGGCATCGAGACCCTGGGTGGGGTCATGACCAAGCTGATCAAGAAGAACACGACGATTCCGACCAAGGCGTCCCAGGTCTTCTCGACGGCGGATGACAACCAGAGTGCGGTGACGATCCACGTGCTGCAGGGTGAGCGTGATGTCGCAGCCGGCAACAAGAGCCTCGGCCAGTTCAATCTGGAGGGCATTCCACCGGCCCCGCGCGGTGTGCCGCAGATCGAAGTGCAGTTCGATATCGATGCCAATGGCATTCTTCATGTTTCTGCCAAGGACAAGGGCACGGGCAAGGAGAACAAGATCACCATCAAGGCCAACAGCGGTCTCTCCGAAGAGGAGATCAACCGGATGGTCAATGATGCAAAGGCCAACGAGGCCGCCGACCGCGAACGGCTGGAGGTGGTGCAGGCGCGCAACAGCCTCGACGCGCTCGTGCACAGCGTCAAGCGCTCGTTGGGCGAGTACGGCGACAAGGTCGACGCGGGCGAGAAGGCCAAGATCGAGGCGGCCCTGAAGGATGCCGAGGAGTTGCTCAAGGACGAGGGTGCCTCGCGGGCTAGCCTCGAGGCCAAGTCCGAAGCACTGGCTGGCGCGGCGCAGAAACTCGGCGAGAAGATGTATGCCGACGCGCAAGCGGCTCAGGCTGCGCAGTCCGCACAGGCGGGCGGCGCGGCCGGCGCTGCAGGGGCCGGCGGCAAGCCGGGCGACGACGCAAAGGTCGTCGACGCCGAGTTCAAGGAAGTCAAGGACGACAAGAAGTAACGTCGTCCACCGAACTCCCGGTCAGGGCTCCCTTCGGGAGCCCTTTCTATTTTGCGCACTCACGGGGCGCACGGGCAGGCGAACGAGACTCGAGCGGCTATATTCGTTCGACCTCCGTTTTCGATCGCGCCTCAGCACGCCGAGCGCATCGCCGCGCCCGAGCCACCCACGATGTCTGCCGTTTCCAACCGCGCGTTGCCGCAAGGCTACAAGCTGCAGAACTACCGCATCGATCGGGCGATCAGCCGCGGAGGCTTCTCGATCGTCTACCGCGCAGTGGACGACAACGGGCAGGTCGTGGCGATCAAGGAGTACCTGCCGAGCGGGCTCGTGCTTCGAACCGAGGGCTCGCGCGTCCATGCGAGTTCGATCGAAAACCTCGACTCGTTCCGTTTCGGGATGAAGTGCTTCTTCGAGGAAGGCAAGGCGCTCGCCACCATCAATCATCCGAACGTCGTGCGCGTGATGAACTTCTTTCGCGCCAACGAGACGGTCTACATGGTGATGCGCTACGAGCGCGGCCGCACGCTCCAGCAGTACATCCAGGGCAACCAGGGCATGCTGCCCGAAAGCCTGATCCGGCATGTGTTCTCGCGGCTGCTCAACGGTCTTCGCGAAGTGCACACGCGGCGGCTACTCCACCTGGACATCAAGCCGGCGAACATCTACATCCGCACCGATGGCTCGCCCGTCCTGCTTGACTTCGGTGCCGCGCGTCAGGTGCTGGCCACGCGCGGCAAGAAGATCACCCCTATGTACACGCCGGGCTTTGCCGCGCCCGAACAGTACCGGGACTCCGAATCCGACCAGCTCGGCCCGTGGACGGACGTCTACGGTATCGGGGCCTCGCTCTTCGCCTGCTTTGCCGCCTTTGCGCCGCAGTCGGCCGACAGCCGGATGCGTGAGGATCACTACGTTCCGGCCCGCAAGCTTTGGATGGGCAAGTATTCCGACGACCTGCTGTCGCTCGTCGACGAATGTCTCAAGCTCGACATCATGGCGCGGCCGCAGTCCGTGCTGCAGGTTCAGAAGCTGCTCATGCAGAAGGCGGAACCCCCGCCCAAGCCCCTGATCTCGCGGATCAGCGAGCGACTTGCCGATTTGGTGAAGCGATGAATCGCTGTCACACTGACACATTCGGGCAACGCGGCTGAGGCTCACCGACCCGCACGATGGAATTCTCGATCTACCAGGACACACGCCGCGGCGCGCGCAAGGTCAATCAGGACCGCGTGGGCTACGTCTACACGAGCGACTCGATGCTGCTCGTGGTCTGTGACGGCATGGGCGGCCACATCGGCGGTGAGATCGCGGCACACATCACCGTGCGACTCTTTCTCGAGCGATTCCAGAACGAGGCGAAGCCGGTCATCGCCTCACCCGTGGTGTTTCTGCAGAAGAGCCTCCAGGCGGCGCATGCGGCTCTGTCGGAGTATGCGCAGCGCTTTCGCCTGGCCGACACGCCGCGCACCACCTGCGTGGCCTGCATCGTGCAGGACGAAGCCGCCTTCTGGGCACACGCAGGCGACTCGCGCCTCTATCACGTGCGCAAGGGCAAGCTGCTCGCGCGCACGCGCGATCACTCCAAGGTGCAGTACCTGCTCGACAATCACATGATCACCCCGGCCGAGGCGGCGACCCATCCCGACCGGCACAAGGTCTTCAGCTGCCTCGGGGGAGGGGTCGAGCCGACGGTCGATTTTTCGCCGCGAGTGCCGCTCAACGGGGGCGATCTCCTGCTCATGTGCACCGATGGTCTGTGGAGCTCCTTCGATGACGCAGAGATCGTGCATCGGCTGAGCTCCGGGCCCATTGGCACGGTTGCGCCGGAACTCCTCGCCGAGTCCGAGCGCCGCGCTGGCATCGATTGCGACAACCTGAGCGTGATCGGTGTCGCCTGGGCGGGCGAATCGCATGCGTGGCAGGACGGCACGACGACGCGCACGGAAACCCTTGCGCTCGGCGAGTTCTCGACCCAGATGGATCGCACGATCACGCTCGCGGATCCGGACACCGGCCAGCGCGAACTCTCCGACACTGAAATCGAACGCGCGATCACCGAAATCCAGGAAGCCCTGAAGCGGCATGGCAAGTCCTGATCGCATTCTCTTTCTCGATACCGAGACGACCGGTCTCGACCCGAAGCTGGGCCACCGGTTGATCGAAGTGGCCGCGGTCGAAGCCCGCGACCGCACGCTCACAGGCCGCCACTTCCATCGCTACATCAACCCTGAGCGGGACAGCGATGAAGGCGCGCTCAAGGTGCACGGGCTCACGCGAGAGTTCCTCTCCGACAAGCCGAAGTTCGCGGACATTGCGCCGGAACTGGTCGAGTTCATTTCCGGAGCCCGGCTCCACATCCACAACGCCGCCTTCGACATCGGCTTTCTCGATGCCGAG
>CAZSTF010000016.1:4626-19552 GCA_964609555.1 uncultured Alcaligenaceae bacterium | reverse complement strand
GACGCGGATCGTGGCGCGGCGGGTCGAGTGCCGATCGTCCGCATCGAGGTTGATGCCGAGTCGCTCGAGCGTCACCTCGGCTACCTTGCCCGACTCAGCGCTGGCAAGACGGGGCAGAGCGTCTGGAGCGCGTGACCGTCGAGCGAGCGCGCTGACCGAGACCTCAGCGGCTGCGGATCGTGACGCGCTCGCCGGCTGTGATGCAGACGTCCGCCGGCCGGAGCGCGAAGACGCCGTTGCACACGACTCCGGGGATCTGATTCAAGTTGCGCTCGAGGGCTTCGGGATCGCCGAAGTCGAGCCCGGTCACATCGAGGATCAGGTTGCCGTTGTCGGTGACCACACCAGCGCGTTCGCGGACGACCCCGCCCATGCGCTCGACCGTCGCAGCAACGAGCGCGCGAGCCGGCGGCACGATCTCGATCGGCAGGGGAAAGCGCCCGAGTCGATCGACTTCCTTCGATGCGTCCACGATGCAGATGAAGCGCTCCGCCGCCTGCGCGATGATTTTCTCGCGGGTGAGCGCGGCCCCACCGCCCTTGATCATCCGAAGGCGCGGATCGATCTCGTCGGCGCCGTCGACGTAGATGCCCAGCTGCGAGACATCGTCCATCCCGCGCACGCGAAGCCCGGCGGCGGTGAGCGCTGCCTCCGATGCCTTCGATGCGGCAACCACGGCCGGAATGTCGCTCGCGCGCTCAGCGAGCAGGCTGATGAAGATATTGACGGTGCTCCCGCTGCCGACCCCGAGCAGCTGCCCAGGCTGTACGTAGGCCAGCGCCTCACGGGCGGCGGCGAGCTTGCGGCGCTGGATTTCCTCCGGTGAGGTGGCGGGCGAAGCAGCGGGCGAAGGGGACGGGCTGTTCATGGTCGTGACCTATACATTTCAGGGAAAACTGGCAACGGATCGTGGCGCGACGACACGCTTGAATGCGCCGCAGTGCCCGACGAGCAGACCGTGGACTACCTGACCCGAATCCTGAATGCGCGAGTCTACGACGTCGCGATCGAGACCTCCCTCACCGCTGCGCCGCTGCTCTCGGCTCGCGTTCACGGGCGCGTGCTGATCAAGCGCGAGGATGAACAGCCCGTCTTCTCCTTCAAGCTGCGCGGCGCCTACAACAAGATGGCGCACCTGCCGCCCGCCCAGTTGAAGCGCGGCGTGGTTGCGGCAAGCAGCGGCAATCATGCGCAGGGGGTTGCGCTCTCCGCCCAGCGTCTGGGCACACGCGCCACCATCGTCATGCCGCAGACGACGCCGAGCATCAAGGTTGATGCAGTGCGGGCGCGAGGCGCGACGGTGGTGCTGCATGGTGAGTCCTACAGCGATGCCTACGAGCACGCGGTCGGCCTGGCGCGGCGCCGACGCATGGCCTTCATCCACCCGTACGACGACCCGGACGTGATCGCGGGTCAGGGCACGATTGGCATGGAGATCCTCCGCCAGTGGCAGGGGCCGCTCGATGCCATCTTTGTCGCGGTCGGCGGCGGCGGACTCATCGCTGGCATCGGCAGTTACGTGAAGGCGGTCCGCCCCGAGGTGAAGGTGATCGCTGTGCAGCCGGCGGATTCAGCCGCGATGACTCGCTCGCTCGAAGCGGGGCGCCGGGTGATGCTCGATTCCGTCGGCCTGTTCGCCGACGGCGTAGCCGTGCGCCAAGTGGGCGAAGAGACCTTCCGCCTGTGCCAGCAGGTCGTGGACGACACGATCCTCGTGACGACCGATGAGATCTGCGCAGCCATCAAGGATGTGTACGCCGATTGCCGATCGCTGCTCGAGCCGGCGGGCGCGGTGTCCGTGGCGGGCCTCAAGAAGTACGCCGAGCGGCATCGTGCCCAAGGGCGGACCTATGTCGCGGTGGCCTGCGGCTCGAACATGAACTTCGATCGCCTGCGTTTCGTTGCCGAACGGGCGATGGTGGGCGAACACCGCGAGGCGGTGCTCGCGGTCACCCTGCCCGAGCGGCCCGGGAGCTTCCGGCGCTTCTGCGAACTGCTTGGCCCGCGGTCGGTCACCGAGTTCAACTACCGCTACGCTGGACCGGGGGACGCCCATGTCTTCGTCGGCGTCGAGGTCTCCGACCGCGGCGAGATCCGCAAGGTCATCCGTGACTTCCGCGCGGGCGGCATGAAGGCGCTGGACCTGACCGACAATGAACTCGCCAAGCTGCACACCCGCCACCTGGTGGGCGGGCATGCGGTCGGCGTGGCGGGCGAGCGGATCTTCCGGTTCGACTTTCCGGAGCGCCCCGGCGCGCTTGCACGCTTTCTTGCGGCACTCAGGAGCGATTGGAACATCTCGCTCTTCCACTACCGCAACCACGGCTCAGATGTGGGACGGGTGCTGGTCGGTCTGCAGATCCCGAAGGGCGACGAGCGCTTCCTTGCCCCGTTTCTCGATGGGCTGGCGCGGCAGGGTTATTCCTCGGTCGAGGAGACCGCCAACCCCGCCTATCGCCTGTTTCTCGGGCGGTGATCACACGCCATGCCACAGTCCGCCACAGGACGTAGGACATTTCGGATATCCTCGCGTCGAAAAATGCACGAGCCGTGGCAAACTTGATGACAACGTATTTCTATCCGGCTTGCCGCTGACGACGTGACGACCTCATCGACTGCGACCAACCAGGGGAAAGCAACCGGGCCGCTCGTCGGGACGAAGGTCATGGTGATCGACGACAGCAACACGATCCGCCGCAGTGCCGAGATCTTCCTGTTGCAGGCCGGTTGCCAGGTGATCCTCGCCGAAGACGGATTCGATGCGCTGGCCAAGATCGCCGACCACGTGCCCGACGTGATCTTCGTCGACATCGTGATGCCGCGCCTCGATGGCTACCTGACCTGCGCGCTCATCAAGAAAAACCCGAAGTTCCGCGCAACACCGGTGGTCATGCTTTCGTCGAAGGACGGACTCTTCGATCGTGCGAAGGGACGCATGGTGGGGTCGGATCAGTATCTGACCAAGCCGTTCACCAAGGAATCGTTGATCACGGCCGTGCAATCGTTTGTGACTGACAAGCATTGATGATGGGTTCATGACCATGCCAATCAAGAAAGTACTCGTGGTGGATGATTCCCCCACCGAACGCCATGCCCTCACCACGATCCTCATCGGCGCCGGGCTCGAGGTGAACTCCGTCGAAAGCGGCGAACGTGCGGTGGAGCAGGCGAAAGTGCTCAAGCCGGATCTGATCCTCATGGACGTCGTGATGCCGGGGCTGAACGGGTTCCAGGCGACGCGGATGATCTCGCGGGATCCGGAGACCGCCTCCATACCGGTGGTCATCTGCACGACCAAGAGCCAGGAGACCGACAAGATCTGGGGGCTGCGCCAAGGGGCGCGCGACTATCTCGTCAAGCCGATCGTGGCCGAGGAGTTGCTCAAGCTGATCGACCGCCTGAGCAACAACTGACCCGCCGACCGGACCGTCCGCGATGAGCGCCAAGAACAAGAACCGTCTGCGTGATTTCCAGGTCGCGCTTGCCGAGCGTCTGCAGCAGGCGACGCGGCAGCCGGAGCGTCGTGCTCGCCTGGCCGTGGCGTTCGGCGGGCGGCCATTCCTGCTGAGTCTCGACGAGGTGGCCGAGGTGGCGCCGGTGCCGACGCTTGTCCGGGTGGCGAAGACGCAGCCGTGGTTTTCCGGGGTCACGAACGTGCGCGGAACGCTCTACGCGGTCACTGACCTCTCGCATTGGCTGACCGGGCAGCCGACACGCCTCGACAGCGAAGCGCGCCTCGTCATCCTGGGGGGTGACCTGTCGAAGGCACGGACCGCCGTGCTCGTGAACCGTGTGCTCGGCCTTCGGCAACTCGAAGAGATGGAGCAACTCGCCGCAACCGCGGACGGTTGGGCCATCGCCCGGTGGAAGGCAGCAGACGGAACCGAATGGACGGAAGTGGACCTCCACCGCCTCATGGTCGAACCCGGCTTTCTCCAGATCGCCGCCTGAAATTTGATGTGTTGGGGTAACGAAACATGAATCTGCAACTCGGCAAGCTGTTCGGACGCAAGCCCGCACCCACGCCCGCGCCGGACATTCCCACCATCGTGTCTTCGCCGCTGACGATCGATGACTCGGCGCCATCGGACTATGACCCCAACGCGACGGTCGCCGTGATGGACCAGATGCGGGCCGCCGCCGCTTCGGCCTCTCCGGCGCGACGTCTTCCGCTGATCGGGCATCTGAGCACGGCACGCCAGTTCCAGGTGCTCGGCTTGCTTCTGGCAACCAGTTTTGCGCTCATGCTCGTTGCGTTCGGCCTCTACGCCATCGAGGCGCGCAAGAACACGGCGCAGGTCGCGGCGTCGACCGAAATGCAGATGCTTTCGCAGCGCCTCGTGCGCGGCTCGACGCAGGCCGAGATGGGCCTCGCCGGCTCGTTCGAGGTGCTCAAGCAAAGCCGTGACGAGTTCGCTGCCAACCTCGCCGCACTTGCCCAGGGCGGCAATTACCGCGGGGTGACGCTGTCCGAGCCCCAGACCGAAGCGGTGCGCGCGGCGCTCGAGGAGGTGCGCAAGCGCTGGGAAGTGATCGATGGCCGCGTCGCCGAACTCGGTGCCGCGCAGGACATCCTGCTCACGCTGTCGCAGGCCGTGAGCAACGTGAATCAGGGTAACCAGGGCCTGCTGGAACTCACCGAGCAACTGGCAACCCAGGTCGCCGGCGTGGGTGCGCGCGAGGCTGCGCTCGCAGGAAACCTCGTGATGCTGACCCAGCGGATCGCCAAGAACGCCAACGCCCTCGTCGGCAACGAGGTCGATTCCGACGTGGCCTTCCTTCTCGGCAAGGACACGGCGACGTTCCGTGACATCCTCGCGGGCTTGACGCAGGGCAGCGAGTCGTTGCGTGTGGCGCCGGTGCGTGATGCCGAGACGCGTAGGACGCTCGCCGAGCTCACCACGCGCTTCCAGGAAACCGAGCGGCGATTGGTCGACGTGCTGCGCGCGATGCCGCGCCTCCTTGCCGGCAAGCAAGCCTCCCGCGTCATCGCGCAGGAGTCCGAGGGCCTTCTCGCGGCAACCCGAAAGCTCACCGCCGCCTATGAGGGCAGCGGCAACACGTCCAACTTCGCGGTGATCCTCGCGGTGATCTTCGGCGTCCTCACGGTGATCTTCGGCGTCCTGCTCGGTTACCTGTTCGTGAACGAAGCCCGCCAGCGCGCGAGCGCCAACGAGCTCGAGAACCAGCGCAACCAGGAGGCCATTCTGCGCCTGCTCAACGAGATGGGCACGCTCGCTGATGGCGACCTCACCGTGCGTGCCAGCGTGACCGAAGACGTGACGGGGGCCATCGCAGACTCGATCAACTTC
Organism: uncultured Alcaligenaceae bacterium; assembly: GCA_964609555.1. Lineage (GTDB taxonomy): Bacteria > Pseudomonadota > Gammaproteobacteria > Burkholderiales > Casimicrobiaceae > Casimicrobium. The sequence continues at coordinate 14,240 of CAZSTF010000016.1, read as the reverse complement.
ACGGTCGACGAGCTGCGCAAGGTGGTGACCGGCATCAACAACACGACGGCCGACGTCGCGAGCGCGACCCAGTCCGCGCAAGCCGTATCCCAGCGTCTCTTCCAGGCGTCGCAGCGGCAGTCGGGCGAGATCCAGCGCGCAAGCTCGCTCGTGCTGCAAATGGCGCAATCGATTGCCGAGGTGTCGAACTCCGCCTCCCAGGGTGCCAGTGTTGCGCAGCAGTCGCTCGCCGTGGCCGAGCAAGGCTCCGTCGCGGTGCAGAACCAGATCGCCGGCATGAATGAAATCCGGGCCCAGATCCAGGACAGCGCGAAGCGCATCAAGCGCCTCGGCGAAAGCTCGCAGGAGATCGGTGAGATCGTGGAGCTGATCTCGGACATCACCGAGCAGACGAACGTCCTTGCTCTGAACGCGGCCATCCAGGCCGCCTCGGCCGGGGAAGCGGGCCGCGGCTTCACGGTGGTTGCGGAAGAGGTCCAGCGCCTCGCCGAACGCTCCGCCGAGGCCACCAAACAGATCGAAGCGCTGGTCCGGACCATTCAGGCCGACACCCAGGACGCGGTCAGCGCCATGGAGCGCACGACGCAGGGGGTGGTCGAGGGAACGCGTCTCTCCGACGCCGCCGGTCAGGCGCTCGCCGAGATCGGCCGCGTTTCGAAGGAGCTCGCCGAGATCGTGGCGGGCATCTCCACCCAGGCGCAGTCACAGGCCGCCTCGGTGTCCGAAGTGACGCGCGGCATGCAGGACATCCTTGCCGTGACCGAGGAGACCTCGCGCGGTACCCAGCAGACCAACAGCTCGATTGAGGAGCTGGGTCGACTGGCGCAGTCGCTCCGCATGTCGGTTGCGGGCTTCAAGGTCTGAGAGGTTGGCGAGCGTGTCGATCGACATCCCTCTCGAGCTCGACACCGGGCCGATCACCTGGGTCAAGCCCGAAATCGAGGCCTCGCTCGCGCGAGTGCTCAGTGGCATCGCTGCGAGCCGGGAGCGGATCGATCCCGAGGTCAAGAAGTCGATCGCACGCGAGCTGCACACCGTGGCCGGCGCCTTCGAGCTGGTCGGTGTCGAGGGACTTTCCGTCCTCGTCCGTGAGTTCGAAACGCATTTCAGTGCCCCATCGCAGCCGCCTTCCGTGCAGGCCCTGGAGCAGATCGAACGCGGCGTCCGACGTCTGCTGGCCCACCTGCAGGAGATCGCCGCAGGGGCACCCGCCGTCCCGATCCGCTTCCTGCCAGAGTACCTTGCCCTGGGCAAGCTGCGGGACGCCCGGCTCGGACCGGCCGACCTGTTCTTCCCCGACCTGTCGCGAAAGCCCGCGAAGGCGCCCACCACGGCCGAGATCCCGCCGGGGCAACTTCCGGCCCTTCTGATGCGCAAGCGGCGGGAGTTCCAGCAGGGACTGCTCGTCTGGTTGCGCGGCGGGGGCGACGGCCTCGCGCTGATGGGTGGCGCGCTCAAGTCCATCGAAGAGGCGTTTCCCCTGCCCGCGCAGCGGTCGTTCTGGTGGAGCACGCGCGCCCTCATCCGCGCCGTCGAAACGCGTCTGCTCGAACCCTCGGTCGCCCTCAAGCAGCTGCTCGCCCGCGTCGATCTGCAGATCCGCCGGTTCGCCGAAGGCTCGACGCGTGTGGCGGACCGACTTCGTCGCGAGGTGCTCTACCACCTCGCGCGCAGCGACGACGGTGACCCGCTCGTCGACGAGGTCAAGGCCCTGTACGAACTCGGCGTGCTGATCCCCAAGCGGGTACCGATCGAGATCGACTACGTCGCGATCCAACCCGCGCTCGAGCGTCTTGGGCAGGCGGTCGCGCGGGCCAAGGAGCGCTGGGGCGCCTCGCTCGGTGCGGCGCGCGAGCGCGACCGGGAGGAATTCGTCACCGCGGTGGACGAGATTGCCGCGCAAAGCAAGCTGCTCGGACACGCGGACTTCAAACGGCTGGGCGAGGCCTTGGCCGAAACGGTCCACGGCCTGGGTGCCGCGACACCGAGCGACGATCTCTCGATCGAGATCGCCTCGACGCTCATTCTCATCGAGACGGCAGCGAGCCAGATCGCATCGCTGCCACGCAACTTTCCGGCGCAGGTCGACACCACGATCCAGCGTCTTACCTACGCACGCAAGGGCGTCGCCATTCCGTCCGAGCTGCGCAACGACGCCGACGCCGATAGCCTCACGCGCAAGGCACAGGAGCGGGCGACGATTGCGCAGGTGGTGCGCGAGATCCGCACCAACATGCGGGCCGTCGAACAGGCGCTCGACGCCGCGTTCCGGGATCGGAGCGCGGTCGACGAGCTTGCGCCCGTCCCGGGGCTGCTGGCGCAGGTCTCGGGCGCACTGCAGATCCTGGGTTGGACGCGCGCGAACGACATCCTGTCGGAGACGTCGGCACGTCTGCTGCAGGGCATCCAGAGCGAACAGCCACTCGACGACAAGCTCATCAACGAGTACGCGGACACACTGGCCGGCATCAGTTTCTACATCGACGCGAAGGAGCAGCGCGAGAGCGAGGCCGAAGCCATGCTCGATGCGCTCGAGCGCCGTGCGCGCGGCGAGCCGGTTGAAAGCGCGCGGCACGAGGACCAGAGTGTCGAGGCATCCATCGCCGGACATCGACGCCAGTTGCGCGAATCGCTCGAATTGGCCGCCGAGCCGTCGGGCGCCGACAGCGCGCGCGAGGCCGTTCTCGCGATCAAGCACGACGCCGAATTGCTTGCGGACACCCGTCTGCTCGGCGCCGCGAACAGCGCTCTCGCCGCAATCGACCAGGGCAAGCCGGACGCCGCTGCAGTCAGCGCGCTTCTCGCGGCGTCGGATGCGAGCGTTCCCGTTCCCGAGGCCTCCCCCGAATCTCAGCGCCTGGCCAAGGCGCAGGATGACGAGCGGGACTCGCTGTTGCTTGAGATCTTCTGCGAGGAGGCGGTGGAGGTCGTGGCCACCCTCAAGGAAGGCGTGTCGAATCTTGTCTCGGCCCCCGGGGACCGCGATGCGCTGGTGACCGTGCGGCGGGCGTTCCACACCCTGAAGGGCAGTGGTCGCATGGTCGGGTTGACGGACTTCGGCGAGGCAGCCTGGCAGATCGAGCGTGTGCTCAACGGCGTGCTCGAGAGCGATCGCGCGCCGCTGCCCCATGAGGTCGCGCTCATGAATGCCGCGACCACCCTGTTCGACCGTTGGGTGGGCGATCTGAAGGACACGGGACGTGCCGATGTCGATGTCGGCGCGATCACTCGACTGGTCGCGGCCTGCGAGCGCCGCGAAATGCCGCCTGACGGATGGGCTGCATCGACTCCGATGCCGATCGTGCCCGGCACCGTTGCGGACGAATCCCCCGCCTTGAGTGCGCCGGAGACGGAGCCGCCGCTCCCGGGCTTGCCGCCGATCGCGTTCGCCCCGGTCGCCGAACCGCCGTCCCCCATCCCGCAGAGCGCGCCAGCCGCCGCGCCCTTGCCCACGCTGGACTTCGCTCCGCCGACAATCCCGGATGCAGCGTCACCGCCGCCAATCGCGGCTGAACCGCCGAGCGCAACGCCCGTGTCTGCGGTGCCGGTCGAAGCGCCCGCGACTGCCACGGACATCACGGAAATCGCCCATGAGCCGATCTCTCTGCCCGAGGTGATCGAATTGCCGGCGAGCGCCTGGACGCTTGAGGACGAGAACGTGGACGTCGAGGGCGTCACGGTGCCGCGCACGCTGTTCTCCATCCTCGTGGATGAGTCGCGGGCACACCTGCAGACCCTCGAGCAGGAACTTGCGCTGCTGCAATTCGACCCAGCGGGCGTGCCCAGCGAAAGCATGGTGCGTGCTGCACACACGCTGTGTGGCATCCATCGGACGGCGGGGTTCACCCACATCGGCGATCTCGCCGCAGAGACCGAGAGTGCGCTGGTCGCACTCACCGGTGCCGCGCGGGACGGAGAAGCCTATGCCGTGATCGCTTCGGCGATCGCTGTCCTGCGCACCGCGTCGCTCCGTATCCAGACCCAGACCGCCATGCGCGAGGAGGAGCGCCGGGCATTCGACCAGGCACTGGTCGCCATGCGTGGGCTCAACGTCAGACTCGGCGCGCGCACGCGCGACGCCGTCGCGGCGGCGATGGCGGCCACCCGCGATGAAGCGACGCTCCCCCCGAGCACGCCCGGTCCGGTGGCCGTCCCCGAGAGTGGGCAACCGACCGAGGCGCCGACGGCCGCGTCGCCAGTCGAACTCACGTCTGTGGGGACCGGTTTCGAGCCGCCGGCACCGGCAAGCAGTTCGGCGCCGGTCGATGTGAGCCTCCTCGCCTCGATCACAGCACCGGCCGCGGAGCCTACGCGCCCTCCGGCAACCGAGGCAGCCGCGTTCGTGCAGCCGGATGTCCACGAGCCGCAACCGGCTGCGTCCGTTCCGCTCGAGCCTGTTGCGCCACCGTCCGAAACGGCCGCAGCGCCCACGTCCGTTGCGCAGGAGCCCGCTCCCGTCGCGACCGAGCCCGCGCCGACGCCCACGGCACCGCCTGCGGTAACGACGCCAACGCCGACGGTGCCACCTACCACGCCGACGGTAACTGCCGCAGCCACGCCGCTCGGAATGGCGGCGGCAACCTTGGCCGGTGCGGCCACCCTGGCCCCCACGGTGCTCACACGCCCGGAAGCCGACAGCGCCGATCCGTTGGCCGACGTGCGTGACGAAGTCGATGAGCAGGTCATGCCGCTGTTCCTCGAGGAGGCGCAGGAGCTCTTCCCGGCGGCGACCGAGCAGGCGCGGATGATGCGCGCGGCGCCGGCCGATGCCTCAGCGCGGGCGGCGATCAAGCGCACGCTGCACACGCTCAAGGGCAGTGCGCGGATGGCCGGCGCGATGCGTCTCGGTGAGATCACCCACCTGCTCGAGACACGCATCATCGAAGCGCCGACCGTGCCCGCACCCGCATTCTTCGATGCGGTGGATGAAGCGCTCGACGATGTGGCGTTCCTGCTCGATCGGCACAGCCGTGGCGAGCACAACGTCGTCCTGCCGCGCTTCCGTCCGGAGGCCATCGTCGAAGCGGCCGAGGACGCCATCGTGGCGCCGACCGCGGAGGAAACGTCTCCGCCCAAGGCCACGGACGCAGCGCCTGCCGCGGTCGCGCCGACGGCTGCGCCTTCTGCCGTTTCCGTCCCGCCAGTCGTACCCACCGTGCCCGCTGCGCCCGCTGCTGCGGTGGCGGCCGTCGCTGCACCCGCTGGCGCAGCGCTGGGCGCTTCCACTGCTCCGGCGGAGACCGCGTTCCTGCGCGTGCGCAGCGATGCGCTTGAAACGCTGGCCGACGAGGCCGGCGAGATCGCGATCGCACGCGCCCGCATCGAAAGTGAACTGCGCGATCTCAAGACCGGGCTTCTGGATCTCACCTCTGCGGTGATTCGCCTGCGCAGTCAGCTGCGTGAGATCGAGATCCAGGGTGAGTCCCAGATTCAGTCTCGCCTTGATACCGAGAGCGCGTTCGACCCGCTGGAATTCGACCGCTACACGCGCTTCCAGGAGCTCACGCGCGGTCTCGCCGAGGGGGTGAACGACGTCGCCACGGTGCAGCAGAACCTGCTCAAGAACCTGGCGGATGCCGATGCCTCGCTCGCGGCGCAAATGCGGCTCTCGCGCTCGGTTCAGCTGCGCCTGCAGTCGATGCGCACCGTTCCGTTCGCGACCCTGTCGGATCGTCTGTATCGCGTCCTGCGCCAGACCGCCAAGGAACTCGGCAAGCGCGCCAACCTCGACATTCGCGGCGGGCGGATCGAGATCGACCGAAGCGTACTCGAACGCCTCGCCCCGGTGCTGGAACACCTCGTCCGCAACGCACTCGCCCATGGCATCGAGCCGGTGATCGAACGCGAGCGCGTCGGCAAGTCGGCCACCGGCGAAATGGGCCTCGCCGTCACTCAGCAGGGCAACGAAGTCGTCATCGAACTCACCGACGACGGTGCGGGGCTGCCGCTGGCCAAGATCGAAGCGCGCGCCCGAGCTCTGGGCATGCTCGCACCGGATGCGCAGGTCAGCGAGGCCGAACTGGTCGAGCTGATCTTCCAGACCGGTTTCTCGACAGCCGAGACCGTCAGTGCCATCGCCGGCCGTGGCGTCGGCATGGACGTGGTGCGGAGCGAAGTCACCGCGCTCGGTGGTCGTGTGGAGGTGCGCACGCAGGCCGGCCGCGGGACCACCTTCGTTCTGCGCGTGCCGCTGACGCTCGCGGTCACGCAGGTGCTCCTCGTGCGCACCGGCGACACGGCTGTCGGCATTCCGGCATCCCTGATCGAAACCGTGCGCCAAGTCCGCACCACCGAGTGCGACGCTGCACGCGCGAGCGGCAATCTCCTGCACGCAGGCCAGTTGATTCCGTACTTAGTGCTGAGTCCGCTCTACGACAAGACGCCGATGGACGTCACCGACCATCGGACGCGTTCGGTGGCGATTCTCCGTTCGGGCGATCTCGTGGCGGCATTCGAACTCGAAGCCGTCATCGGCAACCAGGAAGTCGTCGCCAAGCCCTACGGCCCGCAGCTCGCGCGGGTGCGCGGACTGGCCGGCCTCACCGTGCTGGGCGACGGCTCGATCGTCATCCTCTCCAATCCGCTGCAACTGATGCCGTCGGCCATCCTGCCCGAACAGGCGCGCGACCCGTCACGTGCGGTGCGGCCGGCTCCGGTCACTGGGCCCGCCGAGCCTCCGGTCGAATCAGCCCCAGCGGCGGGTGCGGCAGCCGCGGCCGCAGCCTCGGGTGTTGCGGCGACTGTTGCTGCAACGCCCGCCGCGGCTCCGACCGCAGCCGAAGTGATTCCGATCCGGCCGGACATCACCGTGCAGCCGCGCGCGCCGCTCGTGCTCGTGGTCGACGATTCGCTCACGGTGAGGAAGATCACGACCCGATTGCTCGAGCGCGAGGGCTACCGCGTGCTGACGGCGAAGGACGGGCTCGACGCACTTCAAGTGCTCGCGGATCACACGCCCAACGTCATCCTGCTCGACATCGAAATGCCGCGCATGGATGGCTTTGAATTCGCACGCACGATCCGCTCCGACGACCGTCAGCGGGGCATTCCGATCATCATGATCACCTCGCGTACGGCCGACAAGCACCGCATGCATGCGAAGGAACTGGGCGTCGAGGAGTACCTCGGCAAGCCCTATCAGGACGATCAGCTGCTCGGGTTGCTTGCGCAGTACACCGGCGGCGTACACTGACCCGCGGCCACTGCAGAGGTCCGGGGGGCGGGCCGCGGCACAAAAAAGAAGCCCCGCGTTGCGGGGCTTGAATCCTTCGAAATCGGAACAGACCGGAGGTGTTGAGGGGTGACTTCGAAGGCACCATCCCCGGCGCTCACCGTCCTGTCGGCGATGAACGATGGGTATGATGACGTCATATTATCAGTCTTTTTGTTGTTGTCAACCTATGCGTCGAACGGGTGACGCCGTCGGCCGACGTCACGGTCTGGAGGCACGTTCTCTCGCGCAGTCGACCCCGCGCGCATCATGACTTCGACCGGCAGCTCGGCAGGCCGACAGGTGATTCGCGGGGCCTGTCCGCACGACTGCCCCGACACCTGTGCGCTCGAGTACCACGTCGAGGCTGGACGGCTCGTCGAGGTCCGCGGCACGGCCGATCACTCGGTCACCGCGGGCGTGCTCTGCACCAAGGTCGCCCGCTATCCGCTTCGCGTACATCACCCCGAGCGCGTGCTCTACCCCTTGCGTCGCCGCGGCCCCAAGGGCGCGCGGGTGCCCGCGTGGGAGCGCGTGAGCTGGGGCGAGGCGCTCGCGGACATCGCCACGCGGCTTCACGCGATCTGCCGTGAGCACGGTGCGCAGGCGATCCTGCCCTACAGCTACGCGGGCAACATGGGCATCCTCCAGTACGGCTCGATGGATCGCCGCTTCTTCCATGCGCTGGGCGCGAGTCAGCTCGACCGTACGATCTGCGCCTCCGCCGGCGCTGCAGGGCTCCAGGTGACGCTCGGCTCACGCCTCGGCATGGACATCGAGGCCTTCGCCGCGGCCGATCTCATCATCCTCTGGGGGACGAATCCCGTCACCTCGAACCTGCACCTCTGGAGCCGCTGCCAGGAGGCCAAGAAGCGCGGTGCGACGCTGATCGCGATCGATCCCTACCGCTCGCTCTCGGCCGAGAAATGCCACGAATGGCTGCCGATCCGGCCCGGCACCGATGCCGCGCTCGCGCTCGCGATGATGCACGTGCTCGTCCGGGACGATCTGCTCGACCACGACTACATCGCGCGCCACACGGTGGGCTTCGAGGCACTCGCCGAGCGCGTGGCCGAGTGGTCACCCGCACGTGCCGCCGAGATCTGCGGCTTGCCGACCGAGGCGATCGAATCGCTCGCCACCCGCTACGGTCGCACGCGTCGCGCGGCGATCCGGCTCAACTACGGCATGCAGCGCCACGGCGGTGGCGGCATGGCGGTCCGCACGATCGCCTGCCTGCCCGCGCTCACCGGGGCATGGCGAAGCGGGGCGGGCGGATTGCTCCTCTCCACCTCGGGTGCCTACCCGGTCGACACGGCCGCGCTCGAGCGGCCCGATCTCATGCCGCGCGATGAGGCCGGGCGGCTGCCGCGCATCATCAACATGAGCGCGCTTGGTGATGCGCTCTCGCCGCACGGTGTGCCTGCATCTGCCCTGACCGGTGAGGGCAGCGCGGCGCCGGTCAAGGCCCTCATGGTCTACAACGCGAACCCCGCAGCGGTTGCGCCGGATGGCACGCGCGTGCTCGCGGGGCTCGCGCGCGAGGATCTGTTCACCGTCGTGCACGAGCACTTCGTGACCGACACCGCGCGCTACGCCGACTACCTGCTTCCGGCCACGATGCAGCCCGAGCACATGGACATCCACCGGAGCTATGGCCACTACGACGTGCTCGTCAATCACCGCGCCGTCGAGCCGCCCGGCGAGTGTGTGGCCAACACCGAACTCTTCCGCCGTCTCGCCCGCGCGATGGGGCTCGATCATCCCGCGCTCGCCGAGACCGACGAGGCGCTCATGCGGCAGGCGCTCGATTTCAACCACCCCGCGCTCGCGCACACGAGCTTCGACGAGCTGATGTCGCGCGGGCACGTCCGGCTGGCCTATCCGCGTGTGGATGGGTTCATCGCGCCGTTCGCGAACGGCGGCTTCGGCACGCCCTCGGGCCGCTGCGCGTTCCATTCGGCCGCGCTTGCCGAACGCGGGCTCGATCCGCTGCCCAACTACGTGCCACCGCATGAGGCGGCTGCCTCGCCGCACGCGACGCGTTATCCGCTTGCGCTCATCTCGCCGCCCGAGCGCAATTTCATGAACTCGACGTTCGCGAACATCTCGGAGCTCGCCCGTCCGCACGGTCCACCGCGCGTGAAGCTCCACCCCGACGATGCCCGGGCGCGTGGGCTCGATGACGGCGCCGCAGTTCGCGTGTGGAACGACCGCGGTGAAATGCGGCTCACGCTCGAGGTCACCGCCGACACCCGTCCCGGGGTGGCCACGCTGCTCTGGGGCCACTGGCGGGATGCACCGGGAACGACCGGCCACGTCAACGATCTCACCGCACAGGCTCTCACCGATCTGGGCGGTGGCGCGACGTTCTACGATTGTCGGGTCGAGGTCGCTGCAGCCT
>CAZSTF010000016.1:2661-4526 GCA_964609555.1 uncultured Alcaligenaceae bacterium | reverse complement strand
CTCGAAGAGCGCATCGACCGCTCCTGGGGCATGGTGCGCACCGAGGTGCTCTGCGCGCGCTGTGACGCCCATCTCGGTCATGTCTTCCCGGACGGGCCGCCGCCCGAGGGCACGCGCTACTGCATCAACTCGGAGGCGCTGCGTTTTCGTCCAGACTGACCCACGCGTGCTCATGCTGCCGACATCGCGGTTCGGCGTCGGTCGACGCGGAAGGTGACGCCCGACGCCGTCGCACGCGGCTATCCGGAAGGGTCGTTCGTGGACGACGAAGCGTTGGGCCTCATCGCCCCGATGAACGCCATGAGCGCAAACATCAGTCCAATGCCCACGAGGATGCCCAGTCCGAAGGTCGTGGACGGTAACTCGTCGGCCTGCATCGCTTCCTCGGCGAAGTCGACGCTGGCGAGCGCACTCGCAATCCCGGCTCCCTTGGTCACCAAGAGCGAGTCCAGCATGTCATGCCCGGCGCGCGCGTGGCGAGCGCTCATCAGACCGGCCGCGGACAGGAGGACGAAGGCGACGAGGAGCGGCAGCAGTGGCCATAGGGACGACCACGGCAGATCGCGGGACGCGACAGCCATGTCGGGCCGGCGAGGATCCACCCAGACGGACGTGCGTCCGTCCTCGCGCCGCAGCCGATCGATCACCTCTGCGTTCACGGCCAAGGTGGTGTCCTGATCTCGCAGCACGCTCATCCGGGTCGTCTCGTAGTGCTTGCCGTTGTGCTCGTAACGAAGCACGAGATACTTGAAGGGGCCGTCCGCGTCCATCCTCTCGCGTATGGCGACGGTCGCCTTGACTTCGACATAGTCCGCCGCCCGCCACCCGTTGTAGAGGGCTGCGCCGATCGGATAGATGCCTTCTTGCCACGCCAACACGCCGAAGATGGCGGCGAATACCAGCGAGGCCACGACCTGCGCAATCCGTCGCTTGACACCCATGGGCCAACGTCCTGTGAAAGCACCCGTGGAACAGACGCAATTGCCCGATCAGGGCGCGACACTGGGCCGCACAGAGCGACTTGAACAAGCCGGACACCGGAGCCTTGGGTTCGGGGCAGCGATTTCGAGGAGCTGGGCTAGTCTTCGCGCCCGAAAAGAGACTTCAACGAACCCGCGAGCACGAGTGCCCCAAAGCCGAGAAGGATCGTGAGACCGACGATTTCATCGACGGATAGATCGAGGTCGAAGTAAGCCATCAGCCAGCGCATCACGACGACGAACAAGGTACCCCACGCAGCGATCAGACTGAGTCGATGCCATGGGTTGGGGCGCATGCCATCGGCGGCACGAAGCAGATTGCTGAGGCCTGTCGCAGCAAGCAGACCGAACGGCAGCGCCAACAACAACCGCAGCAGCAACGACGCCCACGGCATGTCCCGGGTGGCCAGTGCGACGTCGGGGCGACGCGGGCTCACCCAGACTGTGGTGGCCGCGCCGGTGCGGCTCAGGCGGGCGTTGACCGCCTTGTTCGAGGCCGCATACAGATCGAGATCATCAAGAACACTCATACGTGCCGTCTCATAGGTCTTGCCATCCCGTTCGTAGCGAAGCACGGGGGCGTTGAACACTCCGGCCGAATCGCGAAAGGTTCGCAGTTCCTGAACGGCAGGCACTTCGATGTAATCCCGCGCCTGAATCCAGTTGCCGATGCTGGTCACGACCTGACTGATGCCTGCCTGCCAACCCACGGCAGACATGATCATCGTCACGAACAGCGCAGCGACGATCTGACGAACGCGCTCGAATGGACTCATGTGGGCCTACCCCCGTCCGCAAAGGGGCACTGACGTGCCCGGCCGACGGAGCCTTGCTTGCCGACGCGGCCAACCGAAACCCTCGGCGCTGTGGCATGCCTTGCGAGGC
>CAZSTF010000016.1:0-2561 GCA_964609555.1 uncultured Alcaligenaceae bacterium | reverse complement strand
GCAGACATGTTGCGTCCGAAGGCTGCGCGCGCTGCGCCGAGGAGTCCGGCGAGCGCAAGCAGGGTGAAGCCGACCGTGAGCGGCAGACGCGGCCACATCGACGTCCACGGCAGATCACGCGAGGCAAGCGCCACCTCGGGTCGGCGCGGGCTGACCCACACGGATGCGCTCGCGCCGGGGGTGCGCAGCCGCTCGATCACCTGTGCATTGGCGCGGGTGTCGATGTCGGTGTCCTCGAGCACCGTCATGCGCGTGGTCTCGTAGGACTGGCCATTGCGCTCGTAGCGAAGCACGAGATATTCGAAGCTGCCCTCGGCGTCTCGTGCCGTGCGCGTCTCGACGGTGGCAGGCACTTCGACATAGTCCGCCGCCTGCTGCCAGTTGCCCACGGCTGCGGCCAGGGGATCGATGCCGAAGAACCACGCCAAGGGCGCGAAGATCGCGGCGAGCAGCAGGCCGCCCACGATCTGTCCGATCCGTTGCCCCACGCTCATCGAGCCCACCCCCGGAAGCCGTTCTGTCGGTAAAGACGGAAGACGCCTGATCTCGTGCGACACGCGTCACAGGGACGCGTGACCCGTCGCAGCACATCACTTCGGTGCCGCGTTCACCTCGCGATCCCAGCGCTCGATCAGCCGCTTGCGTTCGGCGCTCGAGCCGTACTTCTTGAAGTCGTAATTGACCAGCTTCACGCCGTCCAGGGTCGGGATGCGCGGGTCCTGCTTGAAGGCCTTGTTGGCGGGGTTCTGCAGGCTGTTGGCCCGCGCCCCGATGGCCTGTCCAGCCGGACTCATGAGCCAGTCGTAGTATTTCTTCGCCTCCTCGGCATTGCGGCTGCCCTTGATGAGCGCGATGCCGCCGATTTCGTAGCCGGTGCCTTCGCAGGGCGCGCCGTTCGCGACCGGAAAACCGGCCAGCCGCTCCTCGTCGAAGCCGAACAGGAACGAGATGCCGATCGCGGCCTCGCCGCGGGCGACGTTCTTGCCCTGGGCGTTCGAGCTCCGTGTGTAGGCCAGCGTGTTGCGGTGCAGGCGCTTCAGGTAGTCGAACGCACGATCCTCACCCATCAGCTGCACGAGGCCGGCGAGGATCGTGTAGGCACCGCCCGAGGTGCCCGGGTTCGCCATTTCGATCTCGCCCTTGTAGCGCGGGTCGAGCAGGTCGGACCAGCACTTGGGCGCGGGAAGGTTCTTCTTCTTGAGCACTTCGGTGTTCCAGCCGAAGCCGATGGCCGCGGTGTAGAAGCCCCCGACCAGGTTGCCGCTCATCTCGTACTGGCGGCGGGCCCAGTCGTGCAGATCGTTGAACGAAGGCGGGCGGTGTGGGGCGAGCAGCCCCTCCTCGGCGGCCTGGAAGAACGGGTCGCCGGTGCCGCCCCACCACAGGTCGGTCTTGGGATTGGCGGCCTCGGCCTTGATGCGGGCATAGGCTTCGCCGGTCGGCACACGGGTCTGCTGCACGCGGATACCGGTCGCCTTGGTGAACTCGCTCGCGGCGAGCTCGCACCAGGACTGGTTGGTCGAACAGATGGCCGTGAGCTGCTGTGCCGACACGGGTGCGGCGAGCGCGAGCGTCAGGAGCGTGGCGGCGAAGGTCGGCGTGCGGCGAAGCATGGGATGACTCTCCTTGCGAAACGGGTGTTTCCATTCTTGCGCGAACCGCCGTCCGGCGACAGACCCGGTGTCGACTGCGCACGGATTGACCCGCACGGCCGTGAGGCGCGCGGCACGTAACATCGATTGCACACACCAACCTTTCTTTCTCTCGGAAGGCGCTCGGCCACGCATGCCCCACGACGTCAGTCTGATCGCGATGATCGCCGCCGGCTTCGGCCTCGCGATGCTGTTCGGCATCGGGGCGAGCCTGCTCCGGATGCCGCCGCTCGTGGGTTATCTGCTCGCCGGGGTCATGATCGGCCCGCACACGCCGGGCTTCGTGGCCGACATCAAGATCGCCATGCAGTTGGCCGAGATCGGCGTGATGCTGCTCATGTTCGGCGTCGGCTTGCACTTCTCGCTCGGCGACCTGCTCGCGGTGCGTCGCATTGCGATCCCGGGTGCCATCCTGCAGATCGCAGTGGCCGTGGCGCTCGGCACGGGCGTGGGGCTCTACTGGGATTACGGCCTGGGCGGCGCGCTGGTCTTCGGGCTCTGCCTGTCGGTCGCGTCAACCGTGGTGCTGCTGCGTGCGCTCGAGGCGCGCGGCCAGCTCGACTCGATGGATGGCCGTATTGCCGTGGGCTGGCTGATCGTCGAGGACCTCGTGATGGTGCTCGTGCTCGTGCTCCTGCCCGCGCTCACCGCCGCCTTTGCTGCCAAGGGCGCAGCCGTGGCGGCGGGCGAGGCCGCGAGCACTGCGGCCGTCTGGACGACGCTCGCGCTCACGCTTGCCAAGGTCGCGGCCTTCGTCGTGCTCATGCTCGTGGTTGGCAAGCGGCTCCTGCCGATGCTGCTCTGGTGGGTGGCCCGCACCGGCTCGCGCGAGCTCTTCACGCTCGGGGTGATCGCCGCCGCCGTCGGCGTGGCCTTCGGTGCGGCCAAGCTGTTCGACGTCTCCTTCGC
>CAZSTF010000015.1:0-35175 GCA_964609555.1 uncultured Alcaligenaceae bacterium | reverse complement strand
CCGACATCGGCATGATCGGCTGGCTCGTCGCTGGCGCGGCGATCATGAACCAGATTCCGCTCTGCCGCTGCAGCTACGGCCCCTATGCGCGGGCGATGATCCGCATCTGCAAGGAGGAATCCTTCCACCAGCGGCAGGGTTTCGACATCGTGCACACGCTCGTCCGCGGCACACCCGAGCAGCGCCGGATGGCGCAGGAGTCACTCGACCGCTGGTGGTGGCCGACGCTCATGATGTTCGGGCCGCACGACAAGGATTCGACCCACACGGCGCAGGCCACGGCCTGGGGCATCAAGCGCATCAGCAATGACGACCTGCGGCAGAAGTTCGTGGATGTCACCGTGCCGCAGGCGGAATACCTGGGCCTCAAGATTCCCGATCCGGAACTGCGCTGGAACCCCGAGCGCGGGCATTACGACTTCGGGCCGATCCCCTGGGATGAGTTCTGGCGCGTGGTCAAGGGCGATGGGCCGTGCAACAAGGAGCGCATGGCAGCCCGCATCGAGGCCTTCGAGCAGGGGCGTTGGGTCCGCGAGGCGGCCGCGGCCCATGCAGCAAAGGCGCGCGTTCGTGCCGCTACCTTGAGCGCTGCACCTGCGGAGGCTACGGCGTGAGCGCATCGGGGCAGGACTGGCCGCTCTGGGAGGTGTTCATCCGCTCCCGGCAGGGGCTCGACCACAAGCACGTGGGGAGCCTTCACGCGGCGGATGCGGCGCAGGCGATTGCGCTAGCGCGCGATGTCTACACGCGGCGGCAGGAGGGGGTGTCGATCTGGGTCGTCCCTTCGGCCGCGATCACCGCGAGCGATCCCGGGCAGAAGGCGGAGAACTTCGATCCGATGGCGAACAAGATCTACCGTCATCCGACTTTCTACGAGATCCCGGACGATGTCGGGCACATGTGATGACTGATTCGGATCGCGTTTCGCAGGACGACCTGCTGTGTCTGGCCGACACCTGCCTCCTGCTTGGGCATCGGCTTTCCGAATGGTGCGGTCATGGGCCGATCCTCGAGGAAGACATCGCGCTCACGAACTGTGCGCTCGACCTGCTTGGGCAGTGCCGAAGGCTCTACCAGCTCGTCGCTGCGCGTGAGGGCGGCGGTCAGACCGAGGACCGGCTGGCCTACCTGCGCGACCCGGATGCGTTCCGCAACGTTCCGCTCGCCGCGCTGCCCAACGGTGACTACGCGCAGACGATGCTCCGGGCCTGGGTGCTCGGCCTGTGGTTCAGCGTCGTCTGGGAGCGGCTCGCCACGTCCTGCGCGGACGCCGAACTCGCAGCGATCGCCCGTGATGCGGTGAAAGAGGCGCGCGGACTCGTGCGCCATGCCGGCGAGTGGGTCGTGCGCTTCGGCGACGGGACGGACGAGTCGCGTCAGCGACTCCTCGCCGCGGCGGAGCGCCTCGCACACTGGATCATCGCGCTCGAAGCAATCGACGTGGCGGGTCTTCCGGGCGCGCGAATCGCCCCCGAAGTCACCGAGCGCGCCCGTGACGGTGCCGAACGGGCCAGCTTGCCGCCCTTGACTGCTGCGCATTCAAGCCTGCTCGACCCCGTCGAGGCTCGGCGCGAACTGCTCGTCGAGATGCAGGCGCTGCCGCGGCAGCATCCCGAGGCGGTGTGGTAGCCACGGTCATGCGCTGGTACGCCTTGCGTGTCGCCGAGATCCGGCCCGAAACCGATGATGCCGTGTCGGTGACCTTCGAGGTCCCGGCGCAGGAGCATGCCGCGTTCGGCTTTTCAGCCGGGCAGTTTCTCACTCTCCGGGCGGTCGTCGAGGGTGAGGAGTGTCGGCGCTCCTATTCTCTGTGTTCGACACCGGCCTCGGGCGAATGGCGCATCGGCGTCAAGCGGGTGCCCGGTGGACGCGTCTCCAACTGGGTGGCCGACGCGCTCCGGGTGGGCGACCAAGTCGAGGTCCTGCCGCCCGACGGGCGTTTCGTCTACCGACCCGCCGCCGCGCCGGAGCGGCTCCTCCTGATCGCGGCGGGCAGCGGCATCACGCCGATGCTCTCGATCGCGACGACCGCGCTCACCGAAAACCCCGCCGCGCAGGTCACGCTGCTCTACGGCAACCGACGCGTGCGCGACATCCTCTTCAAGGAGGAGCTTGAGGACCTGCGCGACCTCCATCACACACGCTTTCACGTGATCCACTGCCTCTCGCGCGAAGCGCAGGAGGCGCCGCTCAACGAGGGGCGCATCGATGAGGCGAAGCTCGCGCGCCTCTTCGCCACGCTCATCGACCCCAAGGCGCTGACCGGCGTCTACATCTG
Source organism: uncultured Alcaligenaceae bacterium (assembly GCA_964609555.1). Classification (GTDB taxonomy): domain Bacteria; phylum Pseudomonadota; class Gammaproteobacteria; order Burkholderiales; family Casimicrobiaceae; genus Casimicrobium. Next base: position 32,897 of record CAZSTF010000015.1, on the reverse strand, counting down.
CGGGCCGGGCGATCTGGCCGAGACGGCCACCGCGGCTGCCCGTTCGGCCGGGGTGGCGACGGAGCGCATCCACCGCGAGCACTTCACCGCACCGGGAAGCCCGCTGCCGGTGGCCCCGCCGAAAGCGGCCGCAGGCGTGCCGAGCACTTCCGGCGCCTCCGCTGGTTGCCGCGCCCGCGTGCAGCTCACGGCGGACGGGCTCACGCGCGAGTTCGAGCTGGCCGAAGATGGACCGGCGCTCCTCGATGCGGCGCTCGCCGCCGGGGCGGATCTTCCCTTCTCCTGCAAGTCCGGCGTGTGCTGCACCTGCCGGGCCAAGGTGCTCGAAGGCCGAGTTCGTATGGACGCCAACTGGACGCTCGAGCCGCACGAGGTGGCGGCCGGCTTCGTGCTCACCTGCCAGGCCCATCCGGTTTCGGATACGCTCGTCGTTTCCTTCGACGAACGTTGAATCTCCGTCCTCATGCCCCGAGGCATTTCCGCCGAACACCGCGCGCAGCGCGAGGCCATTCTCCGGACAGCCGCCCACGCCTTTGCCGAGCGCGGCTACCTGAGCACGACCATGGCCCATCTCGCCGACCGGTGCGACGTCTCGAAGAGCCTGCTCTACCACTACTACCCGTCGAAGGATGCGATTCTCTTCGACCTCACCTCGGGCTACATGAAGCGACTCGCCTCGCTCGTCGAGACGGTGGAAGCGCTGGGCCTGCCAGCGCGCGAGTCGCTCGCAGAGCTCGTGCGGCGGTTCGTGGCCGAATACGAAACCTCGCGCGAACACCACATCGTGCTGCTCAACGATGTGCGCTTTCTGCCCGAGCCCGAGCGCTCGGAGGTCATCGGGCTCGAGCGCCGCGTGGTGGATGCATTCGCGCGCCTGATCGCGGCGACCTATAGCATTGACGTCAAGCAGGCGAAGGTGCTCACGATGTCGATTTTCGGCATGATCAACTGGACCTTCACCTGGCTGCGACCCGGCGGGCCGCTCACGTATCCCGAGTTCGGCGAGACGGTGGTCGGCCTGCTCGAAGGTGGTTTGAACGAGGGCGCTGCGCGCCTGAAGAAGATGAGGAAACCCATTCGATGAACACGGAGCCCCTGGTTCTTGTGGAGCGCCCGGCCGAGGCCGAGCGCGTGGCGCTCGTGCGTTTCAACCGGCCGCAGGTGATGAACGCGCTCTCGAACGAGTCCACGCGTGAACTCGAGCGCATCCTGCTCGAGCTCGACCGCGATCCCTCGGTGCATGTGATCGTCGTCACTGGCAGTGAAAAGGCCTTCGCCGCCGGTGCGGACATCGCAGCGATGGCCGACTTCGACTACGCAACCGTTTACAACGAGGACTACATCACGCGCCACTGGGAGGCCGTGCGACAGGTGCGCAAGCCGGTCATCGCGGCCGTTGCGGGCTACGCGCTCGGCGGTGGCTGTGAGTTCGCGATGATGTGCGACATCATCATCGCAGCCGACAACGCGAAGTTCGGGCAGCCGGAAATCACGATCGGCACGATTCCAGGCATGGGCGGCACCCAGCGGCTGCCGCGCGCGGTGGGCAAGGCGAAGGCGATGGACTGGTGCCTGACGGGGCGCTTCATCACGGCGGCCGAGGCCGAGGCGGCCGGGCTGGTCTCCCGGGTCGTGCCCGCGGCCGACCTCATGAAGGTGACGCTTGAGACGGCCTCGAAAATCGCGGGTTACTCGCTGCCGGCGGTCATGAAGATCAAGGAGTCGATCAACGCCGCCTACGAGACCACCCTCTCGCAGGGGCTCTTGTTTGAGCGTCGCGAATTCCACGCGACGTTCGCACTCGAGGACCGGCGCGAGGGCATGCGGGCGTTCGTGGAGAAGCGCAAACCCGTGTTCCGGCACCGTTGACCGAAATGCCAGGAGCAGGCAGTGCGACACCGCGGGTGTTCGGCTTTGCCGGGTGGTCGGGTGCCGGAAAGACCACGCTGATCGTGAAGGTCATCGAGCACCTGGCGGCGCGCGGCCTCCGGGTGTCGCTCATCAAGCACGCGCATCACGACTTCGACATCGACACGCCGGGCAAGGATTCGCATCGCCATCGCATGGCCGGTGCGCACGAGGTGCTTGTCAGCTCGCGCAACCGCTTTGCCCTGATCCGCGAGCTGCGCGGCGCGCCGGAACTCACGCTCGAGGACGCGCTCGGCCGACTCGCTCCGTGCGACCTGATCCTGATCGAGGGCTACAAGCGGGAACCGGTCCCCAAGATGGAAGTCTGGCGTGCCGAGGTCGGCAAGCCTCTGCTGCACGGGCTCGACCGGGAGATCATCGCGGTGGCCACTGACGATGCAGTTGCCGACCGCGCGGTGCGGCGCTTCGCGCTGAGCGACGTCGCGGGCATCTCGGAGTTCGTGCTGCAGCACGCCGCACCCATCTGAGCAGGCTGACGCTGGAGCCCGGCCACCGGCGGCCCGGGGAACTCTGTGGCCTTTGCAACAGCCCAAGCGCCGTTCGGGACCGGAATTGTCCCGATCGACTGCTTCGCATTGACATCCGCTGCCGTGACGTTGAACATCCCGATCATGCTGCGCTGCCGCACACTCATTGCCTCCGCCCTGTCCCGGTCGCGCACCCGGGTGGGGACACGTCTGGCATGCGCCGTCCCGGCAAGCTTCGCCCTTCTCTTTCCGATAGTGGCCCAAGCCGAACCGGGCGGGTACTTCGGCGGGCTCCGACTCGATTCCTCCGCGCAGACGCTGCGATTCAGCGCGCCGGGACTGCGACTGGGTCAGGGCCTCGAGTTTGGTCCTGCGCCGGAGCCGTCGGCGACCGGCTCGACAGCGTTCGGCGGCTACCAGTTCGAGTCGGGCGTATCGATCGGCGCCTCGTTGTCGACGGTCCAGGGCTTGGGCAACGCGCCCCGGGGGGTCGGCCTTCAGTTGGACGCCAACCGCTGGGCGGGCGCGGTCCGTTTGGGGCACCAGGTGAACGTGGATGTCGTCTCCGCCTTCAACTGGAAGTCCGCGGTCTCGGTCTATGGCCGTTTCGGCGTGGGTCGCGGCGATCTTCGTGCAGCGGATCCGCTGGCCCCGGTGGTCAACGGCGTGGATCGGACCTCCATGCGCTACGGCGTTGGCGTTCGCTACGACTTCTCGCCCAGTCTGGGCCTGAAGCTCGAAATGTCCCGCGGCGTCAGGAGCCCGTGGGAGCGGGTCCGGGTCGAACCCGAAGGGGATTCGATCAACTTCGGCCTGCGCTGGGTGTTCTGATCGCTTCGCGGGCGGTCGGCGTCGGCCGACTTCAGCCGACGTCACAGATTGTCGGCACAGGCCGCGGCACTCGCCCATGCCCACTGGAAGTTGTAGCCGCCTAGCCAGCCCGTGACATCGACCACCTCGCCAATGAAAGCGAGGCCCGGCACGGACGTCGCCTGCATTGATTTTTGCGAGAGCGACCGTGTATCCACGCCGCCCAGCGTCACTTCCGCCTTCTTGTAGCCGAGCGTGCCGCTCGGCCGCAGTTGCCACGCCTTGAGCTGACGCGCGACGTGAGCAAGCTCCGTGCGCGTCCACTGGGCGAGCGGTTTGGGCGGTGCACACGCTGCGGCCCACGCCCGTGCGAAACGCTCCGGGAGCGGCTTGGGCAACTGCTGCGACAGCGCCGGAGCGAGATCGGAGCGCGCGCTTTTCGGGTCGGCACGACGCTCTGCGAGCCACGCTTCGGCGTCGATCTCGGGCATCAGGTCGAACTCGATCGACCCACCGGGCCGCCAGTAGTTGGACACCTGCAGCACGGCAGGTCCGGAGAGGCCGCGGTGGGTGAGGAGCGCTGCCTCTCGGAAGACCGGAGCGGAGGGCTTCGCGTCGCCGACCGTTGCGGCCGTCTCGAACGACACGCCCGAGAGGGATGCGAATCGATCGAGATCGGGGGCGTCCAGGGCGAGCGGAACGAGACCGGGCGAGGGCGGCACGACCGGAAGACCGAAGTGCTTTGCGATCTCGTAGCCCAGCCCCGTGGCGCCGATGGCCGGGATCGACAGTCCGCCCGTGGCGACGACGAGACGCGACGCCGTGAAGCGACCGCCGGAGGTCTCGACGAAAAAGGCGTCATTGCGGCCGACCGAGACGACCTGGAGCGGATGCCGGATTTCGACACGACCGCGTTCGCACTCCGTGAGGAGCATCTCGATGATCTGGGTTGCCGACTGATCGCAGAAGAGTTGCCCGAGGGTCTTCTCGTGCCAGGCGATGCCGTGACTCTCGACCAGGCGAAGGAAGTGCTCGGGCGTGAAACGCGCGAGGGCGGATCGACAGAAGTCCGGATTCGCGGAGACGAAGCATTCGGGTCCGGTCCGCAGGTTGGTGAAGTTGCAGCGACCGCCGCCACTGATGCGAATCTTCTCCCCCAGGTGTTTCGCGTGGTCGATCACGAGCACACGCAGGCCGCGCTGGCCCGCACGGGCAGCGCAGAACAAGCCAGCCGCTCCGGCGCCGATGACGATGGCGTCGTAGGGCACGACGGTGCGTACGGGTACGCGGGTCACGTCAGGTGGCAACGACAGGGCCGGCTCAGTCGCCACCCAAGGACGCCGATTCGGCAGGCCGAACCGGTCGCCAGGCGCCGCGCCCGGCCTGCTTCGCCTCGAGCAGGAAGCGATCGGCCTTCTCGATGAGCGCACTCGCATCCACGCAGGAGGCATCCCACTCTGCGATGCCGATGCTCACGCTCGTCCGGATCTCGGACTCACCGGGCAGTTCGACGGCAGGACGCGCGGTTGCGAGCGAACGCTGGATCCGCTCGGCGACATGGGTCGCGGTGATCCAGTCGGTGCCGGGAAGGATGACGAGAAACTCGTCGCCACCAATCCGCCCGATACGGTCCTCGGCGCGCAGCGTGCTGCGGATCGTGTCCACGGCATGACGCAGGATGCGATCGCCGACGAGGTGGCCCAGGCGGTCGTTGAATGACTTGAAGTGATCCAGGTCGATCAGCATGATGGTCAGCGGATCGGTCCGGCGTGCGCTGCGCCCCCGCTCCGCGATGCGCCGGTCGAGATCCGCGAGGATCGCGGCACGGGATAGCGTTCGGGTCAGCGCGTCCGTGTCCGAGAGCTCCCGGAAGCGGCGCGCTCGCCGTCGGTAGTAGAGCGCCCCCAGGGTCGCGAGCAGGAGGAGGAGCACGGCGACAGCAATCGCGAGGGTCTGGAGTCGGAGCGTTGCGCGGGCGCGTTGCGATTCGAGCTGGCGGATGGAGGACTCCCGCTCCAGCACGGTGAGCCGGAGTTCGTTCTCGGCGACGCTGTGCCAAGCCCGGAGCGCAGCGAGGCGACGACGGTCGCTTTGGCGCTCGTACAGGCGCCGATGCGCGCGCTCACGGTCGAGTGACGCCGACGCGGCCGGGACATTGCCGGAGGCAAGCGCCATGTGCACTTCGGCTTCGAGCAGCGCCTGCTCCAGCGCGCCTTCGATGGAGGTTGCCAAGGCCCGCGCCTGGGCCAGATCGCGCCGCGCCTCCGTGATTTGGCCCGCCCGGGCGTGCGCCCGGGCGCGGACAGCCAGCACATGCGCACGCTCATTCGGATCATCGAGACGATCGAACACGGCCAGCGCCTTCGTGGCCAGTTCCGCCGAGCGCCGAACCTCACCAATGTGGTAGGCAAGCTTCGATTCCGCCAGCCGGACGCCGGCCTCGGCGGCGGCGTCATCGAGGCCCGCGAGGCTGGCTTGCGCGTCCTCGATTGCGCGCCGCGCGGCCGTCCAATCGCTGCGGATCATCTGGACATTGGCCAACTGGATCAGCAGATCCGGCAGCAGCGCCGTGCGCCCGGAGGTCCGCGCGAGGTTGATCGTGCGGGTCACCTCGTCCACCACGGCATCATGATCGCGCAGGTCGAGCAGGATGTCGGCGCGAAGCATCCCGAGCGAGATGGCCAGTGAATCCCGCGGGGCGAGGTCCGGCAGGGCTTGCTCGAGCGGTCGGATCAAGGCGACCAGTTCAGCGAGGTCGTCCGTGTAGAACAGGACCGTCGCATAGTCGAGCGTCTCGATGAACAGGCGGGTCGGATCGGGATGACGATTCGTCGTCGGATTTCGAAGCGCGCGTTGTGCCTGAAAGCCTTCCTTGGCCAGGGGAATGCCCCGGGCATCATCGCCTTGGAAATAGCGACTGACGCCTTGCTGCAGGCGTGCGGAGGCGGCCCGCACGCGATCGCCCGTGGCCGAAGCAAGGGCTTCGGCTGCGATGGTCAGTGGCAACGCCAGATCGGCTCGGCGGTTCAGGATCAGAGCGCGCGCCTGCACGTTGAGCGCGTCGCCGATGATCTCCGGCGGGTCGTCCGGCTGGAGACGCTGAGCGAGGCCGTTGATGTAGGCGAGGAGCGCGGGCGGCCCGGCGAATTCCGGACGATGGTGGGCGTCGATGTCCTGCCGCGTGACACGACTGGCACTCGCCTCGACGAGTGCGGTGAGCAGAAGCGCAGCGAGGGCGACCCAACGCCTCATGCCCGGTCCAGCAAGGCCTCGACGTGGGCGCAAGCGGAGGCCGCCAGAGCGGTGAGGTCGTAACCGCCCTCGAGCGTCGAGACGATTCGCCCTTCGGCATGCCGATCGGCCACTTCGACGAGCCGACCGGTCACCCAATGGAAGTCATCCTCGGTCCAGCGGAGTCCGCCCAAGGGATCGGCGCGGTGGGCGTCGAATCCGGCCGAAATCACGAGCAGTTGCGGCCGGAACGACTCGAGGGCCGGCAGCCAGCGCTCATCCACCGCCGCGCGGAGCGCGCTGCCATCACTCGCGCCAGAAAGCGGCACGTTGACGCAGTTGCGGATGGCCAGCGGGCGGATGCCCGAGCCAGGGTAGAGCGGATACTGGAACGTCGAGGCCATGAGAACGCGGCCTGCATCCATCGCTTCGGCGAGGATTTCCTCCGACCCATTGCCGTGATGGACGTCGAAATCGATCAGGGCCACGCGCTCGAGGCCGTGGTGGTGGACGGCGTGGAGCACGCCGATAGCGGCATTGTTGAGAAAACAGAACCCCATGGCGGTGTCGCGTTCGGCATGGTGACCGGGCGGGCGCACGTTGCAGAACGCGCGATCCACCGCGCCGCCCAGCACGAGATCCACGGCATGCACCACCGTACCCGCCGCGGCGAGCGCAGCCGGCCATGAGTGGGCATTCATCGTGGTGTCGCCGTCGATGTCGGCATAGCCCGCATCCGGTGCCGTGGCGGTGAGCGTTGCAAGCAGGCGGTCGCTGTGCGCACGCCGGATGGCCGTCGGCAGCGCGCCGGGCAGTTGGCCTGCGACATGCGTCGTCATCCGCGAGAGCAGGCCGGCGCGCTCGAGTCCACGCTCGATGGCTTCGACCCGCGCCGGGCACTCCGGATGATCCGGTCCCATGTCGTGCAAGCGGGCGAGCGGATGGGTGAGGTAGGCCACGTGCATCCGGTCAGCATAACCCCGACGCCCGCCGAAACGAAAACGGCACCCGAAGGTGCCGTTCGCGTGGTTGCCGAAACGCGGGTCAGACGCGCTTGCGGAACTCGTCCGTGCGGGTGTCGATCTCGATTTTGTCGCCAATCTCGACGAAGGCCGGAACCTGAATCTCGAAACCGGTGCCTTTGAGGCGGGCCGGCTTCATGACCTTGCCGGAGGTGTCGCCACGGACGGCGGGCTCGGTGTACTCGACCTCACGGACCACGGAGGTCGGCAATTCGATGCCGATCGCCCGGCCTTCGTAGAAGGTGACCTCGCAGGGCATCGCGTCCTCGAGGTACTTGAGCGCGTCGGTCATGGTGTCCGGCTCGATCTCGTACTGGTTGTATTCCGAGTCCATGAACACGTACATCGGGTCGGCGTAGTAGCTGTAGGTCACTTCCTTCTTCTCGAGGATGATGACGTCGAACTTCTCGTCGGCCTTGAACACGGTTTCGGTGCCGGTGCCGGAGAGCAGGTTCTTGAGCTTGGCCTTGACGACGGCGGCATTGCGGCCGGACTTGCTGTATTCGGCCTTCATGATCACCATCGGATCGTTGCCGATCATGATGACGTTGCCGGAGCGGAGTTCTTGAGCGGTTTTCATTGGGGTGGCGGGCGGGCGCCCGGAGAGACGAGACGAAACTGGGCTGAAATCGATCGTTCGCGGCCCGTGGGCCAATACAGCGAGAGTCTGCGACCCCGACTCGGGCCGCGATACGCCAGAACGCGTGATCAGGAAAACCCAATATTCTACCGTCCTGTTGCGACAAGCCGTACAGCGATGAAGTCCATCAGGCGGGTGGCGAGGTCCGGCTCGGCGCAGAGGTGATGCTGCCATGCGATGGCATGCCGCTGGAGCGCGGGCAGGCGACGGAAGAAGGCGCCCCAGTCGGGTGGTGGCGCGTCGGGAGCATTGGGGGCCACGAACCAGCGGCTTGCGCTCTCGTACACGTGCTTCGTTTCCGGATCGAGGCCGGCACAGTAGCGCTCGAGCCACGCATCGAGTTTGACCCGATGCGCCTGGTCGGCGGTCGGGTAGATGTGCCAGAGAAGCGGGCGTCCTGCGTACTGCGCGCGGACGAAGGAGTCTTCCCCCCGGACGAGCAGCAGGTCATGCTCGGAGAGGACCGGATCGAACGCGCTCTGCGGCACGGTCCGATGCGGGCGCGCGCGAGCCGGCGGCACGGCGAGTGGGGCGGCGAGCGTGACATCCGCATGAAGCGCGTCCGCCAGTTGAGCCACGGGTGCGCCGGGGTAGGTGAACGAGAACACGCGCAGTCCGTTGGCCGGAAGTGCGTGCGGGTCGGCCGCCCTCACCCCGACCCTCTCCCGCGGGGAGAGGGAGGAGGCATCGGCCGGCAGGGGCTTCACCCAGCGCTCCCGGATGAGACCGCCACTCTTTGGGCTGAACCCGGGGACGAAGAAGTGCTTGACGAGCGGCAGCCGCGGGTGAGGCGAGGGCAGGCCGTGCACGCCGTCCACCCACCCTTCGGCGCTCAGATACTCCAGATTGATCCAGACAGGCGGTTGCCCCGCACGGGCGTGCTCGGCCATGGCGGCGATGTAACGCGCCGGCGGGTCGCAGGCGAAGGCTTCGATCACGATGGGTGCGGGTTGCGGCGGGGCGCTCGTCTCGGTTTCCATCGCGGCCCAGTGCTCGACTCGGATGCCTGGCAACTGCGACAGGATTTGGCCGTCCGCCTCGAAGTGGAGTGCGTCTGACGCCAGGACGTGAAGCGGGGTCACATCGTCGATGATGAGCTGAACGGTGGCACCGAACTCCGTCGCAAGCTGGTGCGTGAGCCGCCAACACACGCCCGCATCGCCCCAGTTGTCGACAACACGACAGAAGAGGTCCACTTGATACAATATAACGTTTCCTTGTTCGACGGCCGATGCCCACTCGGCGCGCTGTTTCGTGACGCTTCTCTATATCACTGTTGCGGCCGTCCTGGGCGGCGTGGCCTCGGTCGCGGTCGCCGCCATCGCCCTTCTCGTTCGGCTGGAGTCCATCGAGCGCTGGGTTGCCTTCGCGGTCGGCGCGATGCTGAGCGTCGTCTTTCTCGATCTGCTCCCCCACGCGCTGGATTCCGGCGTCGTCCCGGCGTCGCTGATGGCCTGGGTGATGGGCGGGGTGCTGTTCTTCTTCGTCCTCGAAAAACTGGTCATCTGGCGGCACAGCCACGGCGAGCTGACGCGTCCGCCCGCGGACGATGCTGCCATCAGCGACGAATCGCATCCGCATCACCACCACGTTCACCATCATGCGCACGGTCACGCGAAAGGTCACGCGGAAGGCCACGCACACGGTGATCGGGGCCGTTCAGGGCTCATGATCCTGGTGGGTGATTCGCTTCACAACGCCACCGACGGCGTGCTCATCGCGGCCGCGTTTCTTGCCGACACGAAGCTTGGCGTGGTCACCGCGCTTGCGGTCATCGCGCACGAGATTCCGCAGGAAGTCAGTGACTTCTTCGTGCTGCTGCACTCGGGCTACAGCCGGGCCAAGGCGTTTTTCTACAACCTGCTGTCGAGTCTGGCCATGGTCGTCGGTGGGGTGGCGGGGTACTTTGCACTCGAGTCGGCGCAGGCCTATGTGACGCCCGTGCTCGCGTTCGCAGCGGCATCCATGCTCTACGTGGCGGTGGCCGACCTGATTCCCACGCTGCACCGCCGCTTCTCGCTCCGGGAAACCGGCTGGCAGGTCGCCATGATCGCTGCCGGCATCGCTGCGGTGAGTGTGGCGCACGCGTTGCTGCACGCGCACTGACGTCCGCCAATCAGCGTGTCCGATCCGGGGGCGACTCGTTGGCTCCGGGTTCTTCGGCTGCAGGACGCGGACGGCGACGTCGAAGGCCGCCCATCCAGAGCAGCACGACCACGGGCAGGATGCCCAGGAACAGCAGCCGCGCGAGCGCCGTCAGGATGGAGTCGGAGACGGCGGCCATCATCACGACCACGTACAACCAGCCGATGACGACGAGATACAAGGCGTGAATGCGCTCGTGCAACGAGTAACGGATGATATGCCTCAAGTCGGCAACCACGATGACGGCAAACCCGTTGCGGGAATGGGGGCGCGCTGCCTACATTTGAGGGAAGCCGAAGCAAGAAGACGCAGGGAGGTAGGCGAAGATGACGGGCTCCGACAAATTGGGCGATCCGCTGGCGGCGTGGGCCGACGCAATGCGGCAATCGGCGCAGATGTTCGGTGCCGCGGGCGGTGCGTCCCCGGGTACGCCTCCGCTCGGCAGCGCGGCCTTCGGTGTGCCGGGCCTCTCGGGGTTGGCGGCGGGCGCGGCGCCGTCGCTGCCGCCCATGCCCGAGGCGGGCTGGTGGTGGTTGCCGCGGGTTCCTCCCGACGCATGGCTCAGGGCCTTCGCGACGTGGTTTTCTCCGCAGACCGACGTGGCATCGCTGGCGCAATCCGATCGGCGCTTTCGTGCGCCGGCATGGAATGACGAGCCATTCTTCCGCGGGATCCGGGACCAGTATCTGCGCACGGCAGCCTTCTGGCGCGAACTGATCCAGGCGGCCGATCTCGACGAGCGCGAGCGGCACCGCGCGCGCTTCTTCCTCGAGCAGGCCTTGGACGCCGCCGCACCGACCAACTTCTTCCTGACCAACCCCGAGGCAATCCAGCGCGCGGTCGAAACCCAAGGTGAGAGCATCCGGCATGGGCTCGAGAACCTGCAGGCGGACATCGAGGCAGGCCACATCGCCATGACCGACGAGCGGGCGTTCAAGGTGGGTCAGAACCTCGCGGTGACACCGGGTGAAGTGGTCTTCCGCAACGAGCTCATCGAGTTGCTCCATTACAAGCCAACGCAGAAGCAGGTCCACGAACGGCCGCTCCTGATCGTGCCGCCCTGCATCAACAAGTTCTACATCCTCGACCTGCAGCCCTCGAACTCGTTCGTCAAGCATGCGGTGGATGCCGGCTTCGACGTCTACCTCGTCTCCTGGAAGAACGTCGGCGAGGATCAGAAGGGCACCTCCTGGGATGACTACCTCGAAGCCGGCGTGCTCACGGCAATCGACGAGGTGCGTGATCACGCCAAGGTCGACACGGTCAATGCGCTCGGGTTCTGCGTGGGCGGGACGATCCTGGCCTGTGCACTGGGCGTGCTCGCGGCGCGCGGCGAACTCGAGGACTTCGTCGAGAGTGCCACGTACCTGACCACGATGCTCGACTTCAGCGAGCCCGGGGATATCAAGGCCTATCTGGGCGAGAGCACCTACCAGATGCGTGTCCAGCAGCTCGGGCCCGACGGCTCGGGCGGACTGCTCAAAGGCAGCGAGCTGGCGCAGAGCTTCGCCTCGTTGCGCGCGAACGACCTGATCTGGAACTACGTGGTCAACAACTACCTGAAGGGGCAGGATCCGCCGGCCTTCGATCTGCTCTACTGGAACGGGGATTCGACGAACCTGCCGGGCCGGATGTACCTCTATTACATCCGCAATTTCTATCTCGACAACCTGCTCACCCAACCCGGTGCCCTCACGATGCTCGGCGAGCCGATCGACCTGTCGCAGGTCACCGTCGACACCTACGTCTACTGCTCGCGCGAGGATCACATCGTGCCGTGGAAGAGTGCCTACGACTCCGCGCTGCTCTGGGGGGGCGATATCGAATTCGTGCTCGGCGCATCCGGTCACATTGCCGGCGTCATCAATCCGCCGGCCGCGAACAAGCGCAGCTACTGGACGGGACGCTGGCCTGCGGAGAGTGCCGAGGCGTGGGAGCGCTCGGCCAAGGAGCATCCCGGCAGTTGGTGGCCGCACTGGTATCGGTGGCTGGCCGAGCGCTCGGGGCGCAAGATCGCACCGCGCAAGCACCGCCCGAGCAAGCTCGGACCGGCACCCGGAACCTATGTTCTCGAGAAGGCGGGTTGAGCCGCTGTTCGAGACCATGTCTTCAGACTGACCTACAACGCAAACAAGGAGAAACTCGATGTCACGCGTCGCACTCATCACCGGCGGCATGGGCGGCCTCGGCGAGGCCATCTGCATCAAGATGGCCGCGCTCGGCTACAAGGTGGTCACCACCTACTCCCCCGGCAACAAGAACTGGAAGGAATGGCTGGATTCGATGCGCGCCTCGGGCTACGACTTTCACGCCTATCCGTGCGATGTCGGCGACTTCGATTCCTGCAAGACCTGCGTCGAGCAGGTGGTGCGTGAAGTCGGACCGGTGGACGTGCTCGTCAACAACGCCGGCATCACGCGCGACATGACCTTCAAGAAGATGGACAAGGTCAACTGGGACGTGGTGATGAAGACCAACCTCGACAGCTGTTTCAACATGACCAAGCAGGTCTGCGACGGCATGGTCGAGCGCGGATGGGGGCGGGTCATCAACATCTCGTCGGTCAATGGCCAGAAGGGGGCCTTCGGCCAGACGAACTATTCCGCGGCCAAGGCCGGCATGCACGGCTTCACCAAGGCGCTGGCCTACGAAGTCGCCAAGAAGGGCGTCACGGTCAACACGATCTCGCCCGGATACATCGGCACGAAGATGGTGATGGCCATTCCCCAGGATGTGCTCGAGAGCAAGATCCTGCCGCAGATCCCGATGGGGCGCCTCGGCAAACCCGAGGAGGTCGCAGGCCTCGTGGCGTATCTCGCGAGCGATGAAGCCGCCTTCGTGACCGGTGCCAACATCGCGATCAACGGCGGTCAGCACATGCAGTAGGCGCGCTGTAGGTGCGAATGGCCGCCCGAGGCGCACCCGGAGTCACGGCACCGGGTGTTCACTGCGGTTTCGGTCAGGCGGGAGACAGGCGCGCGCGGCGCACCAACTCAAAGAGCGACGCGCCCGGCGCGGGGCAGTGGCGTTCGAGTGCACGTTCGAGCACGCCCTCCCACAACTCAAGCCAGTGTTCGATGGTGGCGGCCGTGGCCGAGCCGCTCGGCGTTTCGGCGTCGAGAGCGCGAAGATGGATGACGATGGCAGCGGCCAGTCGCGCCGAGTCGTGGTCATCGAGTCGCTCGCGTGCGAACCGCCCCGTGAGCTCCAGCAGCCAGGTCAGCCGTGTCGGATCGATCGCGACGTCTGACGAGGCGGTGTCGGGGCGGGAGGCCGATGGTTGAGCGGACGGGCGAAGGATGGGGGGCATGGCGTGGCTCCGTGGGGGTGAGGGGACACGCGTAGTTTACGCAAATGCGAATGGTTCGCAAGTGCGTTTCTGGGTGTCGCTCAGGACGTTTGCCTTGCTGTGGACACTTTGGTCGGTCGACCGGCGAGTTCGTTCATGAAGAGGGCGCCAATCACGATGGCGCCTCCGATGAGCGTCGACGGCGCGGGCGTCTCCGCAGCGAAGAGCCACGTCCACAACGGCCCCAGCACGACCTCGATCATGCCAAGCAGCGCGGTTTCCGGTGCGCTCAGATGACGGGCAGCCCGGATCAGGAGCACGCACGGGATGGCCAGCTGGAACACACCGAGCAGCGCCAGAAGCGCGATGTCGCGTGCCGAGGCTGCAAAGGGCAGGGCCAACGGCAGCGTGGCCAAGGAGGAGACCGCCGCACCGATCAGCACGGCCGGGGCGAGATCGACTTGGCTACCGGACTTCTTGATCGTCACCAGGTTCACCGCAGCGGCGAGCGGCACCCCCAGGGCGACCAGCATGCCGACCGCCGCCTTACCGTCGGTGCCGCCGAGCGCGCCGCCGAACATGATGGCCATGCCGACGATGGCCAAGGCAATGGCGAGCCACGTGCGTCCCGGGATCCGGGTGCGGAGCACGAGCCATGCGAGCAGCGCCGTCACCAGCGGAGAGATCGAGTTGACGATGAGCGTGTTCGCTGTCGAGGTGAGCGTCAGGGCGACCATGAAGCAGACAAACATCGTGGCCCAGCAAAGCCCGGAGATCAGTCCCGGCAGTCCGCTCGATCGAATGTGGGCGAAGGCACCGCGCCCCTCGCTCCAGAGAAACCAGCCGGAGAGCGCCAGCGCACAGAAGAAGCTGCGCCAGAACGTGACTTCGAAGCTCTCTGCGTGGTCCAGGTGGCGCGTCACGACCCCCGCCATGCTCCACAGCAGGCAGCAGAGGAGCATCAGGGCGATCGCACGCCGATGCAGCGAGGACGAGCTCGGCGGTGTGCCGCTCATGCGTTCGCCGCCTCCGGGCTCCGGCTCCATGTCTTCGGCAGGGCGAGGCAGACGACCGCAGCCACGGCAAAGGTCCCTGCACTGGCGAGCATCGCGCTCTGCCAGGTGATGCGTTCGATCAACAACCCGCCCAGGAGAAAACCGCTGCCCAGCCCGCTCATGAACAGGGTCATCGACCACGTGAAAGCCTCGGTCGAGTACTGGCTGGGCGTGAGCTTGCCCAGCTGCAGGTTCATGGCGGCCATGCCTGGCCCGAAGCCCGCACCGGCGAGCAGGCAGCCGGCGACCATGACGGGCAACCGATCCGTCTGGGCCAGGATGAGCGCACCGCCGGTGAGCCAGAGCATGGCGAACAGGCAGTGCCGCGCCAACGGGCTTGACAGGGGTACCGCGCCATAGGCAAAGCCCGAAAGGGCGGATGTGACCGACATCGCGGCGAAGAGCAGTCCGATGACTTCCGGCTGATCGATCGCGCGGGCATAGCCGGTGGCCGCGATCTCGAGCAGGCCGATGGCGAGTCCGAAACTTGCCGAGAGCAGGAGCGCGCGGCGCACGGCAGCGACCGTGAGCGGTCCGGCCCAGTGGCGCGATGCGCCCGTCTCGACCTCGCCCCAGCGCGAGAGCGCCCCGGAGCGGGAGAACAGCCAGACACCACCCGCGGAGAGCGCCGCCGAGACGAGGATTGCGTATGCGGGTTGCGCGAAGGCTGCAGCCAGGCTCACGATCAACGGGCCGACGATGAAGCAGATCTCCATCAGGATCGCCTCGATCGCGAAGGCGGTCTGCTTCTGCGCGTCGGGCAGCTCGGACTTGCGGTACATCGCGCGCACCGTCATCGACACCGGCGGAAAGCAGAATCCCGCGGTGGCCGAGACGAGGGCGAGCAGCAGGGGGGAATGCGTGTTCTGGGCCAAGGCGACCAGCGCGACGAGCGCCACCGCATGCGCCATCGCGAGGGGAAGCATGACGCTCGCCGGACCGCGGGTATCGATGGCGCGGCCGATGACCGGCGCCTGCACGCCCACGGCCAGCAGATAGGCCGAGGCCGCCACGCCCGCGGTAGCGAACGAGCCCGTGAGCGTCTGCAGGCCGAGCGTGATCGCGAGCGAATTCATGCCGATCGGCAGACGCGCGATCAGCGACGTGGCGATGATGCGCCTCAGCTCGCGATCAGCGAGCAGGCGTTGGTACGGGCCGAACAAGACCGCGTCAGCCCCGGCCCGTCACTGGCCCGGCCGCACCATGGGCAGACGCCGCATGGCCCACTCGGACATGCCGCCGCGCACGGCGTGGACGTGCTTGCGGCCAAGCTGCTGACGCAGGGCGCTCACGACGGCACCCGAGCGGTTCTGCGTGTTGCAGATGATGAACACGGGTTGATCCGCGCTGCCTTCAGGCAGTTCGCGCAGTCGCCGTTGCAGTTGGCTCATCGGAAGAAGCAACGCGCCGGCGGCAACGCCTGTGGCATGCTCGACCGGTTCACGGATGTCCACGAGCACGCCCTTGCCCGCAGCCACATGCGCCCGAGCCTCGTCGAGTGAAACCATTTCCGGCAGTCCGCCGGTCGCCGTGCTGCTCATCAGTGCCCTTTCGGTGCCGGCCCGTCGAGCACGTAATGCGTGCCACAGTAGGGGCAGGTGGCTTCGCCGGTCTTGACGACGTCGAGGTAGACCTTGGGGTGGCTCGACCAGAGCGGCATCGCCGGGTTGGGGCAAAAGACCACGCCGGGACCCTGAAGATCCTTGGCGGTGACGTGCACGACCGCCTTGTGCGGTGCTGCGGCTTGAGCAGAGGACATGGTCAGACCTTCGTGAGCCAGTGGGCGTACTTCGGATTGCGGCCGTTCACGATGTCGAAGAAGGCGGCCTGGATCTTCGTGGTGATCGGGCCGCGCTCCCCGGCGCCGATCTGGATGCGGTCGTACTCGCGGATTGGCGTGACCTCGGCCGCAGTGCCCGTAAAGAAGAGCTCATCGGCAATGTAGAGCTCGTCGCGCGTCAGACGCTTCTGGATGACCTCGATGCCGAGGTCGGCGGCGATGTGGAAGACGGTGTTGCGCGTAATGCCGTTCAGTGCACCGGCAGAGAGGTCCGGCGTGTAGATGCGACCCTCCTTGACGACGAACACGTTCTCGCCTGCACCCTCGGAGACGAAGCCCGCCGGGTCGAGCAGCATCGCCTCATCGTAGCCCTCGTCGGTCGCCTCCATGTTGGCGAGGATCGAGTTGGTGTAGTTCGACACCGCCTTCGCCTGTGTCATCGTGATGTTGACGTGGTGCCGCGTGTAGCTCGAGGTCTTGACACGGATGCCCTTCTTCAGGCCTTCCTCGCCGAGGTAGGCACCCCACGCCCACGCGGCGACCATGACGTGGATGCGGTTGCCCTTGGGTGACACGCCGAGCTTCTCGGAGCCGATCCAGGTGAGCGGGCGCAGGTAGCAGCTCTCAAGCTTGTTTTCGCGCACGACGGCGCACTGGGCGGCCATGACCTCCTCGAGCGTGAACGGAATCTTCATGCGCAGGATCTTGGCGCTGTTGAAGAGCCGCTCGGTGTGCTCGCGCAGACGGAAGATCGCCGTGCCGTCGACAGTCTTGTAGGCGCGCACGCCCTCGAAGGCGCCGCAGCCGTAGTGCAGCGTATGCGACAGCACGTGGATCTTCGCGTCGCGCCAGTCCACCATCTGCCCGTCCATCCAGATCTTGCCGTCACGGTCGGCCATCGACATCGTCATCTCTCCCGAAGGTGCGCGGCACCTGTTTCATCAAGTGTCGATTGTAGAAAGTTGCCCACGGCGACGCTCGCGAGCGGGCACGTGGCGGTCGTTTGATAGGACAATAATCTTGTCCTATTTGCCGGAATGTAGCCGAGACCCGACAATTGAGTCAACTTGATTGACTCTTCCATTCTGAACGCCCCACTCCAATGAGTGTGGCGATTTGAAGCGCAGAACATGGCCAACTCACCTGCCTCGTCTCCTTCACTGCCCGAAGCGTGGCAGCTCATGCACTTTGCGCTGCGCGCGGTCATCGCCGAGCCTGACCGGATGCTCGCAGTGCGCAATCTCACGCGGGTTCATCATCGGGTGCTGTTCTTCGTCGCGCGCGAGCCCGGCATCAGTGTCGGCGCACTGCAGGCCACGCTCGGGGTGTCGAAGCAGGCGCTCGCGGCGCCGCTCCGCACGCTGGTCCAGCAAGGGTTGATTGCAATCCGCAAGGCGGACCACGATGCCCGTGTCCGACACGTGCACCTCACCCGCGCTGGGCGCACACTCGAGACGCAGCTCACCGGCGCACAGTACGCGATGTTCGAGGCTGCGTTTGCAGCGGCCGGACCGGAGGCGGTGGCAGGCTGGACCGCGATCATGCGGCATTTGGCCGCGCCGCTTGCGGCACCGGTTGCGTCAGCGGGTTCAGAACAGGGGCGCGAGCGGCTGCGTGGTCCATGACGCCCGGGCATCGATGACTGCGCCCGAGCCCGCTGGAGAAGTCCAGCGGGTCCAACCGTGGGCAGTGACCGAGAAGAGCTCGAGCAGCACGCCGAAGCGCTGCGGGGCAGCACT
The DNA here is from genome assembly GCA_964609555.1 of uncultured Alcaligenaceae bacterium. Lineage (GTDB taxonomy): Bacteria > Pseudomonadota > Gammaproteobacteria > Burkholderiales > Casimicrobiaceae > Casimicrobium. The sequence continues at coordinate 14,790 of CAZSTF010000015.1, read as the reverse complement.
GGACCCCGGACCCATCACGCGCTCGCTGCCACGTCGCACGTTATCGATGAGCCAGGCCGGCAGCATCAGGTGGTACGGGTTCCTCGCCACCTCGCCGCGGTGCTGTGCAAGGGCTGCGAGCATCGTGGCCACCGTGTGCCGATCGAGCCCGACGAGCAGATTCGGCGTCTCGAGCGGCGCCCAGTACTCGGTGAGGGCGACCCAGGCCGGCGGCACGTCACCGCGCGAGAGAAGTAGGTCGATCGCATCCCGGAGCAGCCAGTGGCAGCCCGCATGGGTCGGGTGCGCGTCGGCTGCGTGGGGCGCGAGCACGAGATCAGGTCCCAACGTCGTGAGCGACGCGGCCAGGCCCTCGACATGGCGGTACCAAGCAGCGGGCTCGGCATGCCGCGCGTCGGGCGTGACCCCTTCGAGCCCGAGGCGCTCGGTGGGGTCGAGCCGTGCGAGCGCGAAATCGAGCACCGCGCACGACGCCTCGAGCTCGCGAAGCCGCTCGGCGCGTCGGGCCGTGGTGGAACCGAAGGTCACTGCGAGATTGACGATCTCCCAACCAGCCTCCCGCGCGAGCCGAAGCGGCAGCCCCGCATGAATCGCCTCATCGTCGGGGTGCGGCGAGAGGATCAGGCAGCGTCGTCGCGCTGTTCCACGCGCTGAAGCAGCATCGGCGCGTGTGCCCGCAGAGGGTGCATCGGGATGGGGAAGGCCGGCGCCCTCGTCGAGCAGCGTCTCCCAGCGCGCGAGCCAGGCCGAGAACGCATCAACCGCCGGGACCGGCATCAGCGGCTAGCGCTCGATGCGCAGGAGCGCGCCGTCCGGCTCGTCCGTGAGGACGTAGAGGTATCCGTCCGGGCCCTGGCGGACGTCGCGGATTCGGCGTTCGGTGCGAAGGCGCTCTTCGCGCGTGACCTTGCCGTCACGATCGAGCACGATGCGCCGCACCTCCATGCCGCGCAACCCTCCCGAAAAGAGGTTCCCCTTCCACTCGGGAAAGCGGTCGGCCGTGTAGATCGCAAGCCCCGACGGCGCGACCGAGGGCGTCCACACGGTTCTCGGCGGCTCCACGTCCGCACGGGTGGTGACGCGGGCGACCGGCCCGCCGCCGTACTCGTTCGAGTAGGAAACCACGGGCCAGCCGTAGTTCTTGCCGGCTTCGACCAGGTTGAGCTCGTCGCCGCCCTGCGAGCCGTGCTCGGTGGCCCAGACGCGACCAGTTGCCGGATCACGCACCATCCCCTGGATGTTGCGGTGCCCGATCGAGTAGACGTAGGGGTCCCGACCAGCGGCGGGTGTACCCACCGGCTTGCCGTCCTCGGTCATGCGAAGCACCTTGCCGATGTGGCTCTCCCAGTTCTGCGCCTGCTCCCGGATGTAGGCGCCCTGAAAGCTTGCCGGGGGATTGCCGCCATCGCCCACCGCGACGAGCAGCGTGCCGTCGGGCAGCCAGACGAAGCGTGAGCCGAAATGCTGCCGAGAGGACTTCTTCTGGGCGACCTCGAAGATGACCTCGGTGCCGACGAGTGCATTGCCTTCGAGCCGGCCGCGCGCCACGGCGAGCGCGTTCGCACTGGCATCCCCCCGGGCGAAGGACAGATAGACCCGGCGATTCTGTGGAAAGCGCGGGTGCAGGATCACGTCGTGCAGGCCGCCTTGGCCGGAGGCGAACACCGTCGGCACGCCGGAGATCTCGGTGCGTCGATTGCCCTCGATGCGCCAAAGCTTGCCGCGCCGCTCGGTCACGAGCAAGGCTCCGTCGGGCAGCCAGGTCATCGCCCAGGGGTGATTGAGCTGCTCCACGACCGGAACGAGCCGCAGGCCGCTCATGACGGGCGTCTGGTCCGAGGGCGGGTTCGGAATCGGCACCTGCTGCGCGCAGCTGGACGTGCCAAAGATGGCGGCGAGCAGGGCCGTGCGGACGGTCAGAGCGCGAAGTTGCATGGTTGAAAGACCGGACCAACGATCATGGGTTCCGCTAAATTATCTGTGCATACACCAACAAGGAGGACACCATGCGCGGACTCATGCAGGAGCAGCCGCTCCTGATTTCGCAGCTGATCGAGTTCGCTGCGCGTTATCACGGCGACACCGAAATCGTCTCGCGCCGCGTGGAGGGTGACATCCATCGCTATGGCTATGCCGATGCAGCCCGAAGGGCACGGCAGGTGGCCCGCGCGCTCGATGCGCTGGCCGTCCCCAAATGCGCGCGAGTGGCCACCCTGGCCTGGAACGGCTACCGGCACTTCGAGCTCTACTACGGTGTTTCGGGCTCGGAGCGCGTCGTGCACACGATCAACCCGCGCCTCCATCCCGAGCAGATGGCTTGGATCGTCAATCACGCCGAGGATGATGTCCTCTGCTTCGATCTGACTTTCACTCCGCTCATCAAGGCGATCGCGCCCAAGTGCCCGACCGTGCGGCACTGGATCGCGCTCTGCGACGACGCGACACTGCCCCGGGACGAGGGCCTGCCGCCGATCACGAGCTACGAGGCGTGGATTGGTGGGCAGTCGGACGATTACCGCTGGCCGGAGTTCGACGAGAACACGGCGGCGGGTCTCTGCTACACGAGCGGCACCACAGGCAATCCCAAAGGCGTGCTCTACTCCCACCGCTCGACGCTGCTTCATGCCATGGCGAGCGCGTCCCCAGCGGTCATGGGCTGCACGGCCACCGATGTGGTGCTGCCGGTCGTGCCGATGTTTCATGTGAACGCGTGGGGGCTGCCCTACCTGTGCCCGATGATGGGCTGCAAGCTGGTCTTTCCGGGAGCTGCGCTCGACGGCAAATCAATCTATGAGCTGTTCGAGACCGAAGGGGTCACGTTCTCGGCCGGCGTGCCCACGGTATGGCAGATGCTTCTCGCCCACATGGAACAGCATGGTTTGAAGCTCTCCACGATGAAGCGCACGGTCATCGGCGGTTCAGCCTGCCCGCCGGCGATGCTCGATGCTTTCCGCGACAAGTATGGCGTGACGGTCAACCATGCCTGGGGGATGACCGAGATGTCGCCACTCGGCACCTACGGCACGCTCAAGGGCAAGCATCTCAAGCTGCCGCCCGATGCGCAACGCTCGATCCTGCTCAAGCAGGGGCGTGCGGTCTTCGGTGTCGACATGAAGATCGTGGACGATGCGGGGCGGGAACTGCCGCGCGACGGCCAGGCCTACGGCAACCTCATGGTTCGCGGGCCCTGGATCGTCCGCGAGTACTTCAAGGGCGATGGCGGACGTATCCTCGACAGCGAAGGCTACTTCCACACCGGGGATGTGGCGACGCTCGATCCGGACGGCTACATGCAGATCACGGACCGCAGCAAGGACGTCATCAAGTCCGGTGGCGAGTGGATCAGCTCGATCGACATCGAGAACATCGCTATGGCCCATCCCGCGGTCGCGATGGCCGCGTGCATCGGCCTGCCGCACCCCAAGTGGGACGAGCGACCGGTGCTCGTCGTGGTCAAGAAACCCGGTGCCGAAGTCACGAAAGCGGACCTGCTCGCGTTCTACGCTGGAAAGATCGCCAAATGGCAGGTGCCCGACGACGTGATGTTCGTCGATGCCATTCCGCTCGGCGCCACCGGCAAGATGCAGAAGGCGAAGCTGCGCGAGCAGTTCGCCGACTATCGCTTCGCCTGATGCGCATCAGCCCCTGATGCCCCGCCAGAGACCGGTTCGGGCGGACGCAGCAGGGTCAGCGGGTTGCGGAGGATGCGGCCAGCGAGTGTGCGGCCCAGTCCGAGCAGTTGCGCCGCACCGAGGCCTTTCGATTTCATGGCCACGTAGATCGCGAGCACGAAGCTCACGGTCAGGTTGACAACCCCGATCAACGCGACGCCGACGAGCGCCATCGCGACCAGGCCGGGCAGGTGCTGCCAGCCGAGCGAGGTGGCAGCGAGCCCGACATTGGCGCTGGCAAAGGCGACGTGACGGATGTCGAGGGGCAGGCCGGTCATGTGACCGAACCCCGAGGCCAGACCCAGATAGAGACCGAAGAACAGGTTGCCAAGGATGGCGCCATAGTGCTCGTCCACGTAACGCCCCAGCGAAAGCGCGCGATCGGGGCCGAGCCAGGCGAAGCGGTTCGATCGCGTCACGCGATCGCCCAGTTGCAGGTAGCGCGCCTGGTTGTCGAAGTAGCCCGAGACCAGACCGGACAGGAAGAGCCCCACGCCGGCAACGGCCGCGAAGAACAGCGACCCGGTCGTGACCGGATCCAGCTCGGCGAGCATCTTTGTGAGTTTCTCCTCCGGAGCGAGGGGCGTGAGACCGAAGAGCGTTGCCGCAGCGACGATGAGGCAGGCCACGGGCAAGGCCAGGCCGACGTTGCCTGCAACGGCAGCAAGCTGGGTGCGCACGGCGTTGAGCGCCGTATCCGCGAGCGCATGAAGCCGCTTGGGGTGTGCCTCTTCGATCGCACTGGCGAGGGCGGCCGCGGTCATGGCCGGCTGCTTGGTCGCCACCGTGAGCCCGAGCATGTGAATGAGCACGAATCCGAGCCCGTAGAGCAGCCCGAAGGCGATTGCCTCCACGAGCACCGGCAGGTGGTGCAGAGCGATCTGCAGCTTGGACAGGGCCATGAAGGCGATGATCACGCCGCCCCCGGCCGCAGCACCGAACATCGCACGCCAGCCGCTCCGGTCCTCGGCAATGTAGTGCTCGCCATGACGTGCCGCGTGGTCGGTGACGTTGCGCGCGAGCAGGTTGACGTTGGTGCCGATGAACCGGCGGACCTGGTCGCGCCGCAGGTCGCCGGCGAGCAGTTCTTCGATCAGCGCGATGGCGGCCTCGGCACCCGACGCCTCGGTCATCGCCGCGAGGACGCGGTCGAGTCGCGTGCAGAGTTGCTCCATGCGGGCGACGAGGTAGGTCAGTCGAATGGAGGCACCGACTTCGCGCATCCTGCGACGCGCCCGAACCAACGCGCTTCGGCACTGATCGAGCAGCACGTCGGCGTCCCGCAGTTCTTCGGCCGAAAGCAGCGCGCCACCGTTGCGGATCCGCTCGAGCAGCGGCACGAGCAGCGCATTGAGCGCGAGAAACGGCGATTCATGCTGCTCGAGCTGCGGCTCGGCGCGCAGCAACTCGCGGTCAAGCGCCGCACCCGCGAGCCGATAGGTGAGCAGACGTGCCGCTTCGCTCAGGTTGAGCCGCGTTTGTGCAAGGGCCTTGCCCTCGGCAGGCAGCGCAAGCAGGTCGATCAGTCGCTGCCAGACGTCACGCGGAACCGCCGCGAGCCAGGGCTGGTCCCGTGGCGGGACGAGCTCGTGCGCGATGTCGGCCAGGGTTTCGCGGTCATGCGGGATGGGCAGCAGCCGGTTGCCGATGCGGATGGCGAGCTCGAGCGCAAAACCCAGGGCCGAGCGTACGCCGGCATCGGCGAAAAAGCTCTGCTGCCGTGGCAGGGCGAGCAGGGTCAGGACCGCGGCTCGAAGTTCGGCAAGACGTACGGCATCGTTGCGCCAGAGATCCAGCACCCGGCGGAAGTGCGCCTCCCGGTCCGCATCCGAGAGGCTCCGCGCCGGCCGAAGATCCGCGAGGAAGCGCTTGACCGAGTGCACCGCCGTCGGCACGCTGACCGGTGCGGATTCTCCAGTTGCGACCATGACAGGTGCTGAACTCGGTGGCGAAGCGGCGGAGGCCGACGGCGTGGGCGGATCGCTCGACATCATGCGTCAGGAATTCATTCTCGAAGTGAAGCGCAGGCCGCAAGCGTAACCGTGGCGCGGTCGACGGCCGGACCGCGCGGAGGCGGCCGACGTCGGATGCTCAGTCGAACAATGGGGTCTGTGCACGGGGGTTGCCGTGGATGGTGACCAGTTCGGGCGGTTCGGCGCGCGCTTCCGGCGCGCGGCCAGTGGACGGTTTCGGGGATGGCGCGCTGGACGGTGGGCTCGGAAAGCAGGCCCGATCGCGGCCGCTCGCCTTGGCCTGATAGAGCGCGTGATCCGCCGAGGCTACGGCATCGGTCCAGTCGGTGAACGGGGCGAGCAACACGGCACCGCAGGAGCACGTGACGGTGAGCGACGTTCCGTCGGCCAGGGTCATCGGCTCGGTGCGCAAGCAGGTGAGGAGATCCGTGAGCACGCGCGCGAGGTCGGGCCGCTCGTGTTCGATGACCACGAGGAACTCCTCTCCGCCCCAGCGTACGACGTGATCCGGCGGCGGGAAGGCGCGGGCGAGGCGGCTCACGGTCTCGCAGAGTACGCGATCGCCGGCGTCGTGGCCGTACTCGTCGTTGATGCGCTTGAAGTGATCGAGGTCGATGAGCACGAGCGCCCAGGGCAGGTTGGAGACGGTGCGCAGACGTTCGTAGAGGTGCCGTCGGTTGGCCGCGCCGGTCAGCGGGTCGGTGCGACTGGCGCGCTCGAGCGCCTGAGCCTGCTCCTTGAGGCTGCGCGACGCGCGGCGCAGGCGCTCGGCCACGACATGGGTGTTGAAGCCCAGGAGCAGGGTGTAGGCCACGAAGCCGCAGAGCGCGATGAGTTCGACCGTGCGCGGCGCGACCGCATCCACCGGGCCGAGGACGAGGCGTGTCGCCGCTGCCGCGGCGGTGATCCAGAGCACTTCGCGCACAAAGCTCCGGAGGCCGCCGTACGCCATGGTGTTGCCGAGCGTCACGCCGACCAGATAGAGGCTGGTTGCCGGCGAGAAGCCGAACACTGCTGCGCCAATGCCCGCGTTGATGCCATCCATCACGAACAGACGGGGGATCGTCCGTCGATCATCCGCTCGTTGTGCCGCCCACGCGTGCGCAAGCCATGGATACAGCACGGAGTAGGCGGCCAGAACGTACTGGGCCGTGGGCTCGGTCATCACCTGCCCCTGCAGGACGAGCATCACCGCCGCAAGCGCGTAGGAGATGACGCGCGGCACGGCGTGCAGCCTGAGCAGCGCCGCATAGCGCGGCACAAGGCGGGGGCTTTCGGACGCATCGGCCATGAGCCCGGAGCATAGCCATCGAACGCGGCGCTTCGGATGATTCCTCGTGCTGCCCGACACGTCCCGCATGTCTCCTCGAGGCGGGCGCGTGGGCTGACGCTCAGGCGCTTTGCGTCAGTGCCAGTCCGGCGTGTTCCCGAAGCGGATGGAAGCGGATCTTCGGGTGTCGCTCCTGCGTGAGCCGGAGGTCGTAGCTCGACGTGAGCAGATAGGCGAGCGTGTCGGCTGCGTCGTAGGCGAGCTTCGAGGCGTTGTAGTCCATGAATTTCTTGAGCTCCGCCTCGTCGTCGCAGGTCACCCAGCGCGCGCCCACGAACTGCGAAGGCTTGAGGCGGACCTCGGCCTTGTATTCGGTGGCGAGGCGATGCTGCACCACCTCGAACTGAAGCTGACCGACCGCCCCAAGCAGCATGAGCGAGCCGAGCAGCGGTCGGAAGACCTGGATCGCGCCCTCCTCGCCCAGTTCCTGGAGACCCGCTTGCAATTGCTTGCTCTTGACCGGGTTCAGCAGTTCGACCACCTGGAACAGCTCCGGAGCGAAGAACGGGAGCCCGGTGTATTGCAGCCGGTCGTTGCGCGCGGCGTCGGTGATCGTGTCACCGAGTTGCACACCGCCGTGGATCGTGAAGCCGATGATGTCACCAGCGTAAGCGTCCTCGACGCGCTCGCGCCGCTGCGACATGAAGGTGACCACCGAGGTCGGGCGCATCTCCTTGCCCGTGCGCTGGACCTTGAGCTTCATGCCCGCTTCGTAATGCCCCGAGCAGACGCGCACGAAAGCGATGCGGTCGCGGTGCTGCGGGTCCATGTTGGCCTGGACCTTGAACACCACCCCCGAAAACCCCGGCGCGTCCGGCGGGATGATGCGCGTGCTGCCATCTCGCTCGGTCGAGGCCCGCGGATGCGGAGGCGGGGCCAGGTCCGCCACGGCGTCGAGCACTTCCTGCACGCCGAAGTTGTTGATGGCGGAACCGAAGTAGACCGGCGTCTGGCGCGCGGCCAGGAAGACGTCCCGGTCGAACGCCGGCGCGGCCCCGGTGACCAGTTCGATCGCCGCCTCGGCCGCCTCGAAAGCGGCACCAAAGCGGGCCCGGAGCGCGTCGCGTTCCGTGAGCGGTACCGTCTCCACGCTGTCCGAGAGTCGATCCTCGCCCGGGGCGAAGATGCGCATGTGGCCACGCGCAAGGTCGATGATGCCGCCAAACTCCTTGCCTTGGCCCACAGGCCAGGTCATCGGCACGCAGGGCATGCCGAGCTCCGCTTCCACCTCGTCGAGCAGCGCGAGCGGATCCCGTCCCTCGCGGTCCATCTTGTTGATGAAGGTGAGGATCGGCGTGTCCCGCTGGCGGCAGACTTCGATCAGCCGCTTGGTCTGGGCCTCCACACCGTTGGCTGCATCGATGACCATGAGCGCCGAATCGACGGCCGTGAGCACCCGATAGGTGTCCTCCGAGAAGTCCCGGTGACCTGGCGTGTCGAGCAGGTTGATGACCCGATCGCGGTAGTCCATCTGCATCACGCTCGAGGCGACCGAGATGCCGCGCTGCTTCTCGATCTCCATCCAGTCCGACGTGGCGTGGCGGCTTGCCTTTCGCGCCTTCACGCTGCCCGCGATGTGGATCGCGCCCGAGAAGAGCAGGAGCTTTTCGGTGAGCGTGGTCTTGCCCGCGTCAGGGTGCGAGATGATGGCGAAGGTGCGGCGGCGTTCGACCTCGGCGGCGAGCGCAGGGTCGGTTGAGGAGGCCGTTGGAGAGGTGACTGGGGGGGAGGCGAGCGTCTCGGCGGTCACGGCGGCTTGAGGCGATGGCGGGCGGAAAACCCGCCATTCTCTCAGGCGCGGACGAAGAGCGTCTCGAGCGCGCCGTCGCTGCCGTTTCGCGAGCAGTGTCCGTGCCGCGTCGGGTCGAACGTCTCGCCGGGCGGCAGGGTATCCGCCGAAAAGAAGTGCTCGCCGGGGCCGAAGCGCCGCCAGGTGCCGTCGCGCAGACCGATCTCCATGACCCCGCGCAGGATCACCACCCACTGCGGGTGCGTGGTGACATGCCAGTCACTCGCGAAGCCGGGCTCCGAGCGGCGGAGCTGCACGCCGCCGCTCGGGATCAAGGTCGAGAACACCGTGGGTGGCCCGCCCACGTCGAGTGCGATCGCGTCCTCGCGAAAGCGCGCGAGGCCATCGCGATCGGTGTAGAGCGTCACCCGCGCGAAGGTCGGCGTGTTCTCGCCCACAGCGGCCTCCGCGATCAGCGCACGCGACGGATCGAGGAGATCTGGTCGTTGATGCCAAGCCGCTCGAAGTTCGCCACCGATCCGGTGAGCGTGACGCAGCGTCCGCGGAAGTTGGCATCCGTGCAGACCTGCCAGTAACCGCCGCGGATGCGGATCGAGGAGACGCGATCATTGAACGGGGTGCGTGAGAGATCCGAATGCCAAGGCCGGATGCTGAAGCGTGCACCGCGGTAGCCGGCATCCTCGTAAAGCGTGACCACGTTGTAATCGTCCTCCCAGTAGTTACCGGGCTCGCCCCAACCGCCGCCCTGCCAACTGCCGCCGCTGCCGCCGAAGCCACTACCGCCCTGCCAGCTGCCGCCACTGCCGCCGAAGCCGCCGCCGGGCCGATGATCGCCGCTCCCGCCGCTCCCGCCGAAGCCGCCGCCGGGCTTGCCACCTCCACCGGTGCCACCGGTGCCACCGCTGCCACCGAATCCACCGCCGGGCTTGCCACCGCCGCCGCTGCCACCACTGCCACCGAATCCGCCACCGGGCTTGTTGCCGCCGCTGCTTCCTCCGCTACCGCTGCTGCCACCACTTCCGCCGAAACCGGAACTGCCGTGCTGCCCCGGCCGGCCCGGTGGGGCGGCGCGATCGGTGACGTCCTTGTTGGTCATGTTGCTGGCGACCTGCATTTGCTCGATCGGGATCGACGGCGACGCCGCAATCGGCATGGCAAACAGAAGGCCAAGCGGTGCCAGGACCGCAGCCGCACGGGCGGGGGCGTTGTGACGTGTCATTGTGTTTCCTCGCTTCATTGGCCGCTTGTTGACCGACTATGAAACATGCTAGCGCCCGGAATCCGGCCGCTTCCAAGTTGTCGTTTTGGACAATGATCCCTTGAGCTGTCTGACGTCTTGACGAAGCGCAAACGCAATTCAGCGCAAGGCAAAGAAAAGTCCGAGAGGCACGAAAACGATGCTTGAGATGTTGCCGACGAGCACGATCGAGGCGACCTTGCCCGGCTCCTGCTTGTAGTGGTCGGCGACGAGGAAGTTGAGCACCGCCGGCGGCAACGCACCGAAGAGGTAGGTCAGACCGATCTGCTCGCGCGTCATCGGAATGAACATCACGGCGAGTCCCGCCATGACGAGACCGGTGAGCGGGCAGACGGCCGCCGCGAGAAGCGACGTGCCGAAATCCCGCCAGTGCACGTCGTTCATGCGCACGCCGAGGGAGATCAGCATGAGCGGAATCGCCGAGTCGCCGATCATCTTCATCGGCTGGTGCACGACGTCCGGCAGGTGCGTGCCCGTGAGGCCGAGCGCCGCGCCGATGGCGGTAGCCCAGATCATGGGGCTTTTGGCGAAGAACGCCCAGTCGGCGCGCCGTCCGACCATGACCGCACCCACGGTGAAATGGAGCAGGTTCGAGGTCGTGAAGAGCGCTACCATGCTTGCCACCCCTGGGGGGCCGAACGCAAAGAGCGCAAGCGGCAGCCCCATGTTGCCGCAGTTGTTGAACATCATCGGCGGGACGAAGGTCCGCGCATCCCATCCTGCGAGGCGTGCGAACGGCCAGGCGAGCAGCCCCGAGCCGAGCACGATCACGACCGAGGCAAGCGCGAGCGGCCAGAGCGCGATCAGATCGACGCCTTTGTCCGAGAGGTAAGCGAGCACGAGGAAGGGGGCGAAGACGTCCAGATTGAAGCGGTTGAACGTCCGCATGTCCGGCTTCCAGATGCGGCCGAGCACGAAGCCCACGAGGATGATCGCAAGCACCGGCAGGATGATCTCGACGATGCGGAAGGCGACAGTCATGGGCGTGCGATCAGGAGCGTGAAGGGCGCGCATCGGCGCGGGGCAGGTTGCGCATGGCGATCAGCGTCCAGACGGCTGCTGCGACTTGAAGGAGTATCAGCAGCAGAAAGGCCGTTTCATAGCCCGCCGGCAGGTAGCGGCCCGCGCTCTCGGCGGGAAAGCGGTTGATCACGAGGCCCATGCCCCACTGCAGCAGAAAGCTGCCGAAGAACATGATGAAGTTGATCGTGGTGACGAGCCGCCCTGCGACTTCACGCGGAAACTGGGGTGCGAGCGCAGCGAAGGCGAGGTTGCCGAACACGTGCGTGAGGCCGAAGGTGAGCATCACGAGCGCCGGCACACTGGCCCAGGAGGCGAGAAACGGCAGTTGCCCGAGCGGTGCGGCAAGACAGGCCCACGCGGCGAAGCGGATGGCCGAGCCACCGCGGTTCACATACGCAGTCAGGGCGCGGCCGAGGATCAGGTTGGCCGCAAGCATCCCGGCCGGCACGAGCAGCAGATAGTGACCGATGCGGCTTCGCTCGATGCCCGCGACATCCACGAGCCACGGTCCGGCCCAGAGGCCCTGCACTGCAAGCCCGATGGCGTTGGTCAGGCAGGCGATCGGGATCAGAAGCCAGAACGTGCGGTGGCCGAGCACCAATCGCCAGGACGAGCGGGACGCGGCTGTTGCGGCAGTGGCCGCCGGACCCGATGCGGTTGGTCTCGTCGCGCCCGTGGGCGGGTCAGGGACGCGGAAGGCGAGCCACGCTGAGATGGCGAGTGCAGCGAGCCCAATGCCCACGAACATCTGCGACCAGGTGATGAAGCCGAGCAGCCAGAGCACCGGCGCGGTCGAAGCGATGGCCCCTGCGTTGCCTACGGCCAGCATGTAGCCGTTGACCGCGGGCAACTGAACGGGCGCGAGCCAGAGGCCGAAGGTGCGCAGGCTCGCCATCAGGCAGGCGGCGACACCGATGCCGATCAGGATACGTCCGGCGACGAGCATCTCGGCGTTCTTCGCGCCGGCAAAGACGAAGCAGCCCGCAGCGCAGACCACGAGCAGCATCGCGTTCACCCGCCGTGGGCGAAAGCGGTCGAGCCAGCCGCCGAGCGGGAGCTGGGTGAACGAGAACGAGAGGAAATACGCGGCGGTGAGGAGCCCGAGTGTGGCGGCGTCGAGCGAGAACTCGGCGATCAGCGATGGAGCAATTGCCGCGTTCACCGAACGTAGCCCGAAGCTTACGAGGTAGGCCGCACCAAACGGAACGAAGACGGAAAGCCAGAAGCCTGGCGGCCACGCGGCCTGCGTGGAGGAGTGCGTGGCCGTGCTCAAAGGATGAACTGCGAGAGGTTCTCGTCGCGCACGATCCCCGAGAGGCGCGCATCCACGAAGTTCGCGTCGATGACGACCGGATGGGCTGAATGCCGATCGGCCGCGAAGCTCACTTCCTCGAGAAGCTTTTCCATCACGGTGTGCAGACGTCGGGCCCCAATGTTTTCCTGCCGTTCATTGACGGTATGGGCGATCTCGGCGAGCCGACGGATGCCGCTGGGCTGGAAGTCGAGCGTGACCTCTTCCGTGGCGAGCAGTGCCGCGTACTGGCGTGTGAGGCTCGCGTCCGTCGAAGTCAGGATGCGCTCGAAATCCTCGACCGACAGCGGCGAGAGTTCGACCCGGATCGGAAATCGCCCCTGCAGCTCGGGGATCAGATCCGAGGGCTTGGCCAGATGAAAGGCGCCGCTTGCGATGAAGAGGATGTGATCGGTCTTGACCGCGCCATACTTCGTGTTGACGGTCGTGCCTTCGACGAGCGGCAGCAGGTCGCGCTGAACGCCCTGGCGCGAGACGTCCGCTCCGTGCGTCTCCTGGCGCGCCGCGATCTTGTCGATCTCGTCGATGAAGACGATGCCATGCTGTTCCGCGGCGGCTAGCGCGCGGGTCTTGATGTCCTCGTCGTTGACAAGCTTCGCTGCTTCCTCGTCGGCCAGGGCGCGCATCGCCTCGGCGACGGTCATCCGGCGGAGTTTGCGCCGCTGGGACTGCAGCCCGGCGAACATCTGCTGGATCTGCTGGGTGACCTCCTCCATGCCGGGAGGGGCCATCACTTCCATGCGCGGTGCTTCGACGGCGACCTCGACATCGATCTCCTTGTCGTCGAGCGCGCCCTCGCGCAGCATCTTGCGAAATTTCTGGCGCGTGGCGTTGTCGGTGGGCTTCAGGTCATCGAAGTTCACCGCAGCCGGAGGCGGGAGCAGGGCGTCGAGCACTCGCTCCTCGGCCTGATCGAGCGCCCGGTCCCGCACCGCGCGGGTGGCCTCGTCCCGCGTCTGCTTGATCGCGACCTCGACCAGGTCGCGGATGATCGTGTCCACATCACGCCCGACGTAGCCGACCTCGGTGAACTTGGTGGCTTCGACCTTGACGAACGGGGCTTTCGCGAGTCGGGCCAGCCGGCGCGCGATCTCGGTCTTGCCCACGCCCGTGGGGCCGATCATGAGGATGTTCTTGGGCGTGATCTCCTGCCGGAGCGGCTCGGGCACCTGCTGGCGACGCCAGCGGTTCCTGAGCGCGATGGCGACCGCCTTCTTCGCCTCGGCCTGACCGACGATGTGGCGGTCAAGCTCGTGGACGATCTCGGGCGGGGTTAAGGGTTCGGATTGCGACATGCTCCCATTCTAGGAAGGCAGCAACACGAGCCCTTGACGCAACAGGCCCCTCCTCATCCGCAATCACGGAGGAGGGGCCTTGTCGTGGGCCCTTAGCGTCGACGCAGCATCGGCGCCGCAAGCAATGTCAGCAGGAGTGCCAAGAAGACCAATCCCCAAGTCGACGATACCGGAACCGCTGCCGCGGGTGTCAACGGCGAGGATGCGGGCAGTACGAATGCGTACACCGCTCCGCTGCCGGGGGCGCTGTCGTCGACTTGGTTGCCGTTGATTCCTGTTGCGTTGCTTGCCTCGTCTATAGCACCGACCGCGAGTGTGTTGCCATCGGCCGACAGCGCAAGCGCATAACCAAAGTAGTCATCTACGCCGGTATTGCTCGCCTTGACATATGCCGATTGCGCCCAGGCTGTTCCGGTGCGTGCAAATGTGTAGACCGCACCGCTGCGTATTGCGCTGTTGTCCGCTTGGGTGCCATTGATGCCTGTGGCGCTACTGTCCTCGCCGCGCGAGCCCGCCGCCAGCGCATTTCCGTTGCCGGACAACGCGACAGACGAGCCGAAGTTATCGTCTGCTTCGGTGTTACTGGCCTTGACATAAGCCTGCTGTGACCACGTTACACCACTTCGTGTGAACGCATAGACCGCGCCGCTTTGCAGGGCGCTTTCATCGGATTGATTGCCGTTGATTCCCGTTGCTGCGCTGTCTTCAAAGGGGGCGCCTACCGCCAGCGTATTGCCATCTGCAGAGATGGCAACTGCCTGACCAAATGCGTCGAACCAGGAACCGGCGTTGCTCGCCTTCAGGTAAGCCTGTTGCGCCCAGGTCACGCCACTTCGGGTGAGGACATAAACCGCTCCACTGCCTGGGGAACTGTTGTCCGATTGATCGCCATTGACGCCTGTTGCGCTGCTGGCTTCTCCTGGAGCCCCGACTGCGAGGGTGTTGCCATCTGCAGAGAGAGCCACCGACAGTCCGAAGTAATCGTCTGTGCCTGGATTGCTCGCCTTGACATAGGCCTGCTGGCTCCACGATACGCCGCTGCGTACAAACACGTATACGGCGCCGCTCGCGGTCACACTGTTGTCAGCTTGGTTTCCGTTGACGCCGCTCGCACCGCTGCTTTCCCTATGCGCGCCGACAGCAAGCGTGTTGCCGTCCGAGGCCAGGGCGACTGACGC
>CAZSTF010000014.1:18744-35878 GCA_964609555.1 uncultured Alcaligenaceae bacterium | reverse complement strand
AATCAGCGTTTCCTTTGGTCTGCTTCGGCGAACGGGGGCGCGTCGGTCGCAGGACGCGCCTCAGCCCGCCCGCCCATACACCTCGTTGATCTGCTGCGTCACGCGCACGAAGGTCGTGCACTTGGAGAGGTCCTTGAGCTTGCGGGCACCGACATAGGTGCAGGTGGAGCGGAGCCCGCCCAGGATTTCCTGCACGGTGTTCTCCACCGGCCCGCGTGCGGGCAGGAGCACCTCCTTGCCCTCGCTCGCACGGTACTTGGCCACACCGCCGGCGTATTTCTTCATCGCCACGTCACTCGACATGCCATAGAAGCGGCGGTACGTCCGGCCGTCACGCTCGACGATTTCGCCGCCGGATTCGTCGTGTGCCGCAAGCATGCCGCCGAGCATGACGAAATCCGCACCGCCGCCGAAGGCCTTGGCCACGTCTCCAGGCACCGTGCAGCCGCCGTCGCCACAGATGTGCCCGCCGAGGCCATGAGCGGCGTCGGCGCACTCGATGATCGCCGAGAGCTGCGGGTAACCCACGCCGGTCATTTTGCGCGTGGTGCAGACGCTGCCCGGCCCGATGCCGACCTTGACGATGTCCGCGCCGGCGAGGATCAGCGCCTCGGTGATGTCGGCGGTCACCACGTTGCCGGCCATGATCGTGAGCGTGGGGAACGCCTCGCGGAAGCGGCGGACGAAGTCGATGAAGGTCTCGGTGTAGCCGTTCGCCACGTCGATGCAGACGAACTCGATCGCCTCGCCCGTGGCCTGTCGCACGGCACGGAATTTGTCGAGGTCATGATCGAGGATGCCAAGCGAATAGAACGCATAGCGATGCACATCGCGGTTCGACTCCGAGAAGAAGCGCACGTAATCCTCGACCGCGTAGTGCTTGTGGAGGGCCACGTGCAGGTGGTGCCGAGCCAATGCGGCCGCCATCTCGAACGTGCCGACCGTGTCCATGTTCGCCGCCACGATCGGCACGCTCGTGCTCGTGCGCCCGGAGTGGCGGTAGCGGTATTCGCGCAGGAGCTCCACCTTCGCCCGCGAGCCGAGCGTCGAGCGCTTGGGGCGAAAGAGCACGTCCTTGAAATCGAGCTTGAGGTCTTCTTCGATGCGCATGTGGTGGTCCTGCCCGGCCGAGGATGGACGAAAAAAAGCGAGAGGTGCGGCCGGATTCAACCTGTCGCAACCTCTCGCGGGTTGCACGGGATTCTAGGCAGCGGCTGCGCCGGTCTCGATAGACTCGGATTTATGTCCGAAAAAAGCGCTCTCCCCGCCGCTGCCACCGCGCCCGGCGACGCCGACTTGGCCCGTGTCGCGCTCGCCCACGTCGCGCGACCGTTCCCGTTTCACCTCACACATCTCCTGGCCGATCAAGCGGACGGCCGCGATCTCGACCCGCGGCGTCTGCACCCGATCTTCGGCGGCAGCTACGACTGGCACTCCTCGGTGCACATGCACTGGTCGCTCGTGCGCCTCCTGAACCGCTCGGGCGCCGGTGTGTCCTCCGATGTTGCACCCCTCGCACCCGACATCGTCCAGCGGTTCGATGAGGCCTTCACAGCCGACCAGGTTGCGCACGAGGTGGCCTATGTCGATCGTCCCACCGCACGGGCCTGGGAGCGTCCCTACGGCTGGGCGTGGCTGCTCAAACTCTACGCGGAGCTCGCCGTGTGCACGCACCCGAATGCGGGCGCCTGGCGCAGCGCGCTCGTGCCGCTCGCCGACGGCCTTGCCGACCGGCTCTACGACTACGTCGGTCGGTTGCCGCATCCCGTGCGTCACGGTGTGCACGGAAACACGGCGTTCGCGATGATCCTCGCGCTCCAGTTCGCAAATACCGTGGGGGATGCCGAGTTCGCAGCACACGTGCGCGAGCGGGCAGGTCACTTCTTCGGCGAGGACCGGGACTACCGGCTCGCTTTCGACCGCTCGGGGGAGGACTTTCTCTCGCCCGCGCTGACCGAGGCGCTTCTCATGTCGCTCGTCCTGCCGCGCGATGAATTTCTCGACTGGTTCGGGCGCTTTCTGCCCGAGGCGACGGATCCGGAACACCCGTTCTTCGCGCCGGTCGCGGTGGGCGCAGCCAACGAGACCGACGCCCGTATCGCTCACCTCTACGGGTTGAACCTTTCGCGCGCCTGGGCGTTGCGCGGGCTCATGCAGCAGCTCACACCCGGGGAGGATGCGCGCTGGCAGCGTTTTGGCGAGGCGGCCGGGGCGGCGCTCGCGGCGGCTGCGCCGGCTGTGGTGGGGGGTGACTACGTGAGCACGCACTGGCTTGTCTCGTTCTGGCTGCTCGCCGAGACGGAGTGGTCGGCATGAGTCTCGTCGAGGCATTGCTCACCGTCATCGCGCTCGCCGTGCTTGCGCTCATCGCGCTCGTGCTCTGGTCCTCGGGCCGCCTGAGGCGCGGCCTCGCGCAGGAGTTCTCGGGCACGTTCGAGGCGAAGCACCGCGCGATCACCGCGGATGTCGGTGCGCTCGTCGGCCAGGCGAGCGAGCGTATGGGGCGCGATCTCGCGCAGGTCGGTGCCCACACGCAGGGCGTCGTGCAGCGGCTCCAGGTCGACGTGGTGCATCACCTTTCGCAGCAGACCGAGGCCTCGCTCAGGCAACTCGCCGAACTGCAGCAGGCGCTCACCGCGCGGCAGGACGCGCTCCGGCGGGATGTGCTCGAAGGCATGCTCTCGCGTCTGGCCGAGCAGACGCGGGCGAATCAGGAGCTCCTGCAGAACACGCTGCGCTCGATGGCCGGGCAGTTGCGCGAGCAGGCCGAGACGATGACCCGCAGCGTCGATGCACGGCTCGAGCAGATCTCCGGCCGGGTCGACGAGCGGCTGGATCAGGGCTTCCAGAAAACGCACGAGACCTTCGCGAACGTCATGGCGCGATTGGCCGTGATCGACGAGGCGCAGAAGAAGATCGAGGGCCTCGCGACCAACGTCGTCTCGCTGCAGCAGGTGCTCTCCGACCGCTCGGCCCGCGGCGCGTTTGGCGAGGTGCAGTTGGAGGCACTCGTGCGCGACACGCTGCCGCCCGCGGTCTACGCCTTTCAGGTGCCGGTCGGGGAGGGGCGCGAACGCGCCGACTGTGTGCTGACCATGCCCGATGGCGGAACGAAGCTCGCGATCGATTCGAAGTTCCCGCTGTCGAACTACCGCCGGGCGATCGATGCCACGCTGCCCGAGGCCGAGCGGCAGGCGGCGCGCAAGCAGTTCGTCACCGACGTGAAGAAGCACCTGCACGACATCGCGGGCAAGTACATCCAGCCCGCGGCGGGCGCGGACTCGGCGGTGATGTTCGTGCCCTCGGAGGCGGTATTCGCGGAGATCGTCGCCCAGCACCCCGAGGTCATCGAGCAGGCGCAGCGTGAGCGCGTCTGGATCACTTCGCCCACGACCTTGATGGCGGTGCTGCACAGCGTGCGGGCCGTGCTCCGGGACGCCGAGACGCGCCGTCAGGCCGCGGTCATCAAGACCGAGCTCGACAAGCTGGCCAAGGACTTCGGGCGCTTCCAGGAGCGCATGGACAAACTCGCCCAGCACATCAAGCAGGCGCATGACGACGTCGATCAGGTCGCGATCTCCGCGCGCAAGATCAGCGGCCGCTTCGAGCGCATTCAGGCGGTCGAGGTGCGCGCTTCCGACGGCGAAGGCACGCCGCTGCCTGCCCCCGAGCGCGATGTTTGAGTGGCTCGCGCGGCGGCGGCGCGAACGTGCGCTCGCCCGATATGCGCTGCCTGAGGCCGACTGGCAGCGCGCGCTCGAGAGTCTGCCTTTCGTGCTGCACTATGAGCCCGCGCTGCTCGAGCGTCTGCGTGAACTCGCCACACTGTTCTTGGTCGAGAAAAGCGTGGTGAGCGGCGCAACCGAAGGCGCGCACACGCTCGAGGTCACGCCCTTCATGCGCGTGCTGGTCGCCGCCCAGGCCGCGCTGCTTCTGATCGGTCGCGGCGAGACGGTCGCCGAAGCGATGGCCGAGTACGACGGCTTCGAGAACGTCGTCATCCACCCGGACGACTTCCCGCGGACCTATGACTACGAGGACGAGGACGGCGTGGTGCACGAGCTCCACGCACCGATTGCGGGCGAGAGCTGGGACGGCGGCCCGGTGCTGCTTTCGTGGCCGGCGGTGGAGGCGGGGTATGCCGAGTCGGGCATGGCGCTCGTGATCCACGAGTTCGCGCACAAGATCGATCTCAACGACGGGCTGATCGACGGCATTCCGCCGCTCACGGGCGCCGCACGCGAACGCTTCGCCCGCGTGATCGAGGCGGCCTACACGGATTTCGTCGCGCGTGTCGAACGCGGCGAGGACACCGCGATCGATCCTTACGCCGCGGAGCTGATCGAAGAGTTCTTCGCAGTGAGTTGTGAAGTCTTTTTTGCCGAGCCCGAACTTCTCGCTGAGGCCTATCCCGACTACTTTGGCGAACTGCGGGCCTGGTTTCGTGTGGACCCGATCGCCGGGCGCCGATGGCTGCCGACGACCTGATCGTGCTTCGGCCCGAGGGGCTCTACTGCCCCGCGGGGGACTTCTTCATCGACCCATGGCGGCCGGTCGAGCGCGCGGTCATCACCCACGCTCACGCAGACCACGCGCGCGCCGGTCATCGGCACTACCTCGCGGCGGCGAGCGCGCGGCACGTGCTCGCCACGCGCTTGGGCGAAATCGCGCTCGAGACGCTCGACTACGGCGATCGCTTGCGCATCGGGGCGGCCACGGTGTCGCTCCACCCGGCGGGTCATGTGCTCGGCTCGGCCCAGGTGCGCATCGAGCATCGCGGGCAGGTCTGGGTCGCCAGCGGCGACTACAAGCGTGTGCCGGATCCGACCTGCGCCGCCTTCGAGCCCGTGCGCGCCCATGTCTTCGTCACCGAAAGCACCTTCGGCCTGCCGGTCTACCGCTGGCCGACCCCCGAGGCGGTGTTCGCCGAGATCAACGCCTGGTGGCGCGCGAACGCCGAGGCTGGGCACGCAAGCGTCATCGCCTGCTACGCCTTCGGCAAGGCGCAGCGGATCCTTGCCGGGGTGGAGGCCTCGATCGGCCCGATCGTCGTGCATGGCGCGGTCGCCGCGCTCAACCGCGCGTATGCGGCGAGCGGAGTCGCGTTACCGGCAACGCATCTCGCGACCGAGATCGAACGCGAGGCGCTCGGCCGCGCGCTCGTGATCGCCCCGCCTGCGGCCACGGCGGCCACCTGGATCCGCCGCTTCACGACGCGTGCCGGGCCGCCCGAGATCGCCTTCGCGAGCGGCTGGATGCGGCTGCGCGGGGCGCGCCGACGTGGCGGCTATGACCGCGGCTTCGTGCTCTCGGACCACGCCGACTGGCCGGGTCTCCTGAGTGCGATCGAGGCCACCGGTGCCGAGCGCATCATCGTCACCCACGGCTATGAGGCGCCGCTTCGGCGCTTTCTCGAAGAGCGGGGCTACGCAAGCGACCGCTTCGAAACCCGCTTCGGGGGCGACGACGAGGAGTCAGCGGAGACCGAAGCGCTCGCCCGGTCCGCGGAGGCGTCGGCGTGAGAGCCTTTGCCGCGCTCTACGCCCGGCTCGATGCCACGACCTCGACCGAGGCCAAGCGCGCCGCGCTCGTCGATTACTTCCGAAGCGCGCCAGCGGCGGATGCCGCCTGGGCCGCGTGGTTTCTCGCCGGTGGGCGGCTCGGTGCCCTCGTGCGCACGCGTGAACTGCGCGAGATCGCCCAGCAGGCGGCTGGGTTGCCCGAGTGGCTGTTCGAGGAGTGCTATCAGGCCGTCGGGGATCTCGCCGAGACGATCGCGCTCGTCTGGCCGACCGCGCCCGGCCGCAACGGCACCGATGACGGGCTCGCGCACTGGGTCGAGGCCGAGCTCCTGCCGCTCACCGCGGTCGATCCCGACGTGCGCGTCGCGCGTCTGCGCGGGCTCTTCGACCGGCTCGATGAGGCCGGGCGCTTTCTGCTCGTCAAGCTGATTGGCGGCGGCTTTCGCGTGGGCGTGAGCCGACTCATGGTCGAGCGCGCGCTCGCCCAGGTTGCCGGTCTCGACCCGAAGCGCATCGCCGAGCGCATGATGGGCTACACCGACCGCGCGCGACGCCCGACGGCCGAGGCGTTTGCCGCGCTCATCGCGGCCGAGGGCGACCGCTCGGCCGACGAGACGAGCGCGGCAAGCGGCCAGCCCTATCCGTTCTTCCTTGCTCACCCGCTCACGGGCGAGGCCGATACGATCGCCGAATCGCTGGGCCCGCGCGAGCAGTGGCAGGTCGAATGGAAATTCGACGGCATCCGTGCGCAGCTCGTGCGGCGCAGTGAGAGCGTCTGGCTCTGGTCGCGCGGCGAGGAGCTCGTGACCGAACGCTTTCCCGAGGTCGTCGAGGCGGCGCGCGCCTTGCCGCCGGGCACGGTGCTCGACGGGGAACTGCTCGTCGGCCGTGCCGAGCGGCCGGCACCGTTTGCCGTGCTCCAGACACGCATCACGCGGAAGCGCCTTACGGCGCGGCTGCTCGCCCAAGCCCCGGTGCGCTTCGTGGCCTATGACATGCTGGAGGCCGGAGGGATCGACCGACGGGAGGAGCCGCTCTCGCGCCGCCGCGCGCGGCTCGAGGCCATGTTGGCCGATGCACCTGCCGGACTCGAACTTTCGCCCGTGCTTGCCCTCGACGCGGATTGGCGGGCGCTTGCGGCGCTTCGGGAGGAGAGTCGCGCGCGCGGCGTCGAAGGATTCATGCTGAAAGCGCTCGACTCGCGGTACGGGGCGGGGCGCACGAAGACCGCGGGGCTTTGGTGGAAGTGGAAGATCGATCCGATGCGTGTCGACGCCGTGCTCATCTACGCCCAGGCCGGGCATGGGCGCCGCGCGAGCCTCTACACCGACTACACCTTCGCCGTCTGGTCGCGGCCACCCGCGAACGAGGGCGAAGTCGCGCGCGCCGTGGCTGCGATCGAGCAGGGCGAGGCCCCGGCGCCCGACGCGCTCACGCTGGTCCCCTTCGCGAAGGCCTACTCCGGGCTCACGGATGACGAATTCCGCGCGGTCGATGCGCTCATCCGCAAGAACACGCTGACCCGCTTCGGGCCGGTGCGCGCGGTGCGGCCCGGCCTCGTGTTTGAGATCGGCTTCGAGGGCATTGCCGAAAGCAGCCGGCACAAGAGCGGGATCGCCGTGCGCTTTCCGCGAATGCTCCGCATCCGCCGCGACAAGCCGATCGGCGAGGCCGACACGCTCGATGCGCTGGCACGGCTGCTCGGTCGCCGTCCCGCGGGCGATCCCGCTTGATCGCGGTCAACGTCTCGGAGGCGCGGTTCCGCGAACCTCGCGTTGTCTGCTTTCATTCGATCTGTCGTGCCATGTGCCTGAACGCCCGCCCGCTCTGGACCCTTGTGCATCGCGCCCTGGCGCTGCTCGTCGTCGCGCTGGCAATTCCGATCGGACATGCGCAGAGCTGCGTGAACTCGCCTCCGGGCCTTCGGCACTGGTGGCCGGCCGATGGCAGCGGTGCCGACGTGATCGGCTCGCACAACGCCGCGCGCCGTCTCGGCGCGGGATACGGCACGGGCGTATCCGATGCTGCGTTCGCGCTGGATGGGGTGGACGACTACTACGCGGTTGGCCTGCTGGGCGATTTCGCGCTGACCGAGACGTTCGCTTTCTCGATCTCGGCCTGGATCGATCCGGTGGAACTGACTCGGTTCGACAGCCCCCAGATCATCGCGAGCAACTACCAGGGCGAGCGGGGCGACAACGGGCACTTCTCGACGTATCTGTGGATTGTGGGCGGCGACCTGAAGTTCGGCCTCGAGTACCAACAAGTTGCGAGTATCTCGGCGAGCACTTCCATCGCCTCAGGCTGGCAGCACGTGACTGGCACCTACGACGGCACGACGCTGCGTCTGTATGTGGATGGCGTGCTCCGGGCCAGCGCGACGCGCAGCATCTCGGGGTCGCTGCCAAACAGCCGCGGCTGGAACATCGGGGATGCCTCGCCGGAGACGAACGCATCATGGCAGAACCTGGGGGGCTCCCCGCGAAATGCCGCGTTCAACGGGCGCATCGACGAGCTGCAGCTCTACGATCGCGCACTGACGGCCGATGAAGTGGGCGCACTTCACGCCTCCGGCGGGGTGCTCTGCCTGCCGCCGTTGCCCTCGCTTGATGTCGATGCCAATGTGCAGGGCCCGGCCTATGCCGCCACCACGGACGGTCTGCTCGTGCTGCGCTATCTCTTGGGGTTGAACGGCGACGCGCTCACGGCAAATGCGCTCGGGACGGGGGCGACGCGGGATGCGGCGGGCGTGATCACCTACCTCGATGGGGCGCGCTGGATGCTCGACGTCGACGACGATGGCCTCTACGGGCTTGACACGGATGCGCTCCTCATCCTGCGTTACCTCTTCGGCTTTCGGGGCGAGGCGTTGGTGACGGGCGCCGTGGGCGCGGACGCCGGCCGCTCGACGGCCGCGGCGATCGAGGCCTTTCTGGCCGCGCTCACGCCGTGATCGCCCTGCTCAGAGCGCAAGCTCGCCCGGCAGATACTTCGCGAGCAGATCTTCGTAGTAGGGCTTGACCTCAGTCAGGTCGGGCCGGTTCGGGCTCTTCGAGTAGAGGTCGTACGGATTGAAGCGCTGCACCCACGGCTTCATGGCGTCGTCCTGCGCGTTGCAGAGGTGCTGATACTCGCCTTCGCGGTGCCATGCATAGAAGCTGTGGAAGCGGATCATGTAGAGCGCTTCGAGCGGCAGGTAGGGCTTCATCATGTGGTAGAGATACTCGTCGTGCCCCCAACTCATGTGCACCTGCTCAAGCCCGCAATTGGGCTCGTAGACACCGTACTGCGTGGTGAGCTCGCGATTCTGCGCGTCGGGATTGAGCGCGAAGAATTCGCTGTACACGATCTTGTCTGACCATGCGCACCCGGTGGGGAAGGTATCGCCGACGACGGCCCATTGAGGCTCTCCGAAAAGGCAGAGCACCTTGCCGAGGTCATGAATGAAACCAGTGAGCACCATCCATTCGGGCTCGCCGTTGGCACGCATGGCTTCGGCCGTCTGCACGAGATGGTCGATCTGCGGCAAGGCGATGTCCGGGTCGCTGTCGTCGACAAGCGTGTTCAGGTAGTCGAGCGCCGCCCAAGGCGTCATGCGGGCGCGGTTGAAGCCGAGCCATTCGGCCTTCTTGGCCAAGACGAAGGCATGGGTCTGGCGGGCGTGGTTCAGGCGGTAGAACGCTCGGACCGTGTCCACGGCATCGCTGCGCTGCGGGGCGGCATAGTCGCGATAGGCGCTCTTGTCCGGGGCGAGGGTGTCATTCATGGTTGCTGCTCCGCAAGCTGCTTGAGTTGGGCGAGTCCGGTTTCGAAGTCGGGGCCGACCGCCCGGTCGAAGAACAGACCGAACCAGCGCAGGAAGGGATTCGCGCCCGCCTGCCCTGCGATCGTCCACGTCACGCGGGTGCCGCCTGCCATCGGTGCGAACAGGATCTCGCCGTGCGCCGGGCTCTGTCCGTCGATGCGTAGCGTATAGCCGATGCGCTTGCCCGTCTCGACCGCGGTCCATTCCATGCTGCCGCTCCCCTCGGTGGCGCTGCGCCAGCTCCAGCGGGCGCCGACCGCGGCTTGCGGCCCGAGGTAGACCTGCTTCATCTGCGGGTCGCGCCGGGTCCAGACCGACCAGCGCGCCCATTGACGCTGATCGGCGACGAGGGCAAAGACGCGATCCGTCGGCGCGGCGATCTCGACCGAGCGTGCGGTCTTGAATTCCGCCGGCAGCAGGAATGCGACTGCAACCGCAACCGCGAGCAGAGCAAAGAGGTATTTGACGATGCGGAGTGCGATCAGCATGGCCAGACCCGAGGCGCACCGGCGGTGACCCCGGTGACCCGTTCCGATGTCGGATGTCCGATCTCGGCATTCTGCCGGGGGTGGGAAGGGATACGCGAAAATCCGTCAACCAAGGACGCCCGCCGGCGTTCTCGCTGCGCATCGCCGAGCGGCGCTGCACCTCTCTTCTTGACCCAAAAGCCATGAACCGCACCTTCCGTTTCGCGCTCGTCGTCTCCGCTGCCGCCGCCCTGTCGTCCGGTGTTTCGGCGCAGCCGATCAAGATCGGCGAGATCAACAGCTACAAGGCGCAGCCGGCCTTCCTCGAGCCCTATCGCAAGGGCTGGGAACTCGCCCAAGACGAGGTGAATGCGGCGGGCGGCATCAACGGGCGGAGGCTCGAAACCGTGTTCCGGGATGACAACGGCACGCCGGGCGACGCCGTACGCGCGGCCGAGGAGCTGGTCTCGCGCGAACGCGTGGCGCTCATCTCGGGCACGTTCCTGTCGAATGTCGGGCTGGCCGTCGGCGACTTTGCAAAGCAACGGCGGGTGCTCTTCGTGGCCTCCGAGCCGCTTTCCGACAAGCTGACCTGGGCGAACGGCAATGACTACACCTTCCGGCTGCGCGCAAACACCTACATGCAGACCCGGATGCTGGTGCCCGAGGCCGCCAAGCTCAACAAGCGCCGCTGGGGCATCGTCTACCCGAATTACGAGTACGGCCAGTCGGCTGCGGCGCATTTCAAGAAGCTCCTGATCGCTGCGCAGCCGGCCGGGGGCGTGGAGTTTGTCGAGCAGGCCGCACCGCTCGGGCGCATCGACGCGGGCGCGGTGGTGCAGGCACTCCTCGATGAGAAGGTGGAAGCGATCTTCAACGTCACCTTCGGTGCCGATCTCGCCAAGTTCGTGCGGGAAGGCAATACGCGCGGACTCTTCCGCGGGCGCCCGGTCGTGAGCCTGCTCTCGGGGGAACCGGAGTACCTCGACCCGCTCCGGGCCGAGACGCCGGAGGGCTGGATCGTGACCGGCTACCCGTGGCAGGACCTCAACACGCCGGAGCATCGCGCCTTCCGCGAGGCCTACCAAAAGCGCTGGGGCGACTATCCGCGGCTCGGCTCGGTCGTGGGTTACGCGACCGTGAAGTCGATCGCGGCGATGCTCAGGAAGACCGGAGGCTCGACGGATGTGGCCAAGATGCAGGCGGCCCTGCGCGGGCTCGTCGTGGACACGCCGTTCGGGCGCGTGACCTGGCGGCCGCAGGACCAGCAGTCCACCATGGGCGCGTTCGTCGGCCGCCTGGCCGTGCGCGACGGCCGGGGCGTGATGGTCGATTGGCGCTACGTCGACGGCCGCGACGTGCAGCCGACCGACGAAGAGGTCAAGCGGCTGCGCGCAGCGAAGTGACGCGGTGGGTCGCGGCCGTCGGTGAAGCGGGCTCGACCAGGTCCCGCACATAGCGGGGAAGCGTGAACAGTGCGGGCGTGAGCGCCGGGTAGTAGTAGCGCAGGTCGGCCAGCGCACGCTCGGCAAAGCGTTCTTCGCGCGTGGCTGCATCGATCAACGGCGAGATGTCGTTGCTCGCAATCGCCAGGCACCACAGCGAGCCGTAGAGCGGCATGAAGGCCGCGAGTGGATGCACTTCGCGGAAGACGCCGCGCAGCGCGGCCACGTTGCGCTTGACCGTGTCGGCCTGATAGACCGGTGAGCCGATGTGCATGGTCAGGAAGCCGCCCGGCGCGAGCCGCGCCTTGCACAGCGCGAGGAACTCCGGCGAGTAGAGACGGAACGCGGGCGTGTCCGGATCGGTCAGGTCGAGCACGATCAGGTCGTACTGCTCGGTCGAACCCTCGACGAACGCGAAACCATCGGTGATCTCGATGCGCACCTTCGGATGATCGAGCGAGCCGCGATGGATGGAGGCGAGGTGCGCGCGGCTCTCGGTGACCACGTCGCGATCGAGTTCGGCGATGGTGATGGCTTCGACGGAGGGGTGCTTGAGCACTTCCTCCGCGGTGCCACCATCGCCGCCCCCGAGGATCAGTACGCGGCGCGGCGCCGGATGGGCAAGCAGCGCCGGATGGGTCATGCACTCGTGATAGACGAATTCCTCGCCCTCCGCGGTCATGAAGCGACCGTCGAGCCGGAGCATGCGACCAAACTGCGGTGTGTCGAAGAGCTCAAGCCGCTGGTAGCGCGTGTCCTTGGCCACGAGCGTGCGAGTGACGTTGAAGCCGTAGCCTGCGTGCGGATTGAGCCAGTCGAAGACCAGCCGCTCGGCGCCGCCGCTCCCGGTCGAATCGGACGCCGGCGCATCGGTCGCGTGGGCGGCCGTGAGATCGCCGCGCTGGATGCGGTTCACGATGCGCCGACCCGGGCGGAACGCCATCATCAACGCTTCGAACAGCTGCTCGGCCTTGGCCGAATTGTCAGCCGTGAAATTGCAGACGTAGACATCGAGCGTGACACCCCGGCGTTCCGGCCACGTGTGGACCGCGAGATGGGACTCCGCGAGGAGCACAGTGCCGGTAATGCCGCCGGGCTGGCCCTGCCACTCGGGAAAGACGTGGTATTTCTCGTCCACGATCGTGAGCCCGGCCGCGACAGTTGCGTCACGGCAGAGCGTGGCGAGCGGGTCGAGGGCGATGAGAAGCTCGGCGCTGCAATCGCAGTCGAGCAGGTCGCCGGTCAGATGAAGTCCCTGCATGATGAACACCTCGATGCCTGCGCTGCGGCAGGCCGGAGGTATCGGCGCGGCCACAGCATCATGGTTTGCCCGGGTCGGGCAGAGCCACCCTCGACGAAAGGAGGGCATGGGCGACACCGTGTGAGAACCCTGGGCGAGAGCGTTGCCGGTGAGTTGGGTCTTACTGACGTGCCGAACCTGAAATTGTAGCAACTGTTTCCAAGTGGCTATACGCGCCATGGTGTTTCGTGTCATAATTCACGGTTCTGCTCCACGGCATACACGTCCTTGAGAGCGGATCGCGCCGAAGGTTCGCGCGCCACCTTGCATGGGGCGCTCAAGCGGTCGGTGTGGTCTGCGCCAGAGCGACGAAAACAATTCAGTCCGGGAGTCAGTCGAGCGGTCGCGTGCCGTGCTCGTGGGTTTTCTCCGGGGCAGCGCGTCGACTTCACTGTCCACAGCAGCGAAAGGTTCAATGACCATGCGTCATTACGAAATCGTGTTCATCGTCCACCCGGACCAGTCAGAGCAGGTCCCGACGATGGTCGAGCGCTATCGCGCGCTCGTCACCGGTCGCGGCGGCAAGATCCACCGCCTCGAGGATTGGGGGCGTCGCCAGCTCGCCTACCCGATCGGCAAGGTCTACAAGGCGCACTACGTGTGCATGAACATCGAATGCGACAACGAGACGTTGACCGAACTCGAGACCGCGTTCCGCTTCAACGACGCCGTCCTGCGTCACCTGACCGTCAAGAAGGATGCGGCCGAGACAGCGCCGTCGCCCATGATGTCGGGCGAAAAGGCGCGCAATCTCAACACCCCTGACGCGGCCGAGGCGGCTTCCGCTTCTGCACAGGCCTGAGGAGACGTCCATGGCATTCGGCAAACCCAAGTTCGGCAACCGCAACCGCCCCAAGCGCGAGGCCAGCCTGTTCAAGCGCAAGAAGTTCTGCCGCTTCACGGTCGCAGGCGTCAAGGAGATCGACTACAAGGATGTCGAGCTCCTCAAGGATTTCATTCAGGAGAACGGCAAGATCCAGCCGGGCCGCGTATCGGGCACCAAGGCCCGCTATCAGCGCCAGCTCACCACCGCCATCAAGCGCGCCCGCTTCCTGGCCCTCCTGCCCTACTGCGACCAGCACGGCTGATCGCGTCACGGAGAAGCACACATGCAGATCATCCTCATGGAAAAGGTGGCCAAGGTCGGCAACCTCGGCGACATCGTCAAGGTCAAGGACGGCTACGCCCGCAACTACCTGATCCCGCAGGGCAAGGCCAAGCGGGCCACCGAAGCGAATGTGAAGGAACTCGAGGCGCGTCGTGCCGAGCTCGAAAAGCTCGCGGCCGAGAAGCTCGCGGCCCAGCAGGCGCTCGGTGAGAAGCTGACCGGCCACGAACTGCGCATGACCCAGAAGGCGGGCGTCGATGGCCGTCTGTTCGGCTCGGTGACCAACGCCGACATCGCCGAAGCGTTGAAGGCGCAGGGCTACGAGATCACGAAGGCCATGGTGCAGATGCCCCACGGCCCGATCAAGTCGATCGGCGAGACCACCGTGAAGCTCCAATTGCACACGGATGTCACCGCCGAGATCAAGGTGATCGTGATCGCTGAGAAGGATTGAGCACACATTGCGCCGATCCGAAGCGCATTGAAAGAGCCCGCGTCATGCGGGCTTTTTCTTTGTCGCCTTGGCATTTGAACCCGCTGAGGACGCCCTTCCGAAATGACTGAACGCATGCCCGGTGTGCATGGAGCCTCGCAGGGAGAGTCAACGCTCGTCTTCGCGCACGCGAACGGCTATCCGCCCGGCGTCTACAACCGTTTCCTGAGCGCCCTCGCCGGGCTGCTGCCAGAGCATCGCATCGAGGCGCCTCCGCTCGAAACACCGCCGGACTTGCGCGCGTCCAGGCGTTGGCCCTGGATGTTGGGTCAGCTGGATCATGCCATCGCCACTTCAGGCGCAGAGATCCTGGCTGGGCACTCGATGGGCGGCTATCTCTGCCTTCAGGCCGCTGCGGCACGCTCGACAGTCCGCGCCGTGATCCTGGTTGATTCGCCCATTCCCACCGGCTGGCGGGCCCAGGTGCTGAGCTTCGCCCAGTTGACGGGGCTCGCCTACCGTGCGGGGCCTGCACCCGTGGCTGCGCGACGCCGCGATCGCTGGCCTTCCCGTGCTGAAGCAGCCGAGCACTTCGCGCGCAAGCCGTTCGTGCAACGCTGGGCACCAGGCGTCCTTGATGACTTCCTCGACCATGCGCTCGAGCGCGACCACGACGGAAGCCTCCGACTGCGCATTCCGCGCCATGTGGAGCGTGACATCTACGCGCACATCGTGCACGGGGCGGCGCGCCGCGCGTTGTCCGTCCTTCGGCGGCGCGGCGTGCCGGTGCACTTCATCGCGGGCGAGCATTCCGAGGAGATCCGTCTCGCCGGCCGCGCCGAGAACCGCCGTCTGTTCGCGCCTCACTGGCATTCGCTGCCGACGGGGCATCTGATTCCGCTCGAGGCGCCGGACGCTTGTGCCGCACGCATCGCGGAAATGGTGCGAACTTATTGCTCTTGACCCGGTCGCTCGGGTGGCTCGGATTTCGCGGCTGTCCCGAGGGGCGCGCACGGCAAGGGCGCACGGCGCATCGAATCGCGTTGATGCGGCGCAAGCGCACGCTCCGGGCATGCTGGACAATCGGGCGACTGTCCGATTCACGCGCTTGCCATGACGCTTATTCGCACCGCGCCGGTCGATCTGGCCGACCCGGACGTCGCCGAATTCTTCGATGAACTGCCGCTCTGGTCGGCGCCATTCGCCCAAGCGTTGCTCGAACGGGTGCCGCTCTCTCGCGGCCAGACCGTGGTCGACATCGGTTCCGGGACGGGCTTCCTGTCGATCGAACTGGCCCAGCGCCTTGGGCAGGACAGCACGGTGATCGCGGTGGATCCTTGGGCGCACGCCTGCGCGCGCCTGCGGCGCAAGCTCGATCATCTGGGCCTCGACAACGTCAAGGTGCTCGAGGAGGATGCGGCGGTCCTGTCGCTTCCGCAGGCGTCGGTGGACCTGGTGGTCTCGAATCTCGGCATCAACAATTTCACCGATCCGGATCGCGTGCTCGCGGTGTGTCGACGCATCCTCCGGCCGGGCGGCACCCTGGTGCTATCGAGCAACCTGGTTGGCACCTTCGCCACGTTCTACGCGGGCTTTGCTGCCGTGCTGCGGGCACAGGGGCGTCTCGATGCCCTCGGGCGGCTCGAGCAGCATGTGGCGAATCGGGCGACGCCCGAGGCGGTGACCCGGCGACTGCAAGCCCACGGCTTCACCGGTGTCGATATCGTGTCGGGTTGCTTCGAGATCGGCCTCTGCGACGGGCGCGCCGTGTTCGAACACTATTTCCTGCGTCTGGGCTTTCTGCCGGACTGGCAGGCGGTGGCCGGTGTCGAGGCCTGGCCGTGCGTGCGCGACGAACTCGAGTGCTGGCTCACGGCGCGTGCCCAGCGTGACGGAGGACTGCGCCTTGCGGTGCCCTGGGCAGTCTGGTCGGCGCGAACACCCGGTTGAGTGAGCGGGGCATGGCATCCCTGCCACGGATGCGCTAGCCTAGAGACGAGCCCTCCGTGTCGCGCGGGCGGGCAGCGCCGCCTTTCGAGTTTTTCGAGCCCCCGCCCATGAGCGCATTCGTCATTGGACACATCCGCATCACCGACCCTGCAGCGTGGGATCGCTACCGAGCGCGCGTGGGTGACACGATCGAGCAGTGGGACGGCGAAATCGTTTTCCGCGGTAGGCGTGCGCTTGTCTTCGCGGGCGACCCGCCAGCAGATGAGGTCGTGGTCATCCGCTTTTCGTCCATCAGCGCGGCAAAGCGATGGCATGACTCGCCGGAGTATCAGGCGCTGGTCGCACTCCGCCAGTCCGCTGCGCATGTCGATCTCGTGCTCTACGAAGCATGATGTCCGCCTGTCGCTTGAGGCGACGCCAATCCGTCTGCACAGGGGCAGGCCTTGGCGCGAGCCAGCGGCCCGTGGATCGCGGAGGCTGAGTCATGGGATGTTTCGTGCGCGGCGGCAGTGTGGGACTCGTGCCCCCGGAGATCGGCACATTGTCGCCCTATCCATCGAGCGCATGGCGGCCGGGCGCGCTGTCGGAGCTGCCGCGCATCGACGCGCCGCCGCCGGCGCTCCGACTCAAGGGTGATTTCACGCCGCTCCGCTTCATCATCGACCTGACCACGCCGATCCTCGAGCGGGCGATGGGGTTTCCCGTCGGTCGGCTGCGTTACGGCTACTCGATCGTGGCCATGGCGGATGGCCAGGACCTGCGGCCGGGCGACATCGAGATCGAACTGCTCGAGCGAAGTGCCGGTGTGGGATTCGATGTCGACGACACGGCCCGTCTGGTGCGACTCGAGCACGGGTCAGCCGCCGGGGCGGGGGGCAGTGTCGGCACCGGCGCGGGCGCAGGTCGGCAGGCTGTACCGCGCGGCCGTGCCGCGATCGAGGCCATCGAGCGCAAGCTGATCGCGGCGCTGTTCAAGGAAGCGGGCAACGCACCGGCCATGGTGCTGGTCAACCCGCCGCCCGGGGCCAACCGACACCGGGGCGAGTCGCGCGAGCGCTTCTCGGTGCCGCAGTACACCTTGCTCGCCGATCGGTACTTCGTGGT
>CAZSTF010000014.1:0-18644 GCA_964609555.1 uncultured Alcaligenaceae bacterium | reverse complement strand
TCAGTCTCGACATTCCGAAGCACGCGCTGGTCGTGGTGACCGGCCTGTCGGGCTCCGGGAAAAGCTCGCTCGCTTTCGACACGCTCTATGCCGAAGGGCAGCGACGCTACGTCGAATCGCTCTCGGCCTACGCCCGGCAGTTCCTGCAGATGATGGACAAGCCCGAGGTCGACCTGATCGAGGGCCTCGCGCCGGCAATCGCCATCGAGCAGAAGGCAACCAGCCACAACCCGCGCTCGACCGTGGGCACGGTGACCGAAACGCACGACTATCTCCGTCTGCTCTACGCGCGCGTGGGGGAGCCGCACTGTCCCGATCATCCCGAGCAGAAGCTCGCGGCGCAGACGGTGTCGCAGATGGTGGACAGTGTGCTGGCCCTGCCGGCCGAGACGCGCATCACGCTGCTCGCGCCGGTGGTGAGCGCAAGGAAGGGGGAGCACGCCGAGGTGCTGGCGGACCTGCGGGCCCGCGGATTCACGCGGGCCCGCATCGACGGCGCCATCGTCGATCTCGATCCGCTGCCCGCGCTCGCGAAGAGCCACAAGCACACGATCGACGCGGTGGTTGATCGTCTGAAGGTCCGGCCGGATGTGAAGCAACGCCTCGCGGAGAGCTTCGAGACCGCCTGTCGATTGGGCCAGGGGCGGGCGCTCGTGGTCGACCTGGACAGCGGTCGCGAGCAACTCTTCTCAACCCGGTTTGCTTGTCCGATCTGCGATTACTCCCTGGCCGAACTCGAGCCGCGGCTGTTCTCGTTCAACTCACCGCTCGGCGCCTGCCCGACCTGCGATGGACTGGGCGAGATCGACGAGTTCGAACCCACGCGCATCGTGGCGCATCCCGAGCTCTCGCTTGCGAGTGGCGCGATTCGGGGTTGGGACCGCCGGACGATCTTCTACTTCCAGCTGCTCCAGGGGCTCGCGGCGCACTATGGCTTCGATGTCGAAACGCCGTGGCAAGAGCTCACCGACGAGGCCCGAAATGCCGTGCTCTACGGCAGCGGCGAGGAAGTGATCGAGTTTCCTTACGTGAGCGAGAAGGGCACGGTCACGCTTCGCTCTCACCCGTTCGAAGGCGTGATTCCGAATTTCCGGCGCCGGTGGCGCGAGACCGAGTCCTCCACCGTGCGCGAGGAGCTCGGCAAGTACATGAGTCGGCGTCCCTGTCCGAGTTGTCACGGCACGCGACTCCGGCGCGAGGCGCTCCATGTCAAGGTGGGCGAGGTGGGCATCTCCGAGGTGGAGCACTGGCCGCTGTCCAGGGCGCTCGAGCACTTTTCCGCGCTCCGGCTTGACGGGGCCAAGGCGCAGATTGCCGAGCGCGTACTGTGGGAAATCGCCAACCGGCTCCGGTTTCTCGTCAACGTGGGGCTCGACTACCTGTCGCTCGATCGTCGCGCCGAAACCCTCTCCGGCGGTGAGGCGCAGCGCATCCGACTCGCGTCACAGATCGGCTCCGGGCTCACGGGCGTGATGTATGTGCTCGATGAGCCCTCGATCGGCCTGCATCAGCGCGACAATGAGCGGCTGCTCGCCACGCTCCGGCATCTCAGGGATCTCGGCAACACGGTGATCGTGGTCGAGCATGACGAGGACGCAATCAACTCGGCCGACCACGTCATCGATCTCGGGCCCGCCGCCGGCGTGAATGGCGGCCGAGTCGTCGCGCAGGGGACACCAGCCGAGATCCGTGACAACGCCGTCTCGCTCACCGGGCTCTACCTTTCGGGGAAGAAACAGATCGAGGTGCCGAAGCGGCGGCGGAAGCCCGCGGCGGGCAAGGCCATCACGATCAAGGGGGCGCGCGGCAACAATCTCGCCCAAGTCGACGTGTCGATTCCGCTTGGCCTGTTGGTCTGTGTCACCGGTGTGTCGGGTTCGGGCAAGTCCACCCTGGTCAATGACACGCTCTACCGTGCCGCGGCCAAGGCGATCTACGGCAGTCACGACGATCCGGCACCACACGCGGCCATCGAGGGGCTGGGCGCGATCGACAAGGTGATCAACGTCGACCAGAGCCCCATCGGTCGCACGCCGCGGTCCAACCCCGCCACCTACACGGGCCTGTTCACGCCGATCCGCGAACTCTTTGCCCAGACGGCTGCAGCCCGCGAGCGTGGCTATGAGAGCGGGCGTTTCTCCTTCAACGTGAAGGGTGGGCGCTGCGAGGCCTGCGAGGGTGACGGCGTACGCCGGGTGGAGATGCACTTCCTGCCCGATGTCTACGTGCCCTGCGACGTCTGTCAGGGCAAGCGCTACAACCGGGAGACGCTCGACATCCACTACCGCGGCCGCTCGATCGCGGATGTACTTGCGATGACCGTGGCCGAGGCGCGCGAGTTCTTCTCGCCGGTGCCCGCGATCGCGAGCAAACTCGCGCTCCTGGACGAAGTCGGCCTGGGTTACATCCAACTCGGGCAATCGGCCACCACGCTCTCCGGCGGCGAGGCACAGCGCGTGAAGCTCGCACTCGAGCTGTCCAAGCGCGACACCGGCAAGACGCTTTACATCCTCGATGAGCCGACCACGGGGCTTCATTTCGCGGACATCGAGCTTCTCCTGCGCGTGCTCTTCCGGTTGCGCGACCATGGCAATACGGTGGTGGTCATCGAACACAACCTCGATGTCATCAAGACCGCAGACTGGCTGATCGACATGGGGCCGGAGGGCGGGGCGGGCGGTGGCCGAGTGGTGGCCGTCGGTACACCCGAGCAGGTGGCCGCGTGTGCGGCGTCCTACACCGGGCGGTTCCTCGCACCGCTGCTCTCGCGGCGTCGGTGAATGGCGCGCGGCGCGGGCCGGTCGTGCCCTCAGCCCATTCCGATCGGGCCTGCCGCAGAGATCGCCGAACGTGCGCGCTCGATCGCCAGCCGCTTGGTCGGGACGAGATTCGCCTTGCCGATCTGCTCGGTCAGGCCACCGCGATCGAAGAGGGATCGCGCCTGGGCGCCCAGTCCGTAGACGATGACCGTGCATCCCGATCGCTGGACGTCGGTGCAGGCGTCAGTCAGGGTCTCGAGCGCGGTTGAATCGATGTAGATGACCTCGAGCATGTCCAGCACGATGGCTCGCGACCCCGGCGGCACGGTCATTGCCTCGCGGATGCGATCGGCCACACCGAAGAACAGCGCGCCGCGCAGCCGGATACCCAGCGCACCTTCCGGCAGTGCGAGCGGTGGCGCATCGGGCTCGCGCGAGAGGTCCTGCACGAACTCGAAACGGGCGGCCTCGGTGAGGCGCTTGATGAGGAGCAGGGTGGCCAGCAGCAGCCCCACTTCGACGGCGACGGTCAGGTCGAAAAGCACCGTCAACGCGAACGTCGCGAGCAGGATCACGTTGCGCATCGGCTTGTAGCGATGCATCGTGCGAAACGCACGCCATTCGCCCATGTTGAAGGCGACCCAGAGCAGGATCGCCGCGAGCGCAGGCAGCGGCACGTGGCGCGCGAGGGGAGCAGCGATCAGAAGCACGGCGAGGATGGTGAGCGCATGGACGATGCTCGCGACCGGCGTCTTGGCACCGTTTCTGATGTTTGCACTCGTCCGGGCGATGGCGCTCGTGATGGCGAGGCCACCGAAGAGCGGTGACACGATGTTGGCGGCGCCTTGGGCCATCAGCTCGGTATTCGGGTCGTGCCGGTCGCGTGTCTGCTTGTCAGCGACCACGGCACAGAGCAGGGATTCGATGGCTGCCAGAAGCGCGATGGTCATCGCCGGCGCGATGAGGGAGCCGAGTTGCTCCAGTGTCACCTTGGGGATCGTCGGCGTCGGCCAGCCCGGATGGATCTCGCCGAACCGACTGCCGATGGTGGCGATGCCCGTGTCGAAGAACATGACGGGCAGTGTGGCAAGCACGAGAACCAGGAAGGGCCCTGGTACGCGCTCGCTCCAGCGGGCGGGCCAGAGCTTGAGGAAGACGAAACACGCGCTGGTGAGCACCAGCGACGGCCAGTGGGTCTGCGGCAGATTGGCCCACAGCGTTTTGACGATGCCGAAGAACTCTCCGGGCATGCGCTCGATGGGGAGCCCGAGCAGGTCCTTGAGTTGCGAGAGCGCGATCAGTACGGCAATGCCATTGGTGAAGCCGATGATCACCGAGTTCGGTACGAAACGGATCAGGCCGCCAAGACGGAGCGCACCCATCGCGACGAGCATCACACCGGCCATGATCGTGCAGATCACGAGATTGGCCCAACCAAACTTTGCCAGGATGCCGTAGAGCACAACGATGAAGGCACCGGTGGGTCCGGCCACGCACAGTCGCGTGCCGCCGAGCACACCGATCACAACACCCGCGATCACGCCAGTGACGAGCCCCTGCTCCGGCGAGACGCCGCTGGCGATCGCGAAGGCCATGGCCAGCGGAACCGCGATGATGCCGACGGTCACCCCCGCGAGGACGTCGGCACGGAACTTCTCAAGGCTGTAGGTTCGAAGCTCGACAAACAGGCGCGGAGAAAACATCATTCACCCAGCATATAGGGTAAACCCTCGCCAAGGCGGGCTCTGTTTCGATATCGCGGTGGAGGGGACTGAGGCGGCGGCCGGGTCGAACCGCGTCAAGCAATCAACTTGCGCATGCGCACCGGCTGCATGGCACCGGCAAAGATGGTGCTGAACGTCCGTTCCGATTCGATGCTGTAGCCGAGACGTTCGAAGTAAGCCTTGTGCTGCGGCGAGTAGCTGTCGACCGGGATCCGGATCGACCGCACGTTGGCGCGTCGGGCCAGGTCCTCAAGCGTGGTCAGCAACAGCGTCGTGAACCCGCGACCCGAGAAACTGCGTGTCACGCCGAGCCGCCGCAGTTCCCAACTTCCGTCCCGTGCCGGCACGTAGGAAAGTGCCGCGACCGCGACGTTGTGGCGCATCAGCACGAGCCCTCCCCCGCGTCGGAGGTCATCCGCAATCTGGTTGGGGTTGTCGTTGACGCGACGTGCCGACACGGCCACACGCTCCGACCAGTCGCCCTTGGTGAGCGCGGACAGGATCGGCGCATCATGCGACGCAGCCTTGAGGATCTTGTACTTGTCCTGTTCGAAGACGGTGCGTGTGCGGAACATGCCGGTTCAGCTGATCTTCATGCCGGGCAGGGCGCCCGCGTGGGGGTTGAGCAGATAGATCCCATTGTCATCCGACGGTCCAGAGGCGGCAAGCACCATGCCTTCCGAGACGCCGAATTTCATCTTGCGCGGTGCCAGATTGGCAACGACGGCGGTGAGTTGTCCCACGAGGTCCTCCGGCGCATAAGCCGCCTGGATGCCCGAGAAGACCGTCCGCAGGCGCGGCTCGCCCGCCTCGTTCGTCTCGGCGAGATCGAGCGTGAGTTTCAGGAGCTTGGTCGAGCCTTCGACCCGCTCGGCCGCCACGATCCGCGCGATGCGCAGATCGATCTTTGCGAAATCTTCGATCGTGATCATGCCGGGCGCGCGCTCCACGGATGACGCCTTCGCGGGCGGTGTGGCCGCCTTGGTCGCCGGCGCGGCCGCGGGCGAGGGAGCCGAAGCTGCGGCGATGCCGAAGAGCGCATCGATCTGCCGCTCCTCGACCCGGGAGAGCAGATGACTGTATGGCGCGATCGCATGTCCCGCGGGCAGGGGCTCGGTCAGATGCGACCATGCATCCATGCGCACGCCAAGCAGGCGGCCCGCCTCCAGCGTGACGGTCGGCATGATCGGTGCGAGGAGCACGGAGAGACGGCGGAACGCCTCGAGCGAGGTCGTGACCACCTCGTGCAGTTCCCGGGCGCGTGAGGAATCTTTCGCAAGCACCCACGGCGCGCGCTGATCGACGTACTGGTTCGCGGCGTCGGCCAGTTCCATGATGCGCCGGACGGCCTTGCCGAATTCGCGCGCCTCGTAGAGGGCTGCAATCTCATCCGCGGCGTCCGTGATCTGCCCGAGCATCGCCTCCCCTGTCGGGTCGAAGCGTTCGGCCAGGCGGCCCTCGAAGCCCTTGGCGACGAAGCCCGCCGCACGGCTCGCGAGATTGACGAACTTGCCGACGAGATCCGCGTTCACCCGCGCGATGAAGTCCTCGGGGATGAAGTCGAAGTCCTCGACGTTGGCGTTCAGCTTGGCCGCGATGTAGTAGCGGAGCCAGTCGGGGTGCATCCCGAGTTCGAGGTAGCGCAGCGGATCGAGCCCGGTCCCGCGGCTCTTGCTCATCTTCTCGCCGCGCAGCTGGATGAAGCCGTGCACGTTCACCCGGTTCGGCACCTTGTAGCCCGAAAAGCGCAGCATCGCCGGCCAGAACAGAACGTGAAAGTAGACGATGTCCTTGCCGATGAAGTGGATCTGCTCGGTGTCGGGTGCGGCGAGGAAGGCCTCGAACGAGCGGCTTTCGCCGTTCGAGTGCGCCTTGCCACTCTCGAAATACGCTTTCAGCGAGGCGAGATAGCCGATCGGCGCATCGAGCCAGACGTAGAAGAATTTCCCGGGGGCGTCCGGGATCGGAATGCCGAAGTAGGGCGCATCGCGCGAGATGTCCCAGTCGGCGAGTTTGTCGGTCTCGCCGTCCCTGCCCAGCCATTCCTGGGCCTTGGCGAGCACTTCGGGTTGCAGCGCGCCGCCCGCCGTCCAATCGCGCAGGAAAGCCACGCAGCGCGGATCGGAGAGCCGGAAGAAGTAGTGTTCCGACTGCCGAAGCTCGGGAGTGGCGCCCGAGAGCGCCGAGCGCGGGCGGACGAGCTCGGTTGGCGCATAGACCGCGCCGCAGACCTCGCAGCTGTCGCCATATTGGTCTTCAGCGCCGCACTTCGGGCAGGTGCCTTTGATGTAGCGGTCGGGCAGGAACATGCCCTTGACCGGGTCATAGAACTGCTCGATCGTGCGGGTGGCGATGAGGCCGGCAGCCTTGAGCTTTCGGTAGATGTCCTGCGCGAGCGCTGTGTTCTCGGGCGAATCGGTCGAGTGCCAATGGTCGATCGAGATCGAGAAACCCTCGAGATAGCGCGGGCGGGTGGCGGCGACCGCGCGGACGAATTCCTCGGGCGTCTGGCCCGCTTTCTCCGCGGCGATCATGATTGGTGCGCCGTGCGCATCGTCGGCGCACATCCAGTGCACCCGATGACCCTGCATCCGCATGAACCGCACCCAGATGTCGGCCTGGATGTACTCCATCATGTGGCCGATGTGGAATGGGCCGTTGGCGTAGGGCAGGGCGGTGGTGACGAAGAGGTGGCGCGACATGAGGCGGGGCGCGTGAGGGGGGGGCGTAAGGGGCGTGTGAGGGACGCAGGGGTGGGTCGCACGCGTGTGCGACCGCGGCCGAGACAGGGTTTTTTCCGATTCTAGAATCGGGAGCATGAACGAAACGCTCGAAGCCCAAGTCAAGGCCGCACTCGCCGAGTGCGTCGATCCGAACACCGGTCGGGACCTCGTGCGTGACCGCGCGGTCAAGC
Source organism: uncultured Alcaligenaceae bacterium (assembly GCA_964609555.1). Lineage (GTDB taxonomy): Bacteria > Pseudomonadota > Gammaproteobacteria > Burkholderiales > Casimicrobiaceae > Casimicrobium. The sequence continues at coordinate 11,247 of CAZSTF010000014.1, read as the reverse complement.
GCATCGCCGTCGAAGGCGACGAGGTCGTGGTGGACATCGTGCTCGGCTACCCCGCCCGAAGCCAAGTCGACGCGATCCGGCGCCTCGTGAGCGAGCGATTGCGCGCGCTCCCGGGTGTCGGTCGCGTGAACGTGAGCGTGAGCCACAAGATCATCTCGCATGCGGTGCAGCGCGGGGTGAAGCTGAAGCCCGGCATCCGCAACATCATCGCGGTAGCCTCCGGCAAGGGTGGCGTCGGCAAGAGCACGACCGCGGTCAACCTCGCGCTCGCGCTCGCTGCCGAGGGCGCGACGGTGGGCATTCTCGATGCCGACATCTACGGCCCTTCGCAGCCCACGATGCTGGGCATCACCGGGCGGCCCGAGTCCCTCGACGGCAAGACGCTCGAGCCGATGGAAGCACACGGTCTGCAGGCGATGTCGATCGGCTTTCTGATCGATCAGGATACGCCGATGGTCTGGCGCGGGCCGATGGTCACCCAGGCGCTCGAGCAGCTGCTTTCCGATACCAACTGGCGTGATCTCGACTATCTTGTCGTGGACATGCCGCCGGGCACCGGCGACATCCAGCTCACGCTCGCGCAGAAGGTGCCGGTCACCGGCGCGGTCATCGTGACCACCCCGCAGGAGATCGCCGTGCTCGATGCCCGGAAGGGCCTCAAGATGTTCGAGAAGGTCGGCATCCCGATCGTGGGCATCGTCGAGAACATGAGCATGCACCGCTGCAGCCAATGCGGGCACATGGAACCCATCTTCGGCGAAGGCGGTGCCCAAGCGATGTGCCGCGACTACAACGTGCCCTTTCTCGGCGGCTTGCCGCTCGATCGCGCGATCCGCGAACAGGCCGACGGAGGGCGGCCCACGGTCGTGGCCGATCCGGAGGGGCCGGTCGCCGCGATCTATCGAGACATCGCGCGCAAGTGCGCCGTGTTCATCGCGCAGCGCTCCGAGGATCACTCGGCCAAGTTCCCAACCATCAAGGTGGTGAGCTGACTTGCCCAGCGCCCGCTACGGTTGTGTGGCCATCGTTCCGGCCGGGGGCGTCGGCAGCCGCTTTGGCGCGGACAAGCCCAAGCAGTATCTGCCGCTCGGGCGCGCTACGGTGCTGGGTGCGGCCCTGCAGGCACTGTGCGCTGCGCCCGAGATTGAGCGCGTCTACGTGAACGTGCAGGCGGACGATCCGCATGCCCTGACCGTGATGGATGCGCTCGCGCCGCATGAGGCGGCGCGGGTGAGCCTGCTTCGGGGGGCGGGACCCACGCGCGCGGCAACGGTGCTGGCGGCGCTCGAGTTGATCGCGCACGACGTGCGGATCGATGCCTGGGTGCTCGTCCACGACGCGGCGCGTCCGTGTCTGAGTCGGGCGGCGCTCGCGCGGCTCCTGGTGGCACGGGCGGATGCCGAGACCGGCGCGCTGCTCGCGCTGCCGATGGCCGATACGGTCAAGCGGGCGGATGCCCGGGGCCACGTGGCCGAGACCGTCCCGCGCGATGCGCTCTGGCGGGCGCAGACGCCGCAGATGTTCCGCTACGGGGTGCTGCGTGACGCGCTTGCCGCCTGCCCGGATGCCACCGACGAGGCGCAGGCGGTGGAAGCGCTCGGGCTCGCGCCCCGACTCGTGCTCGGCGAGGCCAGAAACCTGAAGGTCACGCACCCCGAGGATCTGGCGCTCGCACGCTACTTCATGGAGAACGCATGAGCTTTCGCATCGGCACCGGCTTTGATGTTCACGCGCTCGTTCCCGATCGGCCGTGCATCATCGGAGGCGTTCACATTCCCCACGAGAAGGGCCTGCTCGGGCACTCGGATGCGGACGTGCTCCTGCACGCGATCGCCGATGCGCTCCTCGGGGCGGCGGCGCTCGGCGACATCGGCAAGCATTTCCCTGACACGGATCCCGCGTTCAAGGGGGCCGATTCGAGGGTGCTCTTGCGCACCGTGGTCAAACGGTTGTTTGACGCCGGTTTCCATATTGGCAACATCGATGCGACGGTCATGGCCCAACGTCCCCGGCTCGCACCGCACGTGCTTGCGATGCGTCAGAACATCGCCGAGGATTGCGCCATCGCGCTCGACTGCGTGAGTGTCAAGGCGACGACGACCGAGCGGCTCGGCTTCGTCGGGCGCGAGGAGGGGATTGCGGCCCAGGCGGTTGCCCTGATCCGTGGCATGGCCAGCGCGGCTGAAACGTAGAATCGCTCGCACCACGATCCCAGGTGCGCTGCGATGCGGCACCGCCAAGAACCAAGATGACCGGCGGGGCGTGGCTATCCTCGACACCTCTGAATGTCCGTCTTCACCTCCGTCCAACCCGCTGACGCCGCGGCTTGGCTCCTCCGCTACAACGTCGGCGAACTGGTCAGCCTCACGCCGATCGGAAGCGGCATCGAGAACACCAACTACTTTCTCTCGACCAAGGAGCGCGAATTCGTCCTCACGCTTTACGAGCGCATCCCTGCCGAGGATCTGCCCTTCTACCTGAATCTCATGGCCCATCTCGCGGCGCATGGGGTCGCCGTGCCGCGCCCGGAGCGGGACCGCACGGGGGGGCTCTTCTCGATGCTCAACGGCAAGCCGGCCGGCTTGATCTCGCGGCTCGCGGGCGAGGCGGTGCTCGAGCCCGGCGAGTCGCATTGCAGCGCGATCGGTGCGGAACTCGCGCGCTTGCACCTCGCGGGCCGGAGCTTCCGTACCCGGCAGACCAACAAGCGGGGTCCGGGCTGGATGCTCGCGACCTCGCGCGCCGTCCGACGCTTCCTGAACGAAGAGCAGAATCAACTGATCGCGGACGAGCTTCGCTTCCAGCGTGAACGTCGGCAGACACGGCTGCCGATCGGCGCGATCCATGGCGATCTGTTCCGGGACAACGCCCTCTTCGCCGAAGGAAGGCTCTGCGGCGTGTTCGACTTCGGATTTGCCGCCACGGATGAACTCGCCTACGACCTCGCCATCGCCGTCAATGACTGGTGCATCGACCCGGCCACCGGTGATCTCGACCCGCAACGCTTGCTGGCGATGCTCCGGGCCTATGCGGCGATTCGACCCCTGACCGAGGCCGAGGCCGAAGCCTGGCCCGCGCTCCTCCGAGCCGGCGCCTTGCGTTTCTGGCTGTCGCGCCTGTACGACTATCACCTGCCGAGGGCCGCCGAATTGAACCTCCCGCATGACCCGGTGCATTTCGAGCGCGTGCTGAAGAGCCGGATCGCGCGCCCGGCGTACTGGCCGGTGGGGGTCGTGTGATGAGCATTCCGTCGGCCGCCATCGTCCCGGCGCGCGAGGGCGCGCAATGGGTTGCCGTCTCGCTTCGGATGTTCCGCCGCCAGTGGCTGCGCTACACGTCGATCTCCGCGCTCTTCCTGCTCTTGATGCAGGTGCTTTCAGCGTTGACCGGCGGACTTGCGGTGATGCTGCTCAAGCCCATCCTGACCGTGGGCTTTCTGGCTGCGGCATGGCACCACGAGCGGGGTGAACCGCCGGAGCTCACGCACCTGTTTGCCGGCTTCCGCTCGAACTGGAAGGCCCTTCTGCCGATGGGGGTGGTCTACCTGCTCGGGGTCATCTTCGCTGCCGCCGTTGCGATGACCGTGACCGGGGTGGATCTCGAGGCGCTCATGACCGGGCAGGGGCCCACGCTCGGCGACCCCGATGTCTCCGCGTTCATGCTTGTGACCGTCGCCCTGACCCTTCCCGTGACCGCGGCGCTCTGGTTCGCCCCTGCCTTGGTGGTGTTTGCCGATGCCGGTTTCGCGGCTGCGATCCGCCACTCCTTCCAGGCCTGGTTGCGCAACGTGCCCGCCATGCTCGTCTACGGTCTCACGCTCATGGGCGGGCTGTTCCTGGTCGCGCTCGCAGTCTCGCCCCTGCTCATCGTGCTGGGCGAAGGCCGCGCCACGCTGGTCATCATGCTCGTCGCCTTGCCAGTGACGGCGGTGCTCATGATCAGCGACTATGTCTCCTATCGGGCGGTATTCCACCGCTTCGAGCAGGTGAAGCGCACCCAGGGTTGAGAGACGCCCGACGGGCAACGTCCGTCAAAGCGCCGTCAGTCGCGCGTACTCGAGTGCGAGCCGCTTCAGACCGTGCTCGGCGAAGTTCACCTCCACCTGGGCGTTCTTGCCGCTGCCATCGGCACTCACGATGACCCCGTGCCCGAACTTCGCATGGTGGACCTGCTGCCCGATGCGAAAGCCGATGTCGTCGCGCAGACCGCCTCGAGACTGCCCTGAAAAAGGCTGACTGGCAAACGAATCGCGGGCGTCGCGTCGCGTCGCATGCCACGTCGGCATGGGCTCGGCCACCGAGAGTCCGCGCGGACGCGCCGAGAGCCACTGCGTCAACGTGGGCGGGATCTCGTCGACGAAGCGCGAGACCACGTTGTAGCGCGTCTGCCCGTGCAGCATGCGCATTTGCGCGAACGACAGATGCAGGCGCTTTCTTGCGCGAGTGATGGCGACATACATCAGGCGGCGCTCTTCCTCGAGGCCGCTGTCACCGTCGTTGATGGAATTCTCATGAGGGAACAGACCCTCCTCGAGGCCCGTGATGAAGACGTAGTCGAATTCGAGCCCCTTCGCGGCGTGCACGGTCATCAGTTGCAGTGCGGCGCGCCCTTCGGCGGCTTGCGTGTCACCCGCCTCCAGCGCGGCGTGGGTCAGGAAGGCGTTGATCGGGTCGGCTGTCGTGCGCTCCCCGCTGGCGGATTCGTCGAGGATCACCACGCCGCCCGTCTCGCGCAGGAAGCTGTCGGCCGCGCCCACGAGTTCATCGAGGTTCTCGATCCGCTCCTGGCCGTCCTTCTCGGTCGCGTAGTGGGCGCGCAAGCCACTTGCGTCGATCAGATGCCGCACCGCATCCGGCAAGGCGAGCGGCCCGAGCGCGACACGCAATCCCTCGACGATGGCGATGAACTGTGCCAGAGCCGCCTGCGCCCGTCCGCCCAGCCCGCCCGTGCAGGCGGCCTGCCAGAGCGATGTCCCCTGGCCCTGGGCCAGGCGCTGCAGGTTCTCGACCGATTTGGCACCGATGCCCCGCGGCGGGAAATTGACCACGCGAAGGAAGGCGTTGTCGTCTTCCGGGTTCGCCACGAGCCGAAGATAGGCCATTGCGTGCTTGATCTCCGCACGCTCGAAGAAGCGCAAGCCCCCGTAGACGCGATAGGGGATGCGGGCGTTGAAGAGCCCGTGCTCGAACAGGCGGGACTGCGCATTCGAGCGGTAGAGGATCGCGATCTGGTCCGCGGGCACACCCTCGGCGAGCGCCGACTTGATGCTCTCGATCACGAACATCGCCTCGTCGCCGTCGGTGAGCCCCTGGAACAGGCGGAGCGGCTCGCCGTGCCCGCGATCAGTCCAGAGTTCCTTGCCCAGTCGGCCCGTGTTGTTGCGGATCAGGGCATTCGCCGCGTCGAGGATGTTGCCGTGGCTTCGGTAGTTCTGCTCCAGCCGGATGAGCCGCACCGGGGCGAAATCCTGCTCGAAGCGCTGCATGTTGGCGACCTTGGCGCCTCGGAACGCATAGATGCTCTGGTCATCGTCGCCCACGGCCATGACGGCACTGCCCGGCCCGGCCATCAGGCGCAGCCAGCGGTACTGGAGGGTATTCGTGTCCTGGAATTCGTCGATCAGCAGGTGACGGAAGCGGGCGTTGTAATGCTCGCGAAGCGCATCATTGCGGGAAAGCACTTCGAAGGTGCGCAGAAGCAGTTCGGCGAAATCGACCACACCCTCGCGCTGACAGGCCTCGTCGTAGAGCCGGTAGATCTCGACTTGCCGCCGCGTGTAGTCGTCGAAGGCGTCCACGGCATCCGGCCGCAGTCCCTCCTCCTTCGCCGAAGCGATGAACCACGCGCACTGCTTGGCCGGAAACTTGTCCTCGTCGATGTTGTGCGCCTTGAGCAGGCGCTTGACGAGGGCGACCTGCTCCTGCGTGTCGAGGATCGCGAACGACTCGGGCAGACGCGCCTCGCGCCAGTGCAGTCGCAGAAAGCGGTTGCACAGGCCGTGAAAGGTGCCGATCCACATGGCGCGCGTGTTGATCGGCACCATCGCCGCAAGTCGCGTCTGCATCTCGCGTGCCGCCTTGTTGGTGAAGGTGACGGCCAGGATGCCCTGGGGCGAGACCTGTCCGGTCGAGAGGAGCCAGGCGATGCGCGTGGTGAGCACGCGCGTCTTGCCCGAGCCAGCGCCGGCCAGGACCAGGGCGGAAACATTCGGCAGCGTGACGGCCGTGCGCTGGGGCTCGTTGAGACTCGAAAGCAGGTCGGTCGCAGACATTGCGGGATTGTAGGAAGCGCACGCCCGTCGGGCGGTCCGGGCGCGAGCGGCAGGTCGCGAGCCTTGACACGACCTGCCTACAATCTTCGCCCATGGTGCCTTCTCCCGCCCCGGCCACGAACGGGACCAACGAGCTCTCGGCCTTCGTGCCCACGTTCCGTGCCTCGGCACCCTACATCCATGCCTTTCGCGGCAAGACGTTCGTGGTGGCCTTTGGCGGCGAGGTGGTGGCCGATCCGACCTTCCCGAACTTCATCGCGGATCTCAATCTGCTCGCGAGCCTCGGCATCCGGCTCGTGCTGGTGCATGGCTCGCGACCGCAGGTCGAAAAGCTGCTCGCCCAGCGCGGGATGGACAGTCGGCTGCATCGCGGTGTGCGCATCACCGAAGAGCACCAACTGGGGAGCGTGATCGGGGCCACCGCCCGTGCCCGCGCCCGCATCGAAGCGGCACTGTCGCGTGCCCCTCGGACCGGCTCGGTCGCGCCGATGCGCAACCGCGTCACGGGCGGCAACTTCATCGTGGCCAAGCCGCTCGGCGTGATCGACGGCGTGGACATGAAGTACAGCGGCGAAGTCCGCCGCATCGACGCTGATGCGATCACCGACTGTCTGCACGAGGGCGATATCGTCCTCATGTCCACCCTCGGCTATTCGCCCTCGGGGGACACGTTCAACCTGACCGTCGAGGAGGTGGCCACGCAGACGGCCATCGCGCTCAAGGCCACGAAGCTCATTTTCCTGCTCGACACGCCGGGAGTGCTCGACGAGGCCGGGGAGGTGATCTCAACGCTTTACACGCGCGAGGCCTCTGACATCGCCCGGCGGGCGCCGCAGGCCTCCGACGTGCAGCTGTTCCTTTCTGCGGCGGTCCGCGCGTGCCAGCGGGGTGTGTCGCGGGCCCACCTGATCGGCCGCCACATCGACGGGGCGATCCTGCAGGAGCTGTTCACCCGCGATGGCGTGGGTACGATGATCTCGGTGGACAGTCTGGACAACCTCCGCCCGGCCACGATCGACGACGTGGGCGCGCTCTTGTCACTGATCGAGCCGCTCGAGCGCCAGGGCATCCTCGTGCCGCGGCCTCGTGCCCTCATCGAGCGCGAGATCGACCGCTTCTTCCTCGCGGAACACGACGGGCAGGTGATTGGGTGCGCCGCGCTCTACCCTTTCCCGGAAGCGGACAAGGCCGAACTGGCCTGCCTGGCGGTCAATCCCGACTACCGGCGGGAGGGGTATGGTGAGCGGCTCATGCACGCGGTGGAGAAGGCGGCCAAGGCCCAGGGCATCAGCACGCTGTTCGTCCTGACCACACGCACGGCGCAGTGGTTCACCGAGCGCGGCTTCGAGGCGGCCTCCGTGACGGATCTGCCGGAAAAGAAGCAGGCGCTCTACAACTACGAACGCGCGTCGCACGTCTACATCAAACGCTTGTAGACACCGGCAGCGGTCGGCAGGCATTCATCAAGGAGTCAACGCATGGCGCGCATGGTCCACTGCATCAAGCTCGGTCGTGAGGCCGAGGGGCTCGATTTTCCGCCCTACCCGGGCGAGCTCGGGCGGCGCATCTACGAAAACGTGAGCAAGGAGGCGTGGGCCGGCTGGATCCGTCACCAGACCATGCTCATCAATGAAAACCGGCTCGGGCTCGCCGACCCGCGCGCGCGCAAGTACCTCGCCGAGCAGATGGAGAAGTATTTCTTCACCGGCGGCGCCGAGACCGCGAGCGGCTACGTGCCGCCAGCGAACGAGGATCGCTGACCATGAACCAGCGGCCGATTTCGCGCTTTCCGGTACCGGAGCTCGCCGCCGTGCCCGAGGATATCCGGGCGCGGATGCTTGAGGTGCAGGCGAAGGCTGGCTTCATCCCGAACGTGTTTCTCGCCCTGGCCCATCGGCCGGACGAGTGCCGGGCGTTCTTTGCCTATCACGATGCGCTCATGCTGCGCGAGTCGCCGATGCTCGGCAAGGCCGAGCGCGAGATGATCGTGGTGGCGACTTCGGCGAAGAATGATTGCCTGTACTGCGTGGTCGCCCACGGCGCAATCCTCAGGATCTACAGCAAGAATCCGCGGCTCGCTGACCAGGTGGCGGTGAATCCGAACAAGGCCGAGGTGACGCCGGCGCAGGCTGCGATGCTCGAGTTCGCGATCAAGGTGTGCGTCGACTCGGGGCAGGTGGACGAGGCGGATTTCGAGCGCCTTCGTTCGCACGGCTTTACGGAAGACGACATCTGGGACATCGGTGCCATCACCGCGTTCTTCGGCATGAGCAATCGGCTCGCGAACATGGCGAGCATGCTGCCCAATGACGAGTTCTATCTGATGGGGCGCGTGCCGCGCGCCGCCAAGGCCCCCGCGCAGTGATCGGCTTCGAGACCGAGCTCGGGTTGCGCTACGTCCGGGCCCGTCGGCGAAACGGCTTCATCTCGTTCATCTCGTCGGTGTCGATGCTCGGCATCGCCTTGGGCGTGGCTGCGCTCATCATCGTGCTCTCCGTGATGAACGGGTTCCAGAGTGAACTGCGCACGCGGATGCTCGCCGCGACGGCGCACGTCGAGGTCAAGGGCTTCGATGCTCCGCTCAATGACTGGCAGGCCGTCGATCGCCTGCTTCGTCAGAATCCGGAGGTGCGGGCCACGGCGCCCTACGTCCAGGTGGAAGGGCTCTGGGTCAACGGGGACGTCAATAAGCCTTCGCTCGTGCGCGGCATCCTTCCCGAAGCCGAGGAGGCGATCTCCACGCTCCACCGGCACATGAAGGTGGGCCGCGCGAGCGACCTGAAGCCGGGCGAGTGGGGGGTGATCCTCGGCATCGACCTTGCACGGGCTCTGGGCGTAAGGGTCGGGGAGAAGGTGGCGCTGGTCACACCGCAGGGTACGGTGACGCCGGCCGGCTCGGTGCCGCGCGTGAAGAGCTTCACGGTCGTCGGGCTGTTCGAACTCGGCTGGATCGAGGCCGACAGCCGGGTCGCCCTGATTCACATGCAGGATGCCCAGCGGCTCTATCAATTGGGCGATGCGGTGACGGGGCTCCGCGTCGCGCTCTCCGATCTGATGCGTGCACCGGCCGTGGCCAGCCAATGGGTGAGCAGTCTGCCGGCCGGGCTCGGGGTCTCGGACTGGACTCAGCAGAACGCGAATTTCTTCAAGGCGGTCGAGCTCGAAAAGCGCGTGATGTGGATCATCCTCACGCTGATCGTCGCGGTGGCCGCCTTCAACCTCGTGAGCACACTCGTCATGGTGGTGACCGACAAGGAGGCCGATATCGCGATCCTGCGCACGCTCGGCGCCTCGGCCGGCAGCGTCATGCAGGTGTTCTTCGTGCAAGGCATGGTGATCGGTTTCATCGGCACGGCGCTCGGAGCGGTGCTCGGGCTCGCGATCGCGCTGAACCTCGATCACGTGGTGGGCGCAATCGAATCGCTCTTCAACGTCACCTTCATCGACAAGACCGTCTATCTGATCACCGAGCTGCCTTCGAAGGTACTCGTGAGCGACGTCGCGGCGATCGTGGGCACGAGCATCGTGCTCTCGTTGCTCGCCACGCTTTACCCGAGCTGGCGGGCCAGTCGCCTGAATCCGGCCGAGGCGCTGCGCTATGAGTGAGCCCACTGCGGCATCGACCGTGCTCGAGGCCGTGAGCCTGGGCAAGACCTATCGCAGCGGCGAGATCGAGGTGACCGCGCTCGCGGGCGTGAGCCTCACTGTGGCGCGGGGTGAGGCGCTTGCGATCGTTGGCGCGTCGGGCTCGGGCAAGAGCACGCTCCTCCATCTGTTGGGCGGGCTCGACGTGCCGACCGAAGGCGAGGTGCGGCTGCTCGGACAGCCGCTCGCACGGCTCTCCGACCGCGCCCGAAGCGCCCTGCGCAACCAGGCGCTTGGCTTCGTCTACCAGTTCCACCATCTGCTGGCGGAGCTCACGGCGGCCGAGAACGTGGCCTTGGGCTTGCGGATTCGCCGCATGGGCAAGGGCGAGGCGCTCGCACGGGCCGAACGGCTGCTCGAGCAGGTGGGCTTGGGCGGGCGCATCCGGCATCGCCCCGGTGAGCTTTCCGGCGGCGAGCGTCAACGCGTGGCCATTGCCCGGGCGCTCGCGACCGACCCGGTGTGCGTCCTTGCCGACGAGCCGACGGGCAACCTCGACCGGGAGAACGGCGAGCGTGTCTTCGACCTGCTGCTTGAGACGGCCCGTTCGCGGGGGACGGCGCTCGTGATCGTCACGCATGACGAGTCGCTCGCGGCGCGCTGCGATCGCCGCATCACCCTCGACTCGGGGCGTCTTGACGTGCCCTGAGGGCCAGCCAGGCGGGCAGCTTCTCGCAGAAGGCGTTGGCAGGGAGCGGCGCCGACAGGTGGAATCCCTGCGCCTCATCGCAGGCAATCTCTCGCAGCGCCTGAAGCTGGGCGGCGTGCTCCACCCCCTCGGCGGTGCTCCGTAGATTCATGCTGCGCGCCAGGTGGAGCATCGATTCCACGAGACGATGCGCGCCACGGTCGTGGATCATGGGTTCGATGAAGCTTCGATCGATCTTGATGCGATCCACCGGCAGGGTACGCAGGCGGGCCAGGGCGGAGTAGCCCGTGCCGAAGTCGTCGATGGCCACCTCGACACCCGCCTGACGGAGTTCCGCCAGCGGGGCGAGGAGCGCGATCTCGTCCTGCAGCAGCAAGGCTTCGGTCACTTCGAGCTCGAGCGCATTGCCGGGCAGACCGTGACGCGCGAGGGCGCTCTGGATGCGTCGGGCCATTGGGGAGTGGCGCACTTCGGCCGTGGCGAGGTTGATGGCCACGCGCGCATCGGCCCAACCCGTGCGCCGCCATCGCGCGACCTGTCGGAGGGCCTCATCGAGCACCCAGTCGCTGATCGGCAGCAGCATGAACACGCGCTCCGCGATGCCGATGAACTCGTTCGGCCCCAACATGCCCCGCCCCGGGTGACGCCAGCGCAGCAGTGCCTCCGCGCCTCGCAGTACGCC
>CAZSTF010000013.1:3383-36201 GCA_964609555.1 uncultured Alcaligenaceae bacterium | reverse complement strand
TCAGCCCCGGTTGAGGGGCAGATTGAGCAGCAGGTTCTGCGGCTTCAACTTCAGGCGCTGTTCCGCATCGATCGCCATCGCGAGCCACACCGGACGCCCGGCGAGCGCGGGGCGCATGTCGGCCGGGTTGCGGAACCGGAGTTCGAACAGGCACAGCAGACGGGCAAGACGATCATCATCGACCCGCTCGCCGTTGTAGAGATCGTTGAGGATGCCCGACGCCTCGGCATCGAGCCCGACATGCCAGGCCCACTCGCCCTCGCGGATCTCGCTCGCCTGACGGATTTCCACCTCGATCGCAAGAAAGTGCCGAATCCAGGCCTCGAGTACGCGCGCGAGCGATTCGACACCGCCCTGGCCGCGGTTCAGACTCACCGCGAAATCGAAGCGCTCGTCCCGGGCCCAGTAGGCCTCCGCGTTGTCCGGGCGCAGCACGTCGAGGTCGATCGAGCGCAGCGGCGTGGCCTGTTTGCGCAGCAGTTCACCCAGCGAGCCGAAGCCGCCGGTTTCGGCCAGCCGCTCCACCGTCTCGTCGTCGGCCGCGAGCACGGCCCCGTCGGGCTGGATCGTCACCTTCTGCACGCGGAACAGGCATTCCGCCATGCGGGCCGCGAGCGGGTCGGCGGCCTCGCCAATGATGTGCCGAAGAAAGATCTGCGTGAGCTGAAAGACGAACAGCGGCGGCACGTCCACGCCCTCGCCGCGAAAGAGGTTCACGTAAGCCGCCTCGAGCGTCGGCGCCGCAAGCAGGCGATCGCGAAAGCGCAGAAGCACCCGGTAATTGGCCTGCGCATCGGGGTCCCGCATCGAGAGCAGTTCGGCGGAGGCGACCGCACGTCGCGGCTCGGCCATCAGCGACTCATGCAAGGCGATCTCACGGGGACAGGACTCCGCGATCGGCGCGACCTCGGGCCGGAGGAACAGGCTCTTCAGAAAGGCGTCGGTGACATGCAGTCCGTCAGGGCGTGCATCGAGCAGACGGTAACCGGACGCGGGCCAGAAGTCAGGCATCAAATCGCCTCCTGCTCAAGCCGCCCTTGCGTCGGCTTGCGCATCGGCTTGGGCGGCAAGCCGTGCCGCCCGGCGATCCGCGAGCCAGCGGAAAAGCCAGGTGCGCGGCGGTTCGGTGCCCGTGAGTTGCCACTGCATCGCGAGCGCATCCGAGAGCAGCGATTGCTGCCAACGCCGTGCCTCGGGCCGACCGAGCATCAGCACACGGTCCCCCGCGCGCAGTTCGGTCGTCGCCTCCGGCAGGAGCAGGATGTCCTTGCCCCGTTGCAGCATGACCGGCATCGCCGCGATGCTGCCGGTGCCCTCGTCACGGTGCTCGAGCAGATGCCCGAGCGTGAGCGTCTGCCCCCACTGCAAGAGCGCGTAGAAAGCCCCTGGGGCAAGCAGATCGAAGCGCAGCGACCACGCGTGGGGCGCGCCATCACCGAGCCGCTCGCGCACCGCGAGCCGCACGCGACCGGCAAAGCTCCCGCCTTCGGCCCGGGCGCGGCGCAGAAACTGACCGAGCATCGGCTCGTTGATGAGTTGGAGGCACTCGTGCACCATGATCTCGGATTGCACGAAGCGCAGATTCGCGCGCGCAGCCCGGATCAGAACGCGGTCGGCCACGTGGTTCTGCCGGATCACGACCCAGAGGTCGGGCTTGACGCGTCGGGCGAGTGTCACCGCGGCGAGATTGGTCGCGTCATCATCCGTGCCCGCCACGAGCACGGCGGCCTCGGCGACACCCGAGTCGCGCAGCGAGCGATCCGTGTTCTGCCCGATCACGAGGTGCGCACGCTCGGCGAGACTGGCCTCGAGGTCATGGTTGTCGATCGCGTGCCAGGCAATGCCACGCGCCTCGAGCACCTGTGCGATCGCCCGCCCGAAGCGGCCGAAGCCCACGAGCACCCACGGCCCCGGTGGAAAACCGATTCGGTCGGGGCAAGGCGAATCGGGCGCAGCCGTGAGCCATTCCTCCAGTTGCAACACCTCGGGATGATCGAGGTCGAGTGCCACGTTGGTGGCGAACGTCTCGAACGGGTGGATCACGTTCACGCCGCCGAAGGCTTCGAGGTTCACCTTGGCTGTGTTGCTGGTCACGCGGGCGATCACGGGCAGGTCGCCCCGGAGCGTGCGTGCGCCGATGGCGATCGTCTGGTTTGCGGTGTCGTCGCCCGTGAGCGCGATCAGTCCCTTGCAGGTCTGCCGCATGATGCCGGCCAGCCGGAGCGCGTCCGGCAGGCGCGCATCCTCGGTGAGCACGATCGGCGGATTGGCCAGCCGGTCGATCGCCGCGGAAGCCGCACGCTCCTTGCGCAGCTCGATGATCACTGCACGGTAGCCCAGCCGGTCGAGGGCACGGGTCAGCTGACGGGCGCTCTGACCATAACCGCAGATCACGTAGAAGGCATCGCCCAGGGAGCGAACGCGCCAGGCGAAGACGTTGCGCGAGACGGTGGCGCGGAAGGTCGGGTCCGCCACCAGCGTGAAGATCGCGCCGAGCGTGTAGGTCCAGGCGATGACCGTGAGGTAGATCGTGAAGATCATCCACGCGCGCTGCGCGTCGGAGAACGGATGCGGCACCTCGCCGAAGCCGATCGTGGTGGCGGTGTAGCTCACCACGTAGAAGGCGTGGAAGAGCGACATGCGCGCCGGGCGACCGTCGGGATCGGTGCCCGGCATGAACGTCATGCCGATCACCGCGACCGCATAGGCCAGGATCAGGAAGATCAGCGGCCAGCGCAGCCGCCGGAGCACGAGATAGACGACGTCGCCGGTCTCGGTGCCGTGTTGCTGGCGGGACAGCATCGTGGGGGGCGGGATTCAGGCAGGCCGAGCCGTCGGCGCTCAGCGCTTAGCGCCCCTGGCGCAACGTCTCGCCAATCAACAGCACGACCGAAATCAGATTGGCGAGCAGTGCACCGCCGGAGAGCGACACGATGGTGGAGATCGTATGCCCGTCCATGGGCTTGCCCGCCACGTGCACATGCATCACCCACACGATCGCCCCGGCGAGCAGCTGCACCACCGCCACCAGGGACGTGGCCAGGTGAATCGCGCCGACGTGCGTGCGGTCGCCGAACTTGAGCACGGTCGCGACGAGATTGACGACGATCGCAGCGGCGAGCTCGGTGGGGTGATGCAACTCCGGTCGGTCGATCTCGCCGATGAAGAAGCCGAAATTCAGCGTGCAGGCGAGGATGATGAAGAAACCGAAGATGACTTTTTCGAGGTTCATGCCGTCGGGCGCACGCGATGCGCCGTCCTTTCGCAGACAAGCCGAATTCTGGCTTGATTCAGGGTGCGGCGCTAGAATGAAGACTCGTTCGAGGAGCGTTGCACCCGGAAAGTGAGTGAGGATTCGGCGCTGTCCAAGCGTCGGCTCATTCGTCTGTCCGGCCAGGCTCGAACAGGCAGCGCGTCATGTGTCATGGGGCCCGCGCCCCGCGCACGTCCGATGCACGCCCTTCCCAACGGCGCTCGCAGTCCGGTGCAGTCGATCCCTGTGCACCCGGCCGCTGCGACGCCTCGCTCCCCACGGGCGGTGTTCATGGTCGGTGTTCACGGTTCGGCTCACCTCCGAACGGAGTCCTCATGAACGCCATTGCCGACAAAGTTTTCACCGATTACGTCATCGCCGACCTGGGCCTCGCTGACTGGGGTCGCAAGGAAATCGCCATCGCCGAGAGCGAGATGCCCGCCCTCATGGCCATCCGCGATGAGTTCGCGGCCAAGCAGCCGCTCAAGGGCGCCCGGATCACGGGCAGCCTGCACATGACGATCCAGACCGCCGTCTTGATCGAGACGCTGCAGGCGCTGGGCGCGCAGGTCCGCTGGGCCTCGTGCAACATCTTCTCGACCCAGGACCACGCGGCCGCTGCGATCGCCGCACGCGGCACGCCGGTGTTCGCGGTCAAGGGCGAAAACCTCGAGCAGTACTGGGACTACACGCACCGCATCTTCGAGTTCGGCCCCAAGGGGACGCCGGGCGAAGGTCCGAACATGATCCTCGATGACGGCGGCGACGCCACGCTGCTCATGCACCTCGGCAAGAAAGCTGAGAAGAATCCGGCCGTGCTTTCAAATCCAGGCAGCGAAGAGGAGCGCATCCTGTTTGCCGCGATCCGCGCGAAGCTCGCCGAGGATCCGACGTGGTACAGCCGCAAGTCGGCCGAGATCATCGGCGTGACCGAAGAGACCACGACCGGCGTCAATCGTCTCAAGCAGATGGCGGCACGCGGCGAACTGCTCTTCCGCGCGATCAACGTCAACGACTCGGTCACCAAGAGCAAGTTCGACAACCTCTACGGCTGCCGCGAGTCGCTGGTCGACGGCATCAAGCGGGCCACCGACGTCATGATCGCGGGCAAGGTCGCCGTGGTCTGCGGCTACGGTGATGTCGGCAAAGGCTCGGCCCAGGCGCTGCGCGCGCTCTCCGCCCAGGTTTGGGTCACCGAGTGCGACCCGATCTGCGCCCTGCAAGCCGCCATGGAAGGCTATCGCGTGGTGACCATGGATTACGCCTGCGACAAGGCCGACATCTTCGTCACCGCCACCGGCAACAAGGACGTGATCACCTTCGAGCACATGGCGAAGATGAAGGATCAAGCGATCGTGTGCAACATCGGTCACTTCGACAACGAGATCGACGTCGCCGCGCTCGAGGCCAAGTGCACCTGGGAAGAGATCAAGCCGCAGGTGGATCACGTGATCTTCCCCGATGGCAAGCGCATCATCATGCTCGCCAAGGGCCGCCTCGTGAACCTGGGCTGCGCGACCGGCCACCCGAGCTATGTGATGTCGTCCTCCTTCGCCAACCAGGTCATCGCGCAGATCGACCTCTACGGCAACCCGGACCATTACGACCTTGGGCGGGTCTACACGCTGCCGAAGCATCTGGACGAAAAGGTGGCGCGCCTGCAGTTGAAAAAGCTCGGCGCCATGCTCACCGAACTCTCGGACGAGCAGGCGGCCTACATCGGCGTGCCCAAGGCGGGGCCGTACAAGCCGGAAACTTACCGGTACTGAGCGGAGACTGCCCGCATGCGCGAACGTCTGCCCCGTCTGCTGATCGTCTGGCTGCTCAATGCCGCCGCGCTGATGATCGTCGCCTATCTGATGCGCGGCGTGCAGGTGGTCGACTTTCCGTCGGCGCTGCTGGCAGCGGCGGTGCTGGGCGTGGTCAATACGTTGATCCGCCCGGTGCTCGCGCTGCTCACCCTGCCGATCACCGTGCTCACGCTCGGTTTCTTCTATCTGCTCCTGAACGGCTTCCTGTTCTGGATGGTGGGCAAGTTGCTCGGCGGATTCGAGGTGACCGGCTTCTGGTCGGCGGTGTTCGGCGGGCTGCTCTACGGCGTGATCGCGTGGCTCCTCGCCTACCTGATCCCGCTCGGGGCTTCGTCGCCAGGCAAGTCGCCGCGCCAGTGATCCGCTGATCGCCCGGGAGCACGATCATGCCTGCCGTACCCACGCAGCGCGCCGATCGGGCGTTGGTCGAGCGGGGCCTCGTGGCCTCGCGCACGCTCGCCCAGCGACTGATCGAAGGTGGCCACGTCTACCGGCGCGATGGCGAATTGCGCACCGCGCTCACGCGGGCGAGCGACGCAGTGCCGCCGGAGGTCGCGCTCGAGATCGAGCACGCGCCGATCTGCGACTACGTCTCCCGCGGGGGTCTCAAGCTTGCCCACGCGCTCGATCGCACGGGGCTCGACGTGCGCGGCTGGCACGCCCTCGATGTGGGCCAGTCCACCGGTGGCTTCACCGACTGCCTGCTCCAGCGCGGCGCGGCGCGGGTGACCGGGATCGAGGTCGGACACGGGCAGCTCGCCGATCGCCTGCGTACGGATGCCCGGGTGACGGTGCTCGAAGGCGTCCACGCCCGCGACGTGCGCGACGAGATCGCCCCGGGCCCGTTCGACCTGATCGTGGCCGACCTGTCCTTCATCTCGCTCACGCAGGTGCTCGGGCGCTGGCCCGCGCGTCTCGCGCCCGACGGTCACGTGATTGCCCTCGTGAAGCCGCAGTTCGAAGTCGGTCGCGAGGGTCTCGGGAAGGGCGGCATCGTGCGGGATCCGGCCCGCTACGCTGAAGTCGAGGCACGCATCCGGACCGCGGCCCAGGTGGCAGGACTGACCGTGATCGATTGGTTCGACTCTCCGATCACCGGTGGCGACGGCAACCGGGAATTCTTTCTTCATGCCCGCATCGCCTGACCGCGCGGGCCTTCCTGATTTCGATTCGCCCGCATGGACTTTTCGTTTTCCTTCGAGTTCTTTCCACCCAACACCCCCGAGGGCGAGGTCAAACTCGGGCAGGTCACGCGGGAACTCGCAGCACTCGGGCCGGAGTACTTCTCGGTCACCTATGGCGCAGGCGGTGCCACGCGGGAAAAGACGCTGGCCACCGTACGTCGCATCCATGAGGCGGGGCTCCGTGTCGCGCCGCATCTGTCCTGCGTTGGCGCAACGAAGGAAAGCCTGCATGAGTTGCTCTCGGCCTATCGCGGGCTCGGCATCGACAACCTCGTCGCCCTCGGCGGCGACGTTCCGTCGGGCATGGTCGCCAGTGGCGACTTCCGCTATGCCACCGATCTGCTCGCCTTCATCGCAGAGGCCTTCCCGGGCCGCTTCGAACTCACCGTCGCCGCTTACCCCGAAGTTCACCCGCGGGCGGCATCTGCTCGAGCCGACCTCGCGGTCTTGAAGCGCAAGCAGGAATTGGGGGCGAAGGCAGCCGTCACGCAGTTCTTCTACAACGCGGACGCCTATTTCGCCTTCGTGGATGCGGCGCGCGCGATCGGCATCACGCTGCCGATCATCCCCGGCATCATGCCGATCGGGAGCTTCACCAAGGTGGCCCGCTTTGCCGAGGGCTGCGGTGCCGAGATCCCGCGATGGCTCGCACTCCGCATGCGTGATCTGGGCGACGACGCAGAGGCGGTGCGCGCCTTCGGCCTCGACGTGGTCACTGCGATGTGCGAACGGCTCGTCCGTGGCGGCGCCCCCGCGCTCCACTTCTACACCATGAATCAGGCGGGGCTCGCGACCGAAATCATCCACAAACTCACAGGGAAAGCACCATGAGCAATCAACCCATCCACACCCCCAGCGCCCCGGCCGCACTGGGCCCCTATTCGCAAGCCATCCTCACCGGGGGCGGCGCCACGCGAATCCTCTTCTGCTCCGGACAGATCGGGCTCGACCCGGCGACGGGGCAGCTTCGCGACGGCTTCGAAGCGCAGGTCGATCAAGCCTTCGCGAACATGAAGGCCGTCATCGAGGCCGCGGGCGGCAGCCTGTCAGGTGTGGCCAAGCTCACGCTCTTCCTCACCGACCTCGCGCACTTCGCTGCGGTCAACGCGAAGATGGAGGCGCTCTTCTCGAAACCCTACCCCGCGCGTTCGACGGTGGAGGTCTCGGCGCTGCCGAAAGGGGCGTTGTTCGAAGTCGAGGCGATTGTCACGGTCTGACCGTGTGAGGAGCGAGGCATGATCCGTTTCACACGAATCATGCAAGCTCCTCAGGGAGTAGCCCGCGGCACAGGAATCACGATCTTCCCGTTGTCTTCCGCAAGGAAGATGGTGGTCGTCGAATCGGAGCTGCCTCGGGAGCTCTTGGCTTCCTGCCGGATGATGACCTTCTTGGTCAAGGGCAGCGGTGACTTGACCGGTTTGCCGTTTGGGCCGGTCATCTCGTCGATCTTTTTCCGATCCGCTGCCGTCAGCGGCTGGATGGCAATCGAGGTGACCCGTTTGCCCGTCCCCAGGGACAGCATGATGCCGAACATGTCAATCATGTCCTTGTCGGCCCCTTTGGTGTACAGAAAGCCATCAAGGGCCCGTTCGTCACCAGACTCGTAGGCCTTGCTGAACGCATCCATGAAGGCCTTCTCCGCCGCCGTCTGCGCGTGAACTGGGATCATCGCAACGCAAAGCAGTGAGAGCGCGATCACGCGCCGGAATAACTGCGCTGGAACCATGTGTCACTCCTTTCAGTCAAGAGCGGCCGCGCGCAGGATTGCGCACTCCTGCCTCAAAGGACGATTCGCCACGGCCGATCGCGCCACGCCGACCAATCACCCCCGGACGAACTCCAGGTTGTCGATGAGCCGTGTGGCCCCGAGCCGCGCCGCACCGAGCACGACCAGTTCGCGGTCGTCCACGGTCGGCGGGGTCAGGTCGGCGCGACGCCGCACGGTGACGTAGTCGACCCGCCAGCCGTGGGCAGCGAGTGCCGCTTCGGCCGCCTTCTCTGCGGTCTCGATCGACTCCCCCTGCGCCACCGCCTCGGCCGTTCGTCGGAGCTCGGCCGCGAGCCGCGGCGCTTCGGTCCGTTCATCGGCGCTCAGGTACTTGTTGCGCGATGAGAGCGCCAGCCCGTCCGCTGCACGCACGGTTTCGGCGAGGATGATGTCCACCGGAAGGGCCAGCTGCCGCACCATGGTTTCAAGCACGCGGCACTGCTGGTAGTCCTTCTTGCCGAACACGGCCGCCTTGGGTTGGACCATGTTGAAAAGCTTCAGCACCACCGTGGCCACGCCACGGAAGTGCCCCGGACGGACGGCCCCCTCGAGGATGGTGGCGATCGGACCCGGGTCGACCGAGAAGCTCTGGGGCTCCGGGTAGACCTCGCGCTCGTCCGGTGCGAAGACCACGTCGCAGTCGATGGCCTCGAGCTTGGCGCAGTCCTCCGCCAGGGTGCGCGGGTAGCGGTCGAAGTCCTCGTTCGGGCCGAACTGCATCCGGTTGACGAAGATGCTCACCACGGTGAGCGCACCGCGCGGGCGGGCTTCCTCCACCAGTCGAAGATGCCCTTCGTGCAGCGCCCCCATGGTGGGCACGAAGACGTTGTTGGGTGCGCCGGACAGGTAGCGCCGGAGTTCGGCGACGGTGTGGATGAGTTCCATCAGCGGATGGCGTGAATGCGATGAACGAGGGCCGAGGGCTCGGTGATCACGTCATCCGCCCCGGCGGCGCGCAATTCTTCCAGATGGCCAAAGCCCCAAGTCACGCCCAGCGAGCGCGTACCGTTCTGCTTGGCGGCAATGATGTCCTTGTCCCGATCGCCGATCATGAGCGCCGCGGTCGGCGGCGTGCTGTACACCGCAAGCAGGTGCGCCAGCAACTCGTTCTTTCGGTCGAAGCGACCATCGAGCTCCGGCCCATGGACGCCGTCGAAATACCGCGCGAGCCCGAAGTGCTCGATGATGCGTTCCGCAAAGATGCGCGGCTTGCTCGTGCAGAGGACGATGCGGTAGCCGTGCAGATGCAGCCGTCGGATCGACTGATCCATGCCTTCGTAGAGGGTGTTCTCGCTCCAACCGACGTCCGTGTAGCGCATGCGGTAGTGCTTGAGCGCTTCCTCGACGTCGATGTCCGGGTGGATGCGCGGCAGCGACTCGCGGAAGGGCGGCCCGATCAACGTGCGTGTGGTGGCCTCGTCGATCGGATCGAAGCCGAGGCGCTCGAAGGCGTGATTGAGGCAGCGATGGATTCCGAGGAAGTTGTCGGAAACCGTGCCGTCCAGATCGAAGAACAGCGTCGTGACCGGCACCTACAATTTCCCTCCATCCCCTCTTGTCGCGGCGAGCCGGAAACGGTCTGAGTGCCGTCATGCGCCATGGCGGAAAAGTTTATCGAAGGCCGCGTCGTCGGACGCACGGACTACACGGAATCACTGTTCGCCTTGCACTTCTCGGCGGCGATTGCCCCCTTCGAAGCAGGACAGTTCCTACGCGTGGGCACGGAGGTGATGAAGGATGGCGCGTCCGTTCCGGAGCTCAGGCCTTACTCTCTCGTAAACGCGCCGGATGATGATGTCCTCGAGATCGTCTTGACCGTCGTCCCCGAGCGCGCTGGCGGCGTCGTCTCGCCGGCCCTGCATCGACTGCGCGTGGGCGACGGCCTCCTCGTCGGTCCCCGCGCCAACGGCTTCTTCACGCTCGGCGAAGTGCCGTCGGCACCCGTGCTCTGGGCGCTGGCGACCGGCACCGGCCTCGGGCCTTTCCTGTCGATCCTCGCGACCGACCGCGCCTGGCAGCAGTTCGATACGATCGTACTCGTGCATGCCGTGCGTCATGCGGCGGAGCTCACCTACCGCGATCGCATCGCGCGCCTCGCCGAACAGCACGGCGAGCGCTTCCGTCCGCTGTCCGTCGTCTCCCGCGAGCCGCATCCCGGCGCACTTCGGGGTCGCATTCCCGCGTTGATCGCTTCGGGCGAGCTCGAGTCAAGCGCCGGCGTCGCACTCACGGCCACCACCGGCCACGTGATGCTGTGCGGCAACCCGGACATGCTGCGCGACACGACGGCAGTGCTCGAAGCCCGCGGACTCACCCGGCATCGGCCGCGCAAGCCGGGTCAGATCACGACCGAGGCGTATTGGTAGGGACAGGGCATTCGCCCTCTCCCTCCGGGAGAGGGTGCCCCGAAGGGGCGGGTGAGGGCGGATCACCCATGGCGTCGGCTACGACTCGCCGAGAAACCCTCCGCTCTGGTGCGCCCACAAGCGCGCATACAGGCCGTCGCGCTCGAGCAATTCGCGGTGCGTGCCTTCTTCGACGATGCGCCCTTCGTCGAGCACGATGAGTCGATCCATGGCCGCAATCGTGGACAGTCGATGGGCGATCGCAACCACGGTCTTGCCTTCCATGAGGCGGTAGAGACTCTCCTGGATGGCGGCCTCGACCTCGCTGTCGAGCGCGCTCGTTGCCTCGTCGAGCAGGAGAATCGGCGCGTCCTTGAGCATCACGCGCGCAATCGCGATCCGCTGTCGCTGACCGCCGGAGAGCTTGACGCCCCGCTCGCCCACGTGGGCGTCGTAGCCGGTGCGCCCCTTCGGGTCGACGAGCGTCCCGATGAAGGTATGGGCTTCGGCACGCCGTGCCGCGGCGATCATCTCGTCGTCCGTCGCCTCGGGTCGGCCGTAGACGATGTTCTCGCGCACCGAACGGTGCAGGAGCGAGGTGTCCTGCGTCACCATGCCGATCTGCGCGCGCAGCGAATCCTGGGTGACCGTGGCAATGTCCTGCCCGTCGATGAGGATGCGCCCCGTGGTGAGATCGTGAAAGCGCAGCAGCAGATTGACGATGGTCGACTTGCCGGCGCCTGATCGTCCGACGAGCCCGATCTTCTCGCCGGGCCGGATCACGAGCGAGAGGTCGCGCAGGACGACCCGGTCGGCGCGCGTGGCATAGGCGAAGGTCACGCCCTCGAAGCGGATTTCACCGCGCGTCACCACGAGCGGCCGTGCGTCGGGGCGATCGACGACGAGACGCTCCTTCGACAGCGTGGCCAAGCCGTCCCGCACCGTGCCCACGTGCTCGAAGAGGGAAGCGAACTCCCACATGATCCAGTGCGACATGCCATTCAAGCGAAGCGCCATCGCCGTCGATGCCGCGACCGCGCCGACCCCCACCTCGCCCCGAGTCCAGAGCCAGACCGACACGCCCGCGGTGGACAAGATCAGGCCCACGATCAGTGTCTGGTTCACGATCTCGAAGCTCGTGATCAACCGCCACTGGGTGTAGACCGTGCGCATGAACTCCTGCATGGCCCCCCTCACGTAGCCCGCCTCGCGGCGCGAGTGCGAGAAGAGCTTGACGGTCATGATGTTGGTGTAGGCATCGGTGATCCGGCCCGTCATGAGTGATCGCGCATCCGCCTGGGCCTGCGCGATGCGCGCCAGTCGCGGCACGAAATACACGAGCGCGAGCACGTAGAAGCCGAGCCAGATCAGGAACGGCACGATCATGCGGGCATCGAAACCGCCGTTCACGAAGAGGATCGTGCCGAAGTAGATGAGCACGTAGACGAGGATGTCGGCCACGATCATCCAGACGTCACGCACCGCTAGGGCGGTCTGCATGACCTTGGTGGCCACACGTCCGGCAAACTCGTCCTGATAGAAGGCCATGCTCTGCCGGAGCATCGTGTTGTGGAAGTTCCAGCGCAGGCGCATGGGAAAGTTGCCCATGAGCGATTGATGCTTGAGCGTGGCCTGCAACGCCACGAGCAGCGGGCTGGCGACGATGATGGCCGCCAAGAGCACGATGCCGGTCCTGCGCTCGGTCCAGAGCGCATGGGGCGGCACCTCGGCCAGCCAGTCCACGACACGCGCCATCATCGCGAAAAGCGCCGCCTCGAAGCACCCCACGAGCGCCGTGAGAAACGTCAGGGTGAAGATGTAGCGCCGCGTGCCTTCGGTCGTCTGCCAGAGAAAGGCAAAGAAGCCTGAGGGCGGCGGTCGCTGATCTGCGGTGGCCTGGTCGGGGTAGGGGTCGACCAGGCGTTCGAACACTGCGTACATAAGGAGAGCCTTCAGGTGGCAGGCCCACCGGCAACGCGCCGTTGGGCCCGCGGAAAGAAGAAAGGCGAAGGAACGGCGGTCGGATCAGACACCCACAGGGTCAGGCAGCCGCCGCGTGTGACGCATGATGTCGTTGCGCGCACCGATCCATGTGAGCGCGAGCGCGCCCAGGCCCGCAAGGGCGAGCGAGTGGCGCAAGCCGAAATGCTCACCCACGTAGCCGCCGATCAGCGCGCCTGGCCCGGCCCCGAGCAGGATGAGCCAGCGCATGGTCGAGGTCATGCGCCCGAGCAGCGGCGTCGGCGTCACCGCCTGCCGAAGCGAGAGGAAGTTCACGAACAGCAGCACCGCCCCGCCCGAAAAGCACACGAGCATCAGCGAGAACACGAACACGCCGAAGCCGTTGACCGGCGCGAAGGCGAGCGCGAGCCAGCCCGCGCCGCTCACCGCCATGCCCCAAAGGATCGTTGGCCCGGGGCCGATGCGCTCGCTCACGCGCCGACCGTAAATGCTCGCGACGATCGTGCCCACACCCATGCCGACATAGGCGAGACCGATCGCCTGCGCCGACATGCCGAGTTCGCGCGAGGCCATGAGGATCTGCACGACGGCGGCCATGTGGTGCGTGACCTGCCAAAGCCCGACGAACAGCGCGAGTGTCCAGAGCATCCGCGTCCGAAAGACGAAGGCAAGCCCTTCCTTGAGATCGCGCCAGAAGCGCTTGCCGGCGGCGTCCGGTTTGGGCTCATCGACCGCGATGCCGCGGAGCACGAGCACCGCCGCGGCGATCAGGAGCGCATCGACCAGGATCGCAAAGGGCGCGCCAACGGCCTTGATGAGCGCGCCGGCGAGCCCGGGACCCGCGATTTCCGAACCCGAGGTCGCGAGCGCATTCTTGCTGTGTGCCTCGACCAGCCGCTCGCGTGCGACGATCTGCGTGAGCACGATCTGGGCGGCGGAGCCGGCGATCACGTGCACGCATCCGAGGATGAAACCGACCACGTAGAGCCAGGTCATCCCGAGCACGCCAAACCACCAGGCGACCGGCACGGTCACGAGCGCAAGTGCGAAAATGCCCTCGCCCCAGAGATAGACCGGGAGCTTCCTCACCCGGTCGAGCCAGACGCCGCCCGGCAGCGAGAGCAGCACGAACGGCGCGATCTCCGCCGCCATCAGAAAGCCCATCTGCTTGGGGCTCGCGTCGAGCAGCGTCACCGCGGTGAGCGGCAGCGCAAGCATCGTGATCTGTGCCCCGAAGTGCGTGATGAGCACCGAAATGAACAGGCGCCGATAGTTGGGGTCGCGCAGGAGGTCATTCGGCGCGAGTCGGGGCAGCGCGAGCAGGCCGCGTATGCGCGCCACCGCTCCACCGAGGGCGGCCTTGAGATGGTGCAGGGTCTGGCGCAATGCCAGCATGGGAAACCTCATCGAAGAAAAAGTATCGCCCGCGCACATCGCGCGAAGGCGGGGAAGAGTTCATTGCCGACGGTAAGGACGCATGGTCCAGTGCGCTCGCGCGCACGGGATCAGGCGTGGCACGGTCGGCCGAAAAGCGGAGAGTCGCCGGGACGAGGCGGTGTCAGGCGCGCCCTCTGCGGCACAACTTGGGTCGCTCGATGGGGGACGGCGCGATGCGCCGCCCTCCCGGCAGCTTCAGTGGGGCGCGCCCGGCGGACGCAGGTGGGACGCGGAGCCCAACCCACGCGCGAGCCCGGACGCAGCCCGCGTGAAACCCTGACCGGCCGTAGCCACAATGGTTGCGCGAAGAATGCGGGTGCTCAGCATGGTATGCGTCCTTTCCGTCGCCTGAATTCACCGCGGAGAAGGGCGCAGGGGTGGCGCGCCACGCGATGGGGTCATGAAGGCACTGACAATGAAACAGTGGTCACTCGACCCGCGACTGTCGCAAGTTTAGTTGTCATACGACCCTTCGCGCCAGCACGCTGTGCTGCTGACGCCCGCGCCCGTCTGAGGCCGTCGCATTGGTGCAACGATCGGTGATGCGACGCGCCGCAGCTGATCAGGCCAACCCAACCAAAGCCCGTCGCTGCGCTTCCACATCCTCGCCGCGTCGTCGTGCGAGGTCCGCGAGTTGATCCTCGCCGATGCGGCCCACGGTGAAATACCGCGCCGCCGGGTGCGAAAAGTAGAACCCCGAGACGCTCGCCGCCGGGGTCATCGCGAGCGATTCGGTCAGGCCCATGCCGACCTCGACTGCGCGAAGCACGCTGAACATGGCCGCCTTTTCACGGTGATCCGGGCAGGCCGGATAGCCGGGGGCCGGCCGGATGCCACGGTACGCCTCCCGGATCAGCGCCTCGTTGTCGAGCCGCTCGTCCGCCGCATAACCCCAGAACTCGCGCCGCACGCGCTCATGCAGATGTTCGGCGAAGGCCTCGGCCAGCCGATCGGCCAGCGCCTTGAAGAGAATCGCGTTGTAGTCATCCCCGGCAGCTTCGAAGGCGCGAAGCCGCGCGTCACCGGGCTCGCAGCCGATACCCGTGGTGACGGCAAAGAGCCCCAGATGATCAAGCCGCGCCGAGTCCTTGGCGGCGACGAAGTCAGCGAGCGCGTAGTGCGGGCGGTCAGCGTCCTTGGCCACCTGCTGGCGCAGCGTGTGAAAGCGCATCGCCTCGCTCGACCGCGACTCGTCGGTGTAGAGCACGATGTCCTCGCCCTCGCTTGCCGCAGGCAGGAGCGCGTAGGCGGCATTCGCGGTGAGCCACTTCTCGCTCACGATGCGGCGGAGCATCGCCTGCCCGTCACGGAAGACGCGCCGGGCCTCTTCACCCACGATCTCGTCGTCCAAGATCTTCGGGTAGTTGCCCGCGAGATCCCAGACGAGGAAGAACGGCGTCCAGTCGATGTAGGGAACGAGCGCCGAGAGCGGATAGTCGCGCAGATGCACGACCCCCGTTTGGCGCGGTACCGGAGGCCGATAATCGGCCCACTCGCCCGCAAAGCCCTGAAAGCGCTTGGCCCTGGCCACCTCAAGCTCGACGAGGGGCGCGGCTTTCTTGCCGGCGTGGCGTTCGCGGATCTGGGCATAGTCGGCGCGGACCTCGGCGACGTAGGCCGGCCGGAGTTCCTCCGAGAGCAGGCTCGTGGCCACCCCGACGGCACGCGAGGCGTCCACGACATGCACCACCGGCTCGGAGTAATTCGGCGCGATCTTGACCGCCGTATGCGTGCGACTCGTCGTGGCCCCGCCAATCAGGAGCGGCACCTTGAGCCCGGTGCGCTCCATCTCGGCCGCGACATGGGCCATCTCTTCGAGCGACGGCGTGATGAGACCGGAAAGCCCGATCAGATTGGCGTTCGACTCCCGGGCGGCTGTGAGGATCTTCTCGCAGGGCACCATCACGCCCAGGTCGATGACCTCGTAGTTGTTGCACTGGAGCACGACGGCGACGATGTTCTTGCCGATGTCGTGTACATCGCCCTTGACGGTGGCGAGCACGATCCGGCCCTTGGTCTTGGCCTCGCTGCCGAGGAGTTTCTTTTCCTCCTCGATGTAGGGGACGAGATGCGCGACCGCCTGCTTCATGACCCGGGCAGACTTCACAACCTGCGGCAAGAACATCTTGCCCTCGCCGAAGAGGTCGCCAACAACGTTCATCCCGGCCATGAGCGGCCCCTCGATCACCTCGAGCGGGCGCGTCACCTTCTGCCGCGCTTCCTCGGTGTCCTCGACGATGAAGGTGGAGATGCCCTTGACGAGCGCGTGCTTGAGCCGCTCCTCGACAGGCAGTTCGCGCCAGGAGAGATCTTCCACTCGCGCCTTGCCGCCGCCTTTGACCCGCTCGGCGAGCGCGAGCATGCGCTCGGTTGCGTCGGGGCGTCGGTTCAGGATCACGTCCTCGCAGTGCTCGCGCAATTCCGGGTCGAGTTCGTCATAGATCCCGATCTGGCCCGCGTTGACGATGCCCATCGTGAGCCCGGCCCGGATGGCGTGATAGAGAAACACCGTGTGCATGGCCTCGCGCACGAGGTCATTGCCACGGAAGCTGAACGAAAGATTCGAGATGCCGCCCGAGGTCTTGGCCCCAGGGAGGTTCTGGCGGATCCAGCGCACCGCCTCGATGAAATCGACGCCGTAGTTGTTGTGCTCCTCGAGCCCGGTCGCGAGCGCGAAGACGTTCGGATCGAAGATGATGTCCGAAGCCGGAAAGCCCACCTGCTCGGTGAGTAGGCGATAGGCGCGCGCGCAGATCCCCGTCTTGCGGGCAAACGTATCAGCCTGGCCCTTCTCGTCGAAGGCCATGACCACCGTGGCTGCACCGTATTTCTTGACGAGCCGCGCCTGACGCAGGAACTCGGCCTCACCCTCCTTGAGCGAGATCGAGTTCACGACCGGCTTGCCCTGCACGCATTTGAGACCTGCTTCGATGACCTCCCACTTGGAGGAATCGATCATCACCGGCACGCGGGCGATGTCGGGTTCAGTAGCGATGATGTTCAGGAACCTGACCATCGCCGCCTTGCCGTCGAGCATCGCCTCGTCCATGTTGACGTCGATGATCTGGGCGCCGTTCTCGACCTGCTGCCGCGCCACCTCAACCGCCGCGGCGTAGTCGCCATTGAGGATGAGCTTGGCGAAGGCGCGCGAGCCGGTGACATTCGTGCGCTCGCCGATGTTGACGAAGAGCGAATCGGGGCCGATGGCGAGCGTCTCGAGGCCGCTCAGGTAAAGCGTTTGATCCATGCTTGCTGTGCTGCCGTCAGCCGACCCGGACCGGCCGCGGCGAGAGCTTGGCCACCGCGCGGGCGATGGCTTCGATGTGCGCCGGCGTGGTGCCGCAGCAGCCGCCGACGATGTTGACCAGGCCCGCCTCGGCGAACTCGCGCAGCAACCCGGCGGTGACCTCGGGCGTTTCGTCGTAGCCCGTCTCGGACAGGGGGTTGGGCAAGCCGGCGTTCGGGTAGACGCTCACGAACGTGTCCGGAGCGATCTTCGCAAGCGCTTCGATGTGCGGCCGCATCGCCGCCGCGCCGAGCGCGCAGTTGATGCCGATCGAGAGCGGCCGCGCGTGGCGCACGCTGATCCAGAAGGCCTCCACGGTCTGCCCGGACAGCGTCCGCCCCGAGGCATCGGTGATCGTGCCCGAGATCATCAGGGGCGGCGGGTCGGCGTCATGCTCGAAAACATTCTGGTAGGCCATGAGCGCAGCCTTCGCGTTCAGCGTGTCGAAGATGGTTTCGACCAGCACCAGATCGATCCCGCCCTCGACCAGCGCCTCGATCTGCTCCGTGTAGGCGGCGACCAATTCGTCGTAGGTGACGTTGCGCTTGCCCGGATCGTTCACGTCCGGCGAGATGGAGGCCGTGCGATTGGTCGGCCCCAAAGCACCTGCGACGAAGCGGGGCTTTTCGGGCGTCTTCTTGGTCCAGTCGTCGCAGCACGCACGCGCGAGGCGTGCGGCCTCGCGGTTCATCACGCGAACCATGGGTTCGAGGCGGTAATCGGCCATCGCGATCGAAGTGCCGTTGAACGTGTTCGTCTCGATGATGTCGGCGCCCGCGGCGAGGTAGCCGTCATGGATCTCGCGGATGACCTCCGGTTTGGTCAGCACCAGGAGGTCGTTGTTGCCCTTCAGGTCGCAGGCATGATCGCGGCAGAGATGCCCGCGGTAGTCCGCCTCGCCGAGCTTGTAGCGCTGGACCATGGTGCCCATGCCGCCGTCGAGGATCAGGATGCGCTCACGGAGGAGTTGGGACAGGCGTTCGCGGCGGGTCATGGTCGGGTCGGCGAGGGGTGATGACTGAACCGAAGGGTGCTCTGGCAATTGTCGCATCGCTCCGCGTGCAGCCTTGTCCCCGAATATGCCTCAGCGGGAAGGTCATATGCCAAGCCGATGGGATAGGCCGCGAACTCAGGCGCCGACACTGCGAGCGAAGCCATCCCCCGCGTCCTTTCGCCATGCAGCACCTGACGCCGCTCGAGGCGGCCGACTTCCTCAAGCGCACCCCCGATGCCGTGTTCGTGGACGTGCGCTCCGAGATCGAGTTCTTCTACGTCGGCCATCCGGTCGGTGCCGAGCACGTGCCCTTCCAAGAGCCGCCCGACTGGAACGTGGATCCGCACTTCGTGGCCCATGTGAAGAAGCTGGTCGCCGGAGTGAAGTCCCGCCCGGTGGTGCTGATCTGCCGTAGTGGGCGCCGCTCGGTCGATGCGGGCGAGCTGCTCGAGCGCGATGGCTTCACGCAGGTGTGCAACGTGCTCCATGGCTTCGAGGGCGAACTCGACGAACACATGCACCGCGGTCGCAAGAACGGATGGCGTCACGACGGCCTGCCCTGGCAGCAGATGTGATGGCCTGCTCTCCATGCGAGCGCGGTGACCGCATGGGTTGACTGCGCAGGCTCGCGGATAATCCGACCCTTCGGATTTCACGTTCGAGGTGTCATGCCCCCTCTTGCCCACGCGCTTCTGACCCCGGCCCATGCCCCGGTCGCCACCCTGCCCCTGTCGCGCCATGTCCTGCTCGGGCTCGTCGGCGTGGCCCTGCTCTGGGCTTCCGCAAAGTTGCAGATCCCGTTCTGGCCGGTGCCGATGACGATGCAGACCTACGTCGTGCTCGTGCTGGGCATGGCCTACGGCATGCGGCTCGGCACCCTGACGGTGCTCGCCTATCTCGCCGCGGGCGCGCTGGGCGCACCGGTGTTTGCGGGCACGCCGGAGAAAGGCCTCGGGTTGCCGTACATGCTGGGCCCCACGGGCGGCTACCTTGTCGGTTTCGTGGCTGCTGCCGCGCTCTCTGGCTGGCTCGCCGAGCGCGGATTCGACCGGAGCTTTCTGCGGACAGCCATCGCAATGACCGCAGGACATGCGCTGATCTTCGCCTTCGGCCTCGCCTGGCTCGCCTCCCTGATCGGTTGGGAGAAGGCCTACACCGCAGGACTCGCGCCGTTCTGGGCGGCAACCGCGCTCAAGACCGCGCTCGGCGTGCTCACGCTGCCGACGGCGTGGACGCTGATGCGGCGCGCGCGCTGAGTCTGCCCGCATGGCCTGGGCGGAACGGGTCGAGCAGGCGCTCGCACGCGGCGATCTGCGCCAGGCGGCCAGTCTCGCCGGCGAATGGCAGCGCGCGGCCCCTCGCGATCCGACGGCGGCCCACAAGGCGGCGGACATCGCCTTCCGTCGCTTCGAGTTCGTCCACGCCGAGCGCATGTACCGCGCTTGTCTCGCGCTCGATCCCGCGCGCTGGCCGGCCTGGCTCAACCTCGCCTACGTGGAGCGCCTGCTCGGCCGGCCCGAGGGCTGGCTCGAGGCGATGCGCGCGGCCATCGCCCGGTGTCCCGACGCGGCCCTGGCGGCACGACTCCACTCCAGCGTGCTCGTGCATCTGCATGGCTGGCCGAGCATGTCGCAGCAGGCGCTCGCCGCGGAAATCCGCGCCTGGGCCGCGCAGCACCTGGGCCCGGTCAGCCCGGGCACGACGGCAACCCCACCCTCAAACGAAACCCCTGCTCCGCCACGCCCGCTCCGCGTTGGCTACGTGAGCGGCAACTACGGCGGCGGAATTCTCTCGGCGCTGTTGCCGTCGGTACTGGCCGCCCACGAGCGCGAGGTCGTCGCTCCGACGCTCATCAGCACGAGCCAAGGCCTGCATTCGGCCCCGCCCGTCTTCGCGGCGACCGGGCTGCCGTTTCTCGTGGTGTCGGCCGAAGGCATGACGCAGGCGTTGCGCGGTCGCTTCGATGTGCTCGTGGACCTCGACGGACACACGCCCACGGGCAATCTGCCGCAGTGGACCCACCGCATGGCACCGGTGCAGTTGTCATGGCTGGACTGGTTCAACACGACCGCAACCCCCGGCATCGACGGCTTCATCTCCGATGCGGTCTCGACCCCGGCCGAGCTTGCGGCCACGTTCACCGAGCGGGTCTGGTCGCTGCCGTTCTTCCGCTTGCCGTTCCACGTTCCGGACTGGCTCCGGCAACTGCCAACGACGCGCTCGGCACGCTCGTCGGGCTTTGTTTTTGGTTGCTTTTCCCGCCTCGACAAGCTGCACGACGGCTTGCTCGCCTGCTGGGGACGCATCCTCGCCGCCGTGCCTGACAGCAGCCTCGTGCTCAAGAGCGGACTGTTCGACGCCGAGAGCGTGCGCACGATCTTCGCTGAACGCCTCGCGCGGCACGGAATCGACCGTTCGCGGCTTCGCTTCCTGGGCAAGACCGACTACCGAGCTCACCTCATGGCCTACGCCGACGTCGATCTCGTGCTGGACAGCTGGCCGTACAACGGTGGTGTTTCCACGTTCGACGCCCTGGCCATGGGCGTGCCGGTCCTCGGACTCGCCGGCGAGACGCCGGTTGGGCGTCAGACGGCCGCCATCCTCCGGGACTGCGGACTGCATGATCTGCTCGCCTCGGATGTCGAGGATTACATCCGGCGGGCCATCGACTTTGCGCAAGGCAAGACGCCGCTGCCCGCTCGGGCGAGTGTTCGCGAGGCGCTTCTGGGCTCGCCTGCAACCGATGCGCCCCGCTTTGCCCGCGCCCTCGAAGCGATCTACCTTCAGGCCGTCACCGAATCCCGAGCCGCCTGAGACCGCGGCGGCTTTGCCAGAATGCCGGTTTTGGCTTTGGCGGACCCCATGTTTCCCTACGACCGTTTCGTCAAGTTCGAGGAGCTGACCGAGCTCCTGCGCAAGGCCGTGGATGCCCACCCGGGGCTCAGTCGCCTCGAACCCATCGGTGCGAGCTTCGAGGGCCGTCCGATCTGGTGCGTCACGCTCACCAACTTCGCCACCGGCAACGACCGCGACAAGCCGGCCTACTACGTCGATGCCAATATCCACGCGACCGAGCTCTCGGGGTCGGTCGCAGCGCTCAAGCTCATCGACACGGTGCTTTCCAACTACGGCAAGCGCGAGGACATCACCCGCCTGCTCGACACACGCACCCTCTACGTGCTGCCGCGCGTCAACCCGGATGGCGCCGAATGGGCGCTCGCGGACAAGCCACGCTTCATTCGCTCCTCGACCCGGCCCTACCCGTTCGACGAGGATGCAATCGAGGGTCTCGAAGTCGAGGATGTGGACGGCGATGGCCGGATCCTGATGATGCGCATCCCGGATCCGAACGGCCCGTGGAAGAAGCATCCGGCTGAACCGCGTCTCATGGTGCGGCGCGATCCGACGGAAGCCGGGGGCGAGTACTACCGGATCGTGACCGAAGGGCGGGTGAAGAACTACGACGGCTTCAACCTGCCGGTGCCGCGACCGAAGCAAGGCCTTGATCTCAACCGGAACTTCCCGGAAGAGTGGCGCCCCGAGTCAAAGCAACTCGGCGCCGGCGACTTCCCCACGAGTGAGCCGGAAGTGCGCGCCTGTGTGGAATTCATCAACCGCCATCGCAACATCTGCGGTGGCACGTTCTTCCACACGTGGAGCGGCGTGCTGCTCAGGCCCTTCGGGACCAAGCCCGATGACGAGATGCCGCCCGAAGACCTGTGGGTCTTCCAGACGCAGGGCAAGAAGGGCGAAGAACTCACGGGCTATCCGGCCATCAGCGTCTTCCACGAGTTCAAGTACCACCCGAAGGAAGTCATCACCGGCACCCAAGACTGGCTCTACACCGAGCTCGGCTCCTACGCGTGGGTCGTCGAGATCTGGTGTCCGATGCGCGAGGCCGGCATCACAGGCTACAAGTACATCGACTGGTTCCGCGACCATCCGGTCGAGGATGACCTGAAGCTCCTGCGCTGGACCGACGAGGTCCACAAGGGGCACGGCTACGTGGACTGGTACGCCTATGACCACCCGGATCTCGGGCCGGTCGAACTGGGTGGCTGGAACCGATTCCATGTGTTCTCCAATCCGCCGGCGCACCTCATGGAGCGGGAGGTCGCGAAGTTGCCCGACTGGCTCGTCTTCATGGCGCTCATGTCGCCCAAGCTCGAGCACCACTCGACACAGGTCACCGCTCTCGGCAACGACCTCTGGCGCATCGATTTCGGCGTCCACAACACGGGCTACCTGCCCACGGACGTCAGCAAACTCGCGCGGGACAAGGTGCGGCCGCGAGGCGTCATCGGAGAGATTTCGCTGCCCGATGGGGCCCTCCTCGTGGAGGGCAAGGTCCGCATGGAAGGGCCGCAGCTCGAAGGGCGCAACAACGTGCACACCCTGGTGAGCTTCTTCCCCGGCGGCAACGCGACGCCGGATCGGCATCGGTTCCGCTGGGTGGTGCGCGCCCAGGCGGGGACGGAGATCGTGTGCACGGCGCGGACCGACCGTGCCGG
Organism: uncultured Alcaligenaceae bacterium; assembly: GCA_964609555.1. Classification (GTDB taxonomy): domain Bacteria; phylum Pseudomonadota; class Gammaproteobacteria; order Burkholderiales; family Casimicrobiaceae; genus Casimicrobium. The sequence continues at coordinate 13,650 of CAZSTF010000013.1, read as the reverse complement.
CACGGTGCGCTCCACGGTGACGCTCGGCTGACGTCATCGACGGCACACACTTGCGCGGGGCGCACAGTCTGATGGTCGCCAAGGCGCAACGGCCGGGCAGTGCGGCGGTCACGCTCTGGATGGGGTTGATGCTCGGCGCATGGGCGGCGCTCCTTTTGGCGGGACTGGGCACGACGCTCCACACCGTCGACAACATCCGCGACTATCAGGTTGCGTTGACCATCGCACGCGGCGAAGCGAGCACTTGGGTCAGCCAGCCCTTCGCCGGCTGGCTGCAACTGCCCGCGCTCTACTTTCAGTGGCTGGCGCTGCCGCTCCGGTGGGCAGCGCACGAGCTCGCGGTCTTCGCGTTCGTCGGTGTCTGCGCGCTCGCGTCGGTCGGTGCGCTCGCGGCGGCCGTCCGGGAGCGCTTCGGCGCACTCGCGGCCTGCGGCTACCTCGCGTTCGCGTTTCCCGTCCATGCGGTGATCATCTTCCCGGGCGTCAGCAATCCGGCGCTCGCCTTTGCCGGAGTGAACTTCTTTCTCGCGGCGTGGCTTGCGATCGAACGCCATCCGGGCTGGGCACCCGCCGCGATGCTGGCCAGTGCTGCCGTGGCGGTGACGATGCATCCGTCGGCCTTCGCGTTTACGGGTCCGGCCCTTGCGGCGGCAGTTCTCCTGCAGCAGCCAGTACGGAAATCGAAGGCATTCTGGGCGACGGGGCTCGGTCTGTCCGTCCTGCTGGCGCTCTGGGCTCAAGCGCATGGCTTTCATGCGCCGGAGGCGGCGTCAGCCGGGCGATCGCTCGGCTTGGACAGCTTATTGGGCCGTCTCGCTTCGCCATCACAGTGGGTCGCGCTCTGGTCAACGCCGTGGACTCATCTGCGCGCGCTGCCGGATCTCGTCGGTCTCGTCGGCAAGCCCGTGATCACTGGCGTGGCCATGCTGTCCTCCGTGTGCGCCGCAGTGGGCGTGGTCGTCCTCTGGCGGCTGGGTCACCGCTTCGCGTGGGCCTTCCTGCTCGCTGTGGGTGGCATGCTGGTCGTGTCGACCGCGCTGCTCGATGCATGGGGGTTTTGGTACCTCGATGCGCTCTGGCCGCCCTTCGCCTTGCTTTCGGGACTGGGGGCTGCCGGAGCGATTCGGGGCGCTGCCAGAGGGCGTTGGCTGGCGATCGGCACGCTTTCGATGCTGGCGCTCGCGCTGCCCACTGCGCTCAAGCGGATCGTCATGAGCACGGAGCAGTATCGCGTCGAAACGCGCGGCTTCTTTCTGCCGGGGGCGCATTCGGCAACCCGCATCGACATTCCGATTGCATCGGCGCTGTTCTGGTACCGGGACTTCGTTGCCGGCCCGGGAGGATGCGACAGCCGTCGGTTCGTGGGGCTCGATGAGGCCTGGCTGCGGGATTTGACGCTGCGCCTCGCGTTTTCCGCGTGTCCCCGGTTCGGTGCGGCCGCATCGGATGAGGCTGTGGCCCTCCCCCGCTTTTCGGTGACGGATTCGGGATCGGCGCAGTGGCCATCGACTCGCTCCGCGGTGATGACCTTCGCGGGCTACCGGGTCGATGAGTTGCCTCGGGCAGTTGTCACTGTCACGCCGCCGGGTCGGACGAACGAGGTCTTGTCTTGGCGCCAGGGGGCGCGCTATTCGTACTACCTTCCTGCCGGTCTCGTCGCGGGTACACGCATCGAGGCGTTGCCCGACCCCGACGCGCGGAACCCACGGCCCGCTGAGCGTTCCGACACACGGTTCCTCATGCTGCTGTTTCGCTGCACCGAAACGGCTTCAGCCGATCTCGAACGTGCGCTCTCGTCGCCGTCTGCATCAGCAACCTCGTTCGCGCTTCGCGCGGAGCGCGCACTTCCCCCGCTCAGTTACAGCCTGTTCTCTGCACCGATTTCCGGGGCCCCGAGCAGCGTCATCACGCTCGCGGAGGCGCTGCCCGGCTGCGATCTCTCTGCGTGGGTGGATTAACCGACTTCAGGCCGATGAGCGCTTTCGCGCGGTCGCGATGAAGCCGGCGATCGGCACGCCCGCCTCATGACGGAGGGTGATCGGTTCGATGCGGACGTCGGTCAATCCGCCGGCCTCGAGCGCGTGCGTCACACCGTCGACCGAGTGGGCGTAGCGTCCGCTGCGTCGGAGATCCAATGGGGCGGTTTCCGACTGCTCGAAGGTGAGTGCCACCATGCCGTTGGGTCGGAGGATGCGCATGATGTCGGGCACATGCGGCTCGAGTCGACCGACATAGATGAACACATCACAGGCGACGATCACCTCGTACTGGAGCGGCGGCGTATCGCGCAGCGCATCGCGCAGGTCGCACTTGTGCAGCCGGTCGTAGCCGCGTGTCTTGGCCTGATCGAGCATGGTCTGCGAGAAGTCGACGCCGACGAGGCTGCCCTCGATCGGCCCGAGGTACACCCCCAGCAAGCCTGTCCCGCAGCCCAGGTCGAGGATCGAGGCGTTCTTGGCAGGCCAGGTTTCATGGATGATCTCTGCGACTCGACGGGGCGCGTAGTAACCGAGCTGATGGACGACCAACTCGTCGAACTGCTGCGCGTATCCCGCGACGATGCGTTCGGTGATGAGGTTGGGCTGCGTGTCGGGCGTCTCGCCGCGGGCAATGGCACAGTGGTAGACGTACTCGGGGAAATCGGGGCGCAGCCGGAGCAAGGTCTGGTAATCGGCAGCAGCGGCTTCGTTCTTGCCCTGCTCGAGCAGCGCCCAGGCACGGCCAGCGAGCGCAACCTCGTCTTCCGGCAGGTCCGCGAGCACGCGGCCGAACCACTCGATGCCTTCATCGAGGGCGCGGCGGTTGATGGCGTTGTAGCCGAGGGCGCGGAGCACGTTGTGATCGTTGGGTCGGACGGAGAGAACGCGCAGCAGCGTCTGCTTCGCCAAGTCCCAGTCCCCCGCGATATTTGCGACGCCGACCACACGGGACAGGACCAGATCGTCGTCGTCGGTGACCTTGCCGGCCGCCTTTCGCGCGGCGTCCAACGCCTTGTCGTGTTCGCCGTCGCGCGCAAGAACCCGTGCCCACTCGATGAGAGCGGTTGATGCCTCGGGGGCCATGGTGACCGCACGCTGCGCCGCTTCCCGGGCGGCAGCGGGATTGCCTGCGGCCTCTGCCAACTGGATCGCAATCAGGTGGATGCGCCAGTCGTTGGGCGCCTGGCGTTGGAGGACGTTGAGCGTCTGTGCAGCGGGTCGAAGATCACCCTTGTGGATCAGCGCCTCGACGTTGCGCAGTCCATGGCGGACGAAGTCGTTGAGTTCACTGAAGCTGCGTTGATTCATGAGCGAAATGGGAAGAAAGACGGTGCGTGGTGACCGCCTGCCATCGGCAGCGTGGCAGCCGACGACTGAAAATCAGCCAAGGGGATGGCGCGGGTTGCGGAGCTGCGGTCCGTCGACGCAGCGATACGCAGAGAGCTGATTTTAGGGAGCGCTCGCAGCCATCGTTTGTCTCGCCAGATCGATTGCGTCGCGTCCGCTTTGCCCGTGAACGGTCACGGCTTGGGCGATGGCGTCGATCCAGCGGACGAAGGCATCGATCGGCGCTGCGTCATTCAGCACGTGCGGCAATCTGGCGTGGATTCGTTCCCGATCGAACTGTCGGAGTGCGGGATCCGCGCAGCGCGCGGCGACGCGTTTGATCCAGTCCTCGGAGGACGTTGCGATGGCGTCCTCCATCCCAAGCAGAGACAGGGCAGCCGCGGTCTGACGGCCCCGCATTCGTGCGCCGGGTAGCGTGATGGGGGCCAGCCCCACGCTCAGCGAGTCGAATGTGGTTTGCCCGCCCGAGAAGAGGAAGGAATCCAGCGCGACATCACACTCGGCGAGGCGGCTGAGAAAGGTCGGGCGGTCGCTGCGCCCATGGAGAATGACGCGCCGGGTTGGATCGACGCCGTATCGCGTCCATGCGCGGGCGAGCGTGTCGAGGAGAGCGCGCTCGGTCGTGCTCTCCACACCGAGAAAGCCGAGCAACCGTGCTTGCGGCACACGGGCGAGGAGCTGCCCGAGGGCCGCGATGAATTCGGGCTGCCATTTGAAGGCAGACTGGGCACAGACCAACGTCAGCGGTCGGTCGCTGCGGCAATGCTGCGACGTTGATGGGATCGGTTGGTCGTTGAATCGCGTGCCGAGCCCGGGAAGGCGAATCAGGGGTTCGGTGTAATGCGTCTCGGCATCCGGGGGCTCGGCAGCATCGATGCTGATGAACGCGTCGATCGTGCTGAGCGCGGTGCTCGCTGGATGCCCCCAGAGACTGATCTGCACGGGCGCATGACGGCGCGCAGCGAGCAGGTTGACGACGGGCTCCATGCCGACTTCGGGGAACAGGCAGATGGCGGCTCGTTGCTCCCTCAGGAAGGCTGTAGCCGTCGCGACGGCCCGATGGTCGTTAGGAAGCGCGAGGTAGTGCGCTGCCTTGTGGGCGAGACGTTCTGTCTCGGCATCGGTTCGACCCAGCGCGATGAGGATCAACTCCACCTCGGGCAGCCGTTCGCTGATCGCGCTGTACAAGGCGGCGAAGTAGTTGTGCACCGTGCAGCCACGCAGGTGGGCGGAGATGAGCGCAAGTCGTACAGGCCCAGTCGGCGCTAGGGCCTCGCCCGACGGCGTAGCGTTTGCAGCAACGGCGTGGACGAAGCGACTCCAGTCCCGTTGAACCGGAAGGTGGTCTTCAACCTGGTAGGCCAGCCGAAACGGCACGGCAGACACTGAGGTCAGGGGCAACGGATACGCCTCGGCGACGTCGGCCATTTCACGCACGCGTCTTGCCAAGCCGTCGAGACGCAATTGACGCGCTTCAGCGGTCGGGTAGAGGTCCGGCAGCCGGAGATACGTGGCGACGGTGCGTGGCACACGCAAGCTCTGTGGGTCCGGCCACAGATCTCGGGGGAGTGTCGGCCCCAGGTCGGGCGCATGACGGCAGACATGAGCATCGACGAGGCTGAGAACCTCTCGCCGGGCCGGCTCGTCGCCTTCGATTTCATCTCTCAAGTTGGAGGGCAGGCGCCCTGCGCGTTCGAGCTGTTCCAAGGCCGTCAACGCGATGAAGTGCGCGCTTCGCATGGAACGCGCTCGCTGCCGTGCCGCCCGCAGACAGTCAACGTGATGGCCGGAGTGGTTGGCTGCAATGGCCCAGAGTTCCAAGCCCTCAGTCGCCAGTGCATCGATCGAACTCGTCGAAGCCCTTCGCGCGTGCTGTTCCGCGCGCTCCCATTCCCCCATTGCGAGGAGAAGGCGTGTGGCGAGCAAGTCGATCGCGGGATGGGGTGCAGGACTGCGAAGTCCGCCGGGCAGACCGTGGCTCGTCAACCGTTCGAGCGCGACGTGGGCACCTTTCGTGTTCGCGAGCGCCTGAGTCTCGACAAGGACGAGGCGCAGGTCATACGCGTTTGGCGGGATGGCGGCGAGATGCTGAAGCGTCTCCAGCCAGTTGCCGCGCCCTGCGGCGCGGAGGGCCTGTTCTGCGCGTGTCAGTTCAACCAACGCTCCGCCTGCGGTTGGGCGCTGAAGCCTTGCTTCACTTGCGTGCCGGGGATTTGGGTGCTGCGGCGGAGTCGATCTTGATGGCGGCTTTGCCTGTCGACGCAGACGGCTCAACCAACTCGACTGGCTGGGAAGCGATCAACGCGAAGGCATCCATGCGCGCCTTCTTGGCCACTTCGGTCCGGATCTCGTCGATGAGTTTTTCCCGTAGTTCCTCGAACGGCGTAACCCCCCCTTGCTTGATGCGATTGAGCCGCACGAAGACCAAGCCGTAGTTGGTGGCGTGGGGGCCACTGACTTCGCCCGGTTTCATCACTTCGAAGACAACACGGCGTAGGGGCGGATCCGCCTGCTGCGGCACGACATCGATCGTGGCGACCGCGCTCTTGGCGCGGATCGCTGGATCGTCCGTCAATTCTTCAGCGAGCGCGTTGAAGTCGCCCGTGTGTTCGGCGATTCGTCGGCTGACTTCCGTGACCCGGCGTGCAGCGTCCTCGAATCCCCTTCGATAGGAGTCGATCAGGATCAGCGTGACGTTGGCCTCCGGCGGGGCACGGTAGCGCTCCTGACGTTGCAGGTACAGCTCGCGGGCGCGCTGCTCAAGCAAGGCGGGCTCGGAATTGAGCTTGGCCAATGCCTGGGCTTCCTTCAGATCCAGCCAGCCCTTCATCGCGCCCGAGCGTCCCTGTTGTTCAATGTAGCGCTGCGCCTCGAGTGATTCCTTCTTGATGAGGCCGGAGGCATTGAGCTGCTTGGGTCGGAGCACCGCTTCCGCAGCGCCCTTGCGCTGGGTCGCCGATTTAATCGCTTCCTTGTCTCCAGTCAGCGTGAAGACGTGAAGGGCCCCCTCCAAGTCAGCCAGGGTTGCTGTCTCGTCGCCCGCGCGCGCCGCGACGGTCCGTGATGCGCCTGCGTTGGCTGAAGCTTCCGCCACTGAATGGCCGAGGAATGAGGCAAGCAGGATGAGTGTGGCGAGCGAGCGCGTCTGCACAATGTGAAAGCGTAGGACTACCGTAACGAGGTTTCGGCGTCAGGGAATGACGTCGTAAATCATGCCGCACGTTGGCGCGGGAACGCCAACGGGTTCCTCACAACGCGTCTGGCGAATGTTGAGGTACCACGTCGTGCCGCCAAGCAAGCCAGGCAGCCCACTCGTACGGGGCCCTGGGGGACCCGCGCGGACAGCAGGTGAGGACGCAGGCAACCCGTAGAAGTAAAGATACGTGCCGAATGCAGCGGCCTCGCCGGAGATCACTTCAAGCGTTTCGTCGTCGGACGTTACGTCTCCTGGACATTTCGATACCGAGATGACTCGGTCCATCTGAGACGGGTGGCCGCCTTCAAACCGGAAGTACGAGGAGTCGGGCACTTGGTTGGGCCCCTTGCGCCAGTCGGGATGCGGGGTGAGTTCGATGTAGTACGTGCCGTTGGCCAAGTTGATGCGCTGCCGGAGCCGCTCATCGCCCGGGCGTACCGCTTCCAGCCGCTGGGCCCCGGTGACGGGAGTGCATCCTGTGATTGGGGCGCCCACGGTCAGCGAAGCGTTGGCAGAGACGGTCGAGGGGGTGGTGTTGGTTGTTGTCGCCGTGATGGTCACGGTGAACGTGCCCTGCGCGCTGGGCGTGCCCGTGACCGGGCACGTGATGCGCCGCAGACTGGCGGTGGTCGTGGTTGAGCACGTGCCACGCGTCAAACCGGCCGGGAGCGCGCCGACGTCGCACGTCAGGTTCTCCACGGCGAGTGTTCCTTCGCAGAAGAAGCTGCCGTTGTAGGGGGCGGCTTGGGTCCCCGGCACGAGACCGCTGACGTTGATCGTCGGCGGGGGCGGCGGCGTCACATCGTAGATGTTGCGCGCGTTGTTGTCCGGGTTGTTGTCCAGCGCGGAGGTGCCGTCCAGCGCGGTAAGTCGGAAGATCTGAGCGGTCTTGTCGGCAACAAGACGTAGGGCACAGGAGGCATCACCGGGGGCATCCGCCGCGCAGACGAGCAGTTCGGCAGTCGGGGTTGCCGCCATGCTGTAAGGGACCGTGAGACTGGTGGAAGTGGTTGAGTCCGTGTAGGTCACCTGGAGGCGGCAACCGGCATCGGCTGGCGGCGGTTCGGATCCGTCGCGCACGCATCGTACGATCGAGGTCCCCCCGATCGGAGGCGGGGTCGTGCCTGTCGTTTGCGGCAGCAGGTCGTAGAAAGTTGGTGTCACGGCACCGCCGTTGATGCAGGAGGCGGTCGGAGGGGAGCAAAGAATCGCAGCGGGCGGGGTCGCGCCTGAATTGACGGTGAGGGCTGGTGTGCCAGCAATACCGCCGGACCGAGCGTTCGCCCGCAGACCGAAACTGACGCTGACCGGCGTGGTGGCGGACAGTGGACCTGAGAGAAGTATCGGGCAGGTTGCGCGTTGTCCGGTCTGAGTGCAGCCCGGACTGGACGCCGTGTCGAGCGACCAGTTTGTTGGTAGTTGGATATGCGCGTACAGCGGTCCGGTCGCGAGGTTGCTGGCGTCTGCTGAGCGAACTGCGACGGCGTAGGCGCCAACCGCACCGACAGCGAGCGCTGTGGGCTGGGCAGCCCAAGTTGCATTGACCAGAGCGGGCGGCGGCCCGACGTTTATGGTGCTGCTTGTAGTGTAGGCAGGGTTGCCGGATGGCCGGTCGCTCGCCTCATTGCCACAATCGAGGATAGGACGACCTGAATTCGTTGCACAGACCCTGATTTGGAAGGTCGAACTCGGTGTCGTGAGGTCGAAAGTGAATGTCTGGGGGCTGATGCTCAGGTTTGCACCGTTCTGACCGCCGACCTGCGTCCATGAGCCTGAGACGCTGTCTTTGAGATAGACGAGTAGGTTCATCCCGCCAGCGGGGTCGGACTGAGCCTGCACAGTGACACGGATGGCGTTGGTCGCGCCAGCGGCCAGCACTGTCACGCTGGGCGGCCCGAGATTGACTGTGATTGAGGCAGGCGGCGGTGTGCCGGCTTGGATCTGGATGACTTCGGAACGGGTGACCGGCGACAGGCCAGGTGCGGACGCGCGGAGAATCACGTTGCGCACTTCTGCACTGGTTGGTGTGCCGGTGATGACGCAGTCCATAATGGAACCGAACAGCGGGCCGCATGATGCACTCAGTCCGATGGGTAGACCGTCGGCTGTACATGTCAGACCAGCGGGACCCGTACAGTAGTAACTCCCCACGTAGTTGAGTCCGACTGTACCGACGGGCAAACTGTAGACACCGACGGCCAGCGAAGCTGCAGGAGGTGTGCCGAAGGAGGCCGCATTGAGGATTGGACTCTTGCGGTTGTTGGCGGGGTTGTTGCAGCCAGCCTCGTAGGCCCGGAAGCCGCTTGCGAGTTCCGGTGTGGTCACGCATGCGCGCAGGTCCGCGGGGTTGCTCCCCGAGGCGATGGGCACCAGCACGTTGACGGTGCTGCCGTTGGCTGGGAGGGTGGCGTCGACCTGTCCCGCGGCACTGAAGAGCCCTGATGCTACTGCGGACGACTCACCGTAAACGCGGATGGTCCGACCAGCATCTGCGGCGTTGGCGGTGGTGATAGGGACCTGCAGCGTTCCGGTGCCACCGCCCGTCGTCGCGGCGGGGCCTGAGAGAGTCACCGAGCCGACTGTGAATGCGGGAAGGCCGGTCGCCGCCGGCGTTCCTGTCGGAAGATTGGCCGTGCTGCAGCCATAGATTGGCCGGTCGGTGCCGGTACACGCACGGGCGTTTGCAGCGATGCCGGACGGAGCCGTGCTCGCGACAGCGTAGGTGCGCACGCTGCCCGGTAGCGCACTGTTGTAGCCTGAACCTGCACGAACGAGCAGTTTGCCCGTGCGCGTTAGTGAGGCGCTTGCTGCGAGGTTGCACTGGACGAGACGCCCAATGGCGGCTGTGCCAGACGCCGTGCATCCGGTTGAAAGCAGATCGGCATAGCCAGTGACCTCGACGTTCGGGGGCAGGGCAATGCCCAGTTGAACTGCTGTCGCACTGTCTGGAGTAGTCACCGAAATGGTGACTTCTCGATCGGTTGCGTCGCTTAGAGCTGCAGATGGAGCCGCGGTTTGCGTCTGCACCGTAGCCCAAGGTGCAGCGAAGCACAGGCGAATGCCTTCGTCATCCGCCGATGGGGCGCTCAGGTCGGCGAGGTAGTCTTCAAACCGGTGGGAGAGGCGATGTTGCACGGGGTTCGCCTGCAGGACGCGCCAGACCGGCATTTGCGATCGGCCGCAGTACGCGTTGGTGGCGGCAACCAGAATGAGGCGCGGGTCGATGGGGGGGGGAGCGGCCGACGTGACAAGGCCCTGCGGTTCAAACGCGCGTCCGCGCTCGCCTTCGGAGCAGATCTGGAAACCCCAGTTGAATCCGTTAAGCCCGAGGTTACCAACCTCTGGCGTGATCGCGGTATAGAAGTGGCGATTCGCTGCGAGCGTCCCGCCGCTCAGGAAGAAGCGTGTGAGCGGTGTGGTAAGTGACCCTGTTGCCGGAGAGTAGGGTATTGCACGGCCGGTGGCCTCGAAGACATCGGGCAGACCCGTGAGAGTCGTCTTCTCCTCAACGCATGCCGTGTAGAAGTGAACGCCACTCGGCTTGTGCCGGAACTCGTCAAGTGTGCTTCCACTTGTGCAGATGCCAACCGTTGCGCATGCGCCTTGAGCGCCTGCATGCTGAGGGGCCACAAGTGTTGTCAGAGCGGCGGTGAGCCCGAGTACGACGGCGAAGTGGGATCGAAATTTGACTGCCATGAAGAAATGTGAACGCGCGTCCGAGTCGACGCCGGTTGCAAACTTTCCC
>CAZSTF010000013.1:0-3283 GCA_964609555.1 uncultured Alcaligenaceae bacterium | reverse complement strand
TGCCATGAAGAAATGTGAACGCGCGTCCGAGTCGACGCCGGTTGCAAACTTTCCCCCGTAGCGCGTCGCGCGATCGTGAAGACGCTCGCCGGCGTCGTTGTCACGGGGCGCAGAACACGTCCGAATTATACGAGCAAAAAAAAGCGGGCCGAAGCCCGCCTTTGGATGTGCGGTGGTGAGCCGCTGACAACCGTTTTACTGCGTGACGCGGCGACCGAAGACGAGCGGTGCCGAATCAGCGTAGTTATTGGCCGGCGTGGTGGCTGTGCCAGCTTGGAACTTCGAGACAGAAGCCTTGAAGCCAACGACGGGCAGACCAGCAACGGTCACCGGAGCACCCGCGACGCCAGTCGCAGCACCGGTGGTGAGGTCAAAGCCCGCGGTCAGGGTGCCGACGATCCGACGCGTCGCGCTCGTGGCGAGGTTCAGGTCAAGCCAACCGGCGCCGCGGCGAGCCGCCGGTAGAACGCTCGGATTGAACCACAGACCCAGCGGCGACGTGAACACGGCGCTCGGTTTGGTCGTGGACACTTCGCCGAAGCTGATCACGTTCACTTCGGTGCAGAGCGACTGCGGTTCGTCGCCCGGAGGACGCGGCGAGAAGCCGGGGCCGCCTGGCAGCGCAGTATCCTCTTCGCGGCTGTAGACAGTCAGACCAACCGCCTCACACGCCGTGCGGGTCGTGGGCGACCACATGCGGGTGAACGGAGGGATGGCCGGACCGCCCGAGGGAGCTTGGCCGTGGGCGATCGCTGCGGGCGTAGAGGTGTTGGTGAAATAGTGCTTGCCCGGCATCGTGATGATCCAGTCGGTACCGTGGATCGATGCGTCGCCGATGTAGCTGTACTCGCCATGGATGTTGGACGCCATGTTCGTGAGCGCGAACGCCTCGGCCTTGTCGAGCGTGGTGCAGGCCGCCCCTGTGTCAATCACGTAGACCGAACGAGAGTCGGACAGCGTGGCGCTGCAGGAATTATGGTCGGCGAAGTTCGGACGGGCATCCGACGGCGAGAAGATCTCGGCCGTGCGGTTGAAGCCGTTGTAGGCGAGCGCACCGTAGCCCGTCGACATTCCCCCGTTGGCCCCAGCAGCAGTAGTGGAGAGCAGCGCGCCGGCGCCGAACAGACCACCCGACGGCGGCAAGATGCCCGTGCCGGTGATTGCACCAGCCGGAGTCAGGGCTGCGCCGCAGGGCGCCACGCCGTTCACGTGCTTGATCAGAGTGAACAGCGGCGAGGCCGTGGTGATCGTGGCCATCTCAATGATCTCGACGTAGCCTTCCAGCGTACGGTCAAGGTTCTGAGCGACACCATCCACTGCGACGTAGTCGTAGTTGAAGAAGCCAACACCGAACACGCCACCACCCTCATTCACCCAGGCGGACTTGGGCGGGTTGGTGCAGGACGTGTCATTCGTCTGGAGGTAGGCACCGCCGTCCTTGGCCGACACACGACCCGTCCACACGTCAAACGGCGACAGGTAGAGGTTGAAGTCAAGAACGTCATTTGAGTTGCGCGCTTCACGGAAGCGGACCTTGACAGCCTTGGCATTGTTGGTCGTGTTGACGACCGACAGCAGGGTGTCCTGGGAGGCACGCGCGGTGTAGTACGGGTAGATCAGCGCTTCGCCGAGGCCGTCCGGGTTGACGGCGACGGCACCAGCCGCGCCCGACAGGACGACTGCGCTGGCTGCGACCGCAGACGCGAGTGCTTTTTGTTTGAACAGTTTCATAGAGAGTCTGACTCCTGAGTTGAATCGCGAACCTAGAACCAACAGCAATGCTTGTTTTGGGGCCATTGGCGCCTTCGGCGGATGGCCCGACGAGCGCCTCTGACGTAATTGAATCCAATGATTACCGGCGAGAGCATATCTCAGTCGGTACGCACGAGCAACCAGAGGTGATCGCCTTCAACGATCCACTGCTCAAAGGCGGCGGATCGGAGTTGTTTTTTTCCAACACGTGGCACCGTCATTTCAACCGTCTGCATGACGGTGACCCGGCATTTGTCGTTGCGGCAGAGCGCATCCGTCACCTGCGCATCCAAGACGGGCAAGCCCTTGAGTGCCTCAATATGGCGCTCCTTGGCGACCACGAGGCGCCCCGCGGGGCTCAGGAACTCGTACGCCCGGTCGTACTGCTTTGCGCGGATGGCTTCCCAGCGGGCAGCGGCACGCTTGACCACCATTTCCTGCTGCTTGAGGTCGCGCTCGGTGGCCGGAGGCGGAGGGGGCGGCGGCTCCCAGCGACGGCGGGGTGGCTCCAAGGCACCGCCGGGCTCGGTCGCCTGGGTGGACGCCGCACCGATCGGGGCACTGGCGGCTGCGTCCTGCTTGGGAGGCTCGGGCGTCGCCGTGGACGCGCCAACCGCAGCCGAGAACACGGCGGCAACAAAGACTGCAATCAACGACGGGGGTGCGTCGAGCCTGAAGATTGAGTTGGATCGGGTCACTGTGTCAGTCATGGTGGTGATGGAGTGCGGCGGATGACGCTTCGGACAGCGTCGACAGCCGGTCAGTTGCGTCCGCCTGCGTCGGGTTGCCTTGGGGTTTCGCCGGCCCGGAGGGAACGGTCGAGTTCACGAATCTCCCGAGCGACCCGCTCGCGATCGGTCGCGCGTGTCGGCAGCACTTCGGTGGATGCGCTCGGGGCGTTGCGCTCGATCGCCTGCAGCCGCTTGCGGAGCTCATCGACGACCTGCCGCGTGTCCTCCTCGTTTTCGAGGATGCGCGGCGTGATGAGCATGACCAATTCGCTGCGGTTGTGATTCCAGGTTTGCTGGCCAAACAACCCCCCCACCACGGGGATGGTGGACAACAGTGGAAAGCCCGAGCTGCCGTTGCCGCCTGATTCCTCGAACAGCCCCCCCATCAGCATCGTGTCGCCCGAGCTCACCATGACCGTGGTCGAGGCGGCGCGGCGGAGGATGTCGGGGTTCGGATTGCCGGCATTGCTGGACGGCTGCGAGTCGCTGATCTCCTGCTGGATCTCGAGCAGGATATTGCGCCCCGTCACGCGTGGCGTGAAGTTGATGTTGATGCCGGTGTTGATGTACTGGAAGGAGTCGGTGCCCGCCACGGTGCCCGTGCCGGTGGACGTCTGCGTGCGGACGGACACTTGCTTTCCCGAGTTGAAGGTGGCCTTCTGGTTTTCCACCGTGATCAACGTCGGTTGCGCGATGGTTCGGGTCTGCCCCTTGGTCTGGCTCGCGCTCAGGATGGCCTTGACCACCTCGCCCTTGCCCCACGTGTAGGTGAACAGACCACTCGCGTTGGCGCGGAGCGA
>CAZSTF010000012.1:35153-39506 GCA_964609555.1 uncultured Alcaligenaceae bacterium | reverse complement strand
GCCTCGTGCCGGTGGGGCCTGAGGCGCGCTACCAGTTCAGCGCGCGGGCGATCGAGCAGGCGTGGAGCACGCGGACCCGGGGCGTGATCCTTGCCTCACCGTCGAATCCGACGGGAACCAGCGCGACCCCCGAAGAGGTTGCACGCATCGTCGATACCGTTCTGGCCCTCGGGGGAACGGTCATCTCGGATGAGACCTACGCTGGCCTCAACTACGATGCGCCGCCCGCGACGGCGCTCGCCCACTCCGACCGGGTCTTCTCGGTCAACAGCTTTTCGAAATACTTCACGATGACCGGCTGGCGTCTTGGCTGGCTGGTTGCGCCTGCCGAGGCGGTGCGTCCGCTCGAAATCCTCGCGCAGAACCTCTACATCTCGCCTTCGGCCGTGGCGCAGCACGCGGCACTGGCTTGCTTCACCGAGGCCGGCTATGCGGTGGCCGAAGCCCGGCGGTGCGAGTTCGAAGCGCGGCGTGATTATTTCGTCGCGGCCCTTCGCGCACTCGGCTTCGGCATCCCGCTCGTGCCCGACAGCGGCTTCTTCGTGTATGCCGACGTCAGCCGATTTACCAAGGACAGCGAAGCCTTCGCACTCGACATGCTCGAACGCGCGGGCGTGGCCTTTGCCCCCGGCATCGATTTCGGAAGCCATCGGGCGCGAGAACACGTCCGGCTGGCTTACGCCGTCGGACGCGAGGCGCTCGAGGAGGCGGTGGTCCGCCTCGAGCGCGCCCTTGGGGCGCTTCGGTAGCGTGCTGCAGGCAGCTTCAGGCCAACGCGGTCATGCGGTAGAGCCCCTCGCTGGGCGCAACCATGAGCGCCTGCTTGCGCGTCACTGGGCTTGCGGCAGCCGCCTCGATCATCGCGACCACCGACAGCGCCGTCGCATCGATCTCGGCGAGTACCGTGCGGCCGGTCGCGGCATCCTCCACCGTGAGCCGGGCGATCACGGGTGCCGCGTCGCCGCAGGCATCCTCCCAGGTGCGCACGGTCGCACCCTCGAAGGCGAAGCCGCGCAGGAGGCCCTCACGCAGCATGCTGAGCGTCGGAGCTGCGCAGTCGCGGTAGTGCACGATGAGGCCGCACCCCCGGGCATCGAGACGTTCGACGGCATCCCGCGCGAGGCGCTCACCCAGCGCAGCGAGCAGGTCGCCATCGATTGCGGCCGGGTCGGCTGCCGCGTCGGGTGCGGCAGCGCGCGGGAGGCTCATCGCCGGCACGGACGCCGCGGCCGTGAGTGCGGCCGAGGTATGCAGAAAGCCGCGGCGGGAAAGGGAAACAGGGTCGAGGGGCAGGGTGGACATGATGGACTCCTCACGGGCTGACGCCGCCGGACGCGGGGATGCGCCGGTCGGCCGCTGGAACGCGGTGTCCAGGCACGGGGTTGACGGTACCGAGGTTCAGAGCCTTCTGGTCGCTGGCTCCGCGACCCGCTCGACGAGTGCGAGCAGCGCCCGGTCGCTTCCGCGCGGGCCGAGCAGCGAGAGGCCCAGGGGCGCGCCGTCGCGCCGCGCGAGCGGCAGGCTGACCTGGGGTCGGCCGCTCAAGCCGGAGATCATGAGCAGTCGTAGCGCCCGCTCGCGGTAGTCCTGGAGCGCGTCTTCGGGCGAGGCGGCCAGGGGCGCGATGTCGGGCATGGTGGGCAGCACGAGCACGCCGTCCGGGCCGAGCTGCCCGTCAAGCCAATCGGTGTAGGCGCTGCGAAGCGTCCAGCCCGCATCCTTCTGGGCCTCGGTCACGGTTCGGGCCCAGGCGAAGCGTTCCGCAACCCCGGGGCCGAGCGGCGGTGCGTCGCGCTCGATGAAGGGGCCATCGACTCGCCAAGCCTCGAAGCCCTGGATGTGCCGGAAGGCCCAATAGAGTGCCTCCAATGTGAATTCCCCAGTCGGCTGTGTGACCCGGACACGCGGCAGCGGTTCGGCGCCCCCGAGCGCGGCGGCGACGTGCGTCGCCGCCGGGCCAAGGGCCTCCGCTACCTCCGGGGAGACGAGCGACCAGAGGTCCTCGGGCCAGAGCAGGCGCGGCGTGGCGAGCGGCAGGGAATCATCGCCGAGCAGGACGCGGCCCACGCGGGCGAAGGTGCGCGCATCGCGGGCGAACCAGCCGCAGGTGTCGAACGAGGGCGCGAGATCGAGCGCGCCCGCGAGCGGGACGCGGCCATGCGTTGGCCGGATGCCGAAAAGCCCGCAGTGATTCGCCGGGGCACGCACGGAACCGCCCGTGTCCGTGCCAAGCGCGAAGTCACACAGCTCGTGCGACACCGCACTGGCCGAGCCGCTCGACGAGCCCCCCGGGATGCGCTCCGGCGCAGCGCCGTTGAGCGGCATGCCGAAGTGCGCGTTTTTGCCGTTCATCGAGAAGGCAAGTTCGTCGGTGTGCGTCTTGCCGACGAACCGCGCGCCGGCTGCGAGCAGGCGCTCGACCGTGGGGGCGGTCGTGGTCTTGATGCCCGAGCGTGCGAGCAGGAGCGGGCTGCCGCCACCGGTCGGGTAGCCGGCCACGTCAAAGAGATCCTTGACCGCGAAGGTCAGCCCTGAGAGCGGGCCGTCCGGGGCACTCGGCACGTCGGCCCATGGGTAGGGCACGAAGGCATGCGCGAGGTGGAGGGTGAGATCGGGGTGGGGGGCCGTCATGGCGTGATCGAGAATGCGAGGCGTTGGCCTGGGCCGAAGACGCTGCGGTGTGCATGGAGGGGGACGCGCAGGTGCTGGCCCTCCGCGCTGCGCTCGAACGGGCGGCCGCTGTAGAGATCGCGCGGAACGTCGCTCTCCGGCGCCCCCGCACGCAGCCGAAGTGCCGCCCGCAGGCCCGCGGCGGCATTCCGGAGGTCATGAACGCGCAGCCCGAAATCAGTGTGGGCGGGCGCCCCGATCACGAGCAGCAGGCGCTCGTAGGGATTGCGGCTCACCGCGAGGCAGGGCGCGAAGAGCGCGTCGTGCGCGATCTGGCCACAGGGCAGGGCGCGCACGACGCCGTCGTCGCGAAATGCCAGGCTGCTCGTCGGGGATCGCACAGCCTCCTGCATGGCGCGGGTGAAGCGGGCCGACGCATTCTCGGTGTCGTTGGGGTCGATGGTCGCCTTGAGCACGGCGGACAGCCAGCGCTCCCACGCCTCTGGCGGTCCCGAGAAGTTGCCGAGGATTGGCGTCTGCACCATGGCCTCGCGCGAGGAGGCCATCAGATCGGCGCGCGCCCGGTGCTCGCCGAGCAGCGCCTCGGCCAGCGATGCGGGCAGGGCATCGAGCGCTTCGAGCGCGGTATCGACGGCGGCAAGGAGGGACGTATCGATGACGACGCCCGGGCGCCGCAACGCGGCGTCGAGCACGAGCAGTTGCCGGGCGAGCGCGGCCGTGGCCACGCCGGCATCGATCAGGCCGCCCTTGGCGAAGGCGACCCACTGGCGATTGCGTTCTCCGAGCGACGCGACGAGCGCGAGCCGGTCCTGGGCGGCGGCGCGCTCCCACGTCTGGGCGAATGCCGTCACGGCCTCGGTGTGCGCCGTAAGCAGTGGCTGATACTGAAGTGAAAGGACGTCGAAGGGCAGGGCGAGTCGCGCGGGCGCATCGGCGAGCACCTGGGCTGCGCGCTTCGCCACCGTGGGCGCGAGCGTCGGGGACAGGGCGACGAGCGCCGCCCAGTCGAAGCCCGGTTCGATCACGAGTTGAGGCGAGCCGGCCCCGGTGGGCGGCGTGAGATCGGGCTGTCCATTGGCACAGACCGCACGGCGCGCCTTGGCGTCGGCATCCCGCCGCTCGTAGTGTGCCTTCCACGCGTCCGAGCGCGGGTCGAGGCCGCGCGGAATTTCTCGCCGCCACGCGGCGGCGACTTCGGTCTCGGCTTCGGTCACGCAGCGACCGTAGGCCACGGGGTTGAGCCCCTCGGGCGCAAGCAGCCCAGCGAGGCGGTAGCCGTTGTCAGTCTGCCGCGGCAGGCGTTCGACTTCGCGGGCGAGCGCCTGGGCTTCCTCGGAGAGCGAGGTCGGCGTGAGCCGGTAGCCCACCTGCAGCACGATCACGGCCACGAGCAGCGCCAGAATCGGCAGAACGAGCGCGAGCGCTAGACGCTTCAACCAGCGCAGCGCGCCCTGTCGGGGGCGGGCGAGCGAGCCTTCGGGCAGGGCGGTGGGCACAGTCGTCAGATCGTGAGCCGATCCACGACGCGACCGTTCTGCAGATGCTCGCGGATCAACTCGTCCACGTCCTCGCGCGAAGCGATGCGGTACCAGGTGCCTTCGGGGTAGACGACCACGGTGGGGCCTTCGTCACAGCGGTCGAGGCAGCCGGCCATGTTCACACGCACCCGTCCCTGACCGGCAAGCCCGAGCGCCTTGACACGCGACTTTGCGTAGTCGCGCA
>CAZSTF010000012.1:0-35053 GCA_964609555.1 uncultured Alcaligenaceae bacterium | reverse complement strand
CGTCCCTGACCGGCAAGCCCGAGCGCCTTGACACGCGACTTTGCGTAGTCGCGCAAGTCGGCCGAGCAGCGCTCGCCACAGGACGGGCGACCGTCATCACGCTCGTTGGTGCAGAAAAAGACGTGGTATCGGTAGTAGCTCATGGCTCTCCTCGTGATCGACACGAGCGCGGGCAAAATCCTCGCATGGATTCTACGAACGCAAACGAAGGCAGGACCGGAGCCCCGAGCGGGCCGCTCGCGCATCTCAGGGTGCTTGATCTCACGCGCGTGCTCGCGGGGCCGTGGTGCACGCAGACGCTCGCCGACCTCGGGGCGGAGGTGGTCAAGATCGAGCGGCCCGGCACGGGGGATGACACCCGGGCCTGGGGGCCCGCGTGGCTCAAGGACGCCCAAGGGCGCGATACGACCGATTCGGCCTACTTCTCGAGCTGCAATCGCAACAAGCACTCGGTCACGGTGAACCTTGCCACGCCCGAGGGGCAGGACATCATCCGACGGCTCGCGGCGCAGTCGGACATCCTGGTCGAAAACTACAAGCGCGGCGACCTCGCGCGCTACGGGCTCGACTACGCAAGCCTCGCGCAGTTGAATCCGCGGCTCGTCTACTGCTCGATCACCGCGTACGGGCAGGATGGCCCCTATGCAGATCGACCGGGCTATGACCTGCTCTGTCAGGCCGAAGGCGGGCTCATGGCCATCAACGGGCACGCCGACCCGCCCGAGGGCCCGGGCGGCGGGCCGACCAAGGTCGTGATCGCGGTCACCGACGTGCTTTCCGGCCTCAATGCGACCATTGCGATCCTTGCTGCCATCGAGGCGCGTCACCGGACCGGGCGCGGCCAGCGCATCGACATCGCGCTCTTGGACAGCGTGGTGCAATTCGGCGCGAACCAGATCGCGAGCTACTTCATCACGGGTGTTCAACCGAGGCGGGTGGGCAATGCGCACGTCAATCTTGCGCCCTATCAATCTTTCCGGGTCGCCGATGGGTACATGATCGTGGGGGCGGGCAACGACGGGCAGTGGCGCAAGCTTTGCGCGGCGATGGACGTGCCGGAGCTTGCCGAGGATCCACGCTTTCGCGAGATGAAGGATCGCAATGCCCACCGCCCTCAACTTGTCGAGGCCATGGAGGCGGTACTCATCAAGCGAACCATGGACGAGTGGAGCGAACGCTTCCTTGTGGCCGGCGTCCCGCACGCGCCGATCAATACCTATGCCCAGGTGTTCAGTCATCCACATGTTCAGCATCGCGGGCTCCGGGTGGATCTCGATCGACCGCCCGAGCAGGGCGGCGGACGGGTGGCCACGGTCGCGAGCCCCATGCGCTTCTCGGAGACACCCGTGACCTACCGGATGGCGCCGCCGGCCCTGGGGGCCTCGACCGAGCGCGTCTTGACCGACTGGCTCGGCTACGCGTCGGAGGACTGCGCACGGCTCAAGCGCCAAGGCATCGTGTGAACACCGGCCCATGAGCGCGTCGCATGAGGACAGGCAACGTGACGCCTGGCGCTCGGCGACGTTCTTTTTTGCCTACTTCGCGAGTGCCGGGGTCTACAGCACCTATCTCGCCGTCTGGCTCACCGAGCGTGGACTCACGCCATCGCAGATCGGACTCGTGATTGCGCTCGTGAGCACGACCCGGATCTTCGGCCCCAACCTGTGGGGCGAGCTCGCCAATCGAAGCGGCCGGGTCGCCGTCTGGATTCGCGCCGGTGTGGCCGCCGCGATGCTTTGCGCCGTATTGCTCATCATCGCCCAAGGCGCACTGTGGCTCGGTGCCTTGCTGTTCGCGATCGGTGTGGCCACCGCGGGGGCGATCTCGCTCAACGAGACGCTGCTCATGCGGCTCGTGGGTGATGACACGAAGACCTACGGCCGCGCCCGCGCCTTCGGCTCGGCTGGATTCGTGGCCGGGGTCATGCTCTCCGGGCTCATCTTCCAGTGGACCGGGATCGGCTGGTTTGCGGTGCTCTACGCGCTGGTGATGGTGACAGCCGTGTGGGCGGCCAAGCGCTTGCCCGAAGTGTCGGTGTCGGCGACGCGCGTCGCGCACGAACCGTTGAGCGCGCTGCTCCGGCGAGGCGAGGTCGTCGTGTTCTACGTGCTCTGCTTTCTGATGGTCGTGGCGCAGGGGCCCTTCCTCGCCTTTCTCTCGCTGCATCTCATCGAGTCGGGCTACGGCAAGATCGGTGTGAGCACGTTGTGGACCGTGGGCGTCGTCGCGGAAATCCTCGTGTTTCTGCGCCTGCGGCGTGTCGAGGGCACGGAGCGGATCCACGTCCTGATGCTCATCGCCTTCCTGCTCACCGGCTTTCGGTTCATCCTCACGGGATGGCTCGCCGCCTCGCCCGTCGTGGCTTTTGCTGCCCAGGCGTTGCACGCGTTCACCTTCGGCGTGTTCCATGTCTGCGCCATGCAGCGCATTCGTGCACTCTTTGCACCGGCCCATTACGCCCATGCGCAGGGTCTCTACATCGCCATCTCCTACGGCGTCGGTGGACTTGCGGGCGCAGCGATCAGCGGTTGGATCTATGAACACGCGGGCGGTGCGTGGGCCTTCACCTTCGGCGGCGCCGTGGCGCTGATCGGGGCCGCCGTGGTTGCGAATCTCGTGCGTCAGGGGCTGCCGAGCAAGAGATAGAGGCTGTCGCGGCGCCGGTCGGCTCGACCGTAACCCAGATACAGCGGCCCGATGGCGGTGTCCAACCCGAGGAACAGGCTGCCCGCGCGGACGAGATCACCGCTCGAGAAGCGCGCATCGGATGCGGTCGCGTTGCCCAATTCGAACGATGCGCCCACGTAGACGCCGCTACCGAACCCCGCCATCGAGCCGATGCGCCGGAAGGTCATGAGGCGCCCCAAATAGAGGCGATCGCCGCGCAGTTGTCCGCTGCGGAGCCCGGAGAGCTGAAGCAGGCCACCCAGTTCGAACTGCGGAAACTCGGGCTTGCCGCGACCGGTGATGCGGGCGTGGGCCAGATGCAGGTCGAAGGTCTGCGCCCCCCACGTCACCGCACCCTCGGCCATCACGCGGTAGTTCCAGAACGAAGAGCCCGCTGACAGGGCTTCGAGCGTGCGATGGACGGCCACTTCCGTGCGGTAGCCGCTGCGGGCGAAGGTGGCCGAGTCGCGCTGGTCGATCATGAGCGTGGCCCGCACGCCCGACTGGTTGAAGCCGCGGACGGACGGCAGGTCAGGCGGACCCACCTGCGGCGTGACGCTCACCCGCTCATAGACCGGACCGACGCGAATTTCTCCGAAGCGGCCGAGCGCAACGCCGAGTTCGGCACTGGCTCGGGTTTCCACACCGACGTAGGAGGCGAACGGTCGGGTGGTCGCACCGTTGCCGAAGTTGATGCTGACGTCACCCACGCGCCGCTTGCGTTCGGCCCCGAGGGCGAGGAAGAACGACTCGGAGGCCGTGAGGGGTTGGTAGAACTCGGTCGTGATCCGCTGGGTGCGCCCGATCTGCGCCTCGTTGCGCCATTCCGCACCCAGCGCATTGAGCCAGCGGCGCGTGTGGTTGGCGACGAGCACGAACTGACCCTGTCCCGTGAAGTCGGTGCTCAAGCCCAGACCGAAGCGGAAGAAGTTCGGCCCCCAAGGTTTTTCGCCAACGCGGACGAGCAGCACGCCCCGGCCCGCTTCGTTGAGCATGCGGTAGTCCAGACGCTCGAAGTCACCCCGCCCCAGAAGCCACGCGAGATCACGCTCGATGCGTCGCGCATCGAAGCGCTGCCCGAGGTTGCCCGCAAGTGCCGCCTCGACGATGTCCCGACCGATGAACTGTGCGCCTTCGATGCGGAGTTCATCCACACGCTCGGGCAGGCCTTGCACGTTGCGCTGGCGCATGTGGGCGACATAGTCGGTGTCGCTGACCGCATAGCGGGCGAGCGACGTGACGAGGGCCCGCGTCGCCGCCGCGCCCTGGGCGATGGCCGTGGGGCCCCGGTCGAAATCCACCGAGGTGACCTCCTTGAGGTCGGGCACGATCAGCACGTCACGCGGCGTCAGGGTCGCCAACGATCGCTGCACGTTCTGCTCGGTCAGGATGTTGATCATTTGCATCCCGATGCCAAAGATCGAGCCGACTTCCTCACGTTTGAGGAGCGGTGTTCCGATGTTGACGGCGATCACGATCTCCGCACCGAGCTTGCGGGCAAGTTCGATCGGCAGGTTGTCGACGAGTCCGCCGTCGACGAGCAGTCGGCCCTGGATCTCGACCGGCGCGAAGGCGCCGGGCACGCTCATGCTCGCGCGCATCACGGCGGCCAGATCGCCTTCGTTGAAGACGACCGCCTCTCCCGTCACGAGATCGGTTGCCACCGCCCGGAACGGGATGGGCAGCCGGTCGAACTGGATGCTCACTGGCAGATCGCCCGTGAGCTGCTTGAGCATGTTCTCGAGACCGGACGAGCCCACAGCCGCGCGGGGAATGCGAACGGTGCCCTCACGCATGCCGAATTCGAAGGGCAACGAAAGTCGTACGTCGTCGGCCTTGCGCCGGAGCGCAAGCTCCTCGCGCGGCGGGCGCGTGGCGAACATCGCGCTCCAGTCCATCGCGAGCACCCGGCGTTCCATTTCGGCCGGCGACATGCCACTCGCGTACAGCCCTCCGACGATCGAGCCCATGCTGGTCCCCACCACGACATCGACGGGAATGCGGGCGGCCTCGAGCTCCTTCAGGACACCGATGTGGGCCAGTCCTCGGGCACCGCCGCCGGAAAGAACGAGCCCGATGCGCGGACGCTTGGGCGTGGCCTCGGACGCACTGGAACCTGTCGCCGCAGTCGCCGGGGACACGGGGTTGGCGGCGACGTGGGGCCCCTGAACAAGTGTTGCGAGGGACACCGCGAGCGCGGCGAGAAAGCGGAGGGTCGTTCGATTCACGGGAGGCGCGGGACTCGGCAGCGGAACAACCTTCCGAGTGTAGAAGGCGCGCGTGGCAGTCGTGCCGAGCCCGGCCTACATCTGTTTGAACAGATGCGAGAACGGACGCGAGACGCGCAACTGCTCCGGATGACCCTTGATCTTGACCGTGGCATCGCCGCGGAAGTCGCGCGTGACGCCGGCGATCGCATGGACGTTCACGATCGTGCCGCGATGGATCTGCCAGAAGCGATCGGGATCCAGCTCATCCAGGAGCTCGCGCAGCGGCTTCCGGATCAGCGCCTCCTCGGTAGCCGTCACGACGCGTGTGTACTTTTCGTCCGAATGGAAAAACAGGACGTCGTTGACGTCGATGAGTTTGAGCGTGTTGCCGAGAGAGGCCTTGATCCAGCGCAGCTGGTCGGGTGCGCCCGCGTTGCCGACGCCCGCGGTGCCGCGCAGTTCGCGCTTCAACGTGGCCACGAGCTGCGCGAGGTTGGCCGGCAGGCCAGGAGCTTCGTCATCCCGCGCCTCGATCCGCGCCTTGAGCCGCGCGATGGTCACGGCGAGGCGATCATCCTCGATGGGCTTCAAGACGTAATCCACGGCGCCCCGCTCGAAGGCGGCGACCGCATACTCGTGGTAGGCCGTGACGAACACGACGTGCGTGTCCGGTGCCGCGTCCGCCATGTCTTGAGCGACATCGAGCCCGGTACGCTCCGGCATCCGGATGTCAAGGAAGGCGACGGTGGGCTTGAGCGCCGCGATCAGCTCGCTCGCACTTGCGCCGTCTTCCGCCTCGCCCACGATCACGAGTTCGGGCCAGAGGCGTTCGAGTTTCCTCTTCAGGAACTGCCGGAGCAGGGACTCGTCTTCGGCAAGCACGGCGGTGACGGCACCCATCTTCTCACTCCCATTCATTGACACGTCGCCCTTGTGCGTCGGTGAGGTCGCCGAGCAGGGCGCGCAGGATATCGATCAGCCACCACAGACCCAAGCCGCCGAGCGTGAAGAGCATAACGAACGCCGAGCGCGTGCGGCCGATGTAGAAGCGGTGCGCACCGAAGAGCCCGAGCAGGACCGCAAAGACCACCGTCAGCGCGCGCGAGCACGGGCTCGCCAATGGATTGCGACGGGCACTGCGCTTGAACAGGCGCCGCTCGGCGGGAACGGCCTCGTCGTGGGTCATGCGTGCGAGGCGACGGTGCTCCCGATCGTGAAACTCCCGCGTGAGCAGCCAAGCGATGTCGAGCGCCAGCCACATGACCAGCGGAATCAGGAAGATCGGCACACCCCCGGAGACGATCGTCAGCCCCCCAAGGACGGCTTGGGCCACCCCCGTGCGGTAGCGACCGACATAGAGCCGGTGGATGCCGAAGACCCCCCCCACAACGGCGAGCAGCACCGTGGTTCGGATCGTGTAGGAGGAGATGTCGTCCTCGTTGGCGGCGGCCTCGGGTGTATCCGCGTGCTCCGTCTCGGGCACGTCCTCGGGCACACGGAGAACGGCGCGAACACCGCTCGGCAGATTGGGCTCGACGACAAGCGAGGCTGCGTCGCCGTAGAGCATCCGAAGCCGTTCGCGCGTGTTGGCGAGGCCAATGCCGGAGCCTTGCGTTCCGCTGTCGGCCGCGAGGCCCAGGCCATCGTCCGCAACCGTGATTTCGATTCGTCGTTTGTCGCCATCGTGCTCGGAGGCTTCCCTCACAACGACCGAGATCCGCCCCCCCTCGCGCCGAGGCTCGAGCCCGTGCTTGATGGCGTTCTCGACCAACGTCACGATCATCGTGGGCGGGAGCGGGATGGAGAGAAGATTTTCGGGCGCATCGATCTCGAAGGCGAGGCGATCTCCCATGCGGATCTTGAGCAGATCGAGGTAGGCGCGCACCACCTCGAGCTCCCGGCCCACGGTGGACGTGGCCTCGCGCATGCCCGGCATGGCGGCGCGAAGGTAGGCGATGAGCCGGGTCATCATGTTGCCCGCCTGGGGCGGATCGACTTCCTGCAAGGCCTGGACGTGGGCAAGGGTGTTGAACAGGAAATGCGGCTCGACCTGCGCGCGCATGACCATGAGTCGCGCTTCGGCGATCTGTCGCGCGTGGCTCTGGGTCTGGGCGATGGACTCGGCGATCACGGCACGCTGTTCGCCCTGGGCGGCGCGGCCGGCGAAGGCGCGGATGACCATCGCGAAGATCCAGAACAGCAACATCAACACTACGGCCAAACTGCCGAAGATGAGTTTGGTGAAGTCCTGCTCGACGACCGTGCGCACGGCGGCCGGACTCATTTCCCCGCGACCGGTCTGAAGCGTCGGGGCCAGACGCCGCCGCAGGTTGTTCGCCATCGACTCCGCATAAGGGCTGACTTCCACGGTGACGTTCCCGGTCAGCGGCACGACGGTCAGGCCGCGGACACTTGGCACGGCTGTTTGAGCCGTCGCGGTTTCGAGAGCCCGTGTGCCCAGCTCGATGCGCACCTTGGCGCCATCCGCTTGGCCGTGCTCTGGCCGCGGTTCATCTGGGCGAACCTCGGAACTGACCCCCTCGATCCGGCGCTGCAGGGCCCTGAGCCGCCCGAGCGTGCTCGCCAGTCGCGCCGCAGCCTTCTGTTCGGCTTCCAGCGCCTTGGCTGGAGCGGGTCGTTCGTTCGATACGGCAGCGTCGAGCAGTTCCCGCAAGCGGTCCACCTCCCGTTCGAGGTCGTTCCGCTGCGCTTCGAGCAGGGCCAGCTCGCCCTGATCGAAGAGCTCTTCGAGCAAGGCCTGCTCGCGCATCTCGCGCTGCGTGCGCTCCACCTCGCGCCGCAGGACGTCGACGAGCGGGCCCTCATTGGTCTCCAAGTCGAGCCGCGCGGCGACCGAATGGGCGCGCTCGAGCGCGGTCAGCTTGAGCGCGAGACCGACGGCCGTCCGCGCCTCGGCACTCGCTGGCGGCTGCATGAGCTTGAACGTGTTGTAAGGCACGGAGGCGGCGATCAGCGCGCCGATGATCAGCACGCCGGCCAGCACGAGCCGCCACCACGGCAGCGCGCCGAAGCGCCGCCACAGACGTGCCTCGCCCGGCGCGGGTGATGCGGCATGCGAGGCTGGAGGGTGTTCAGGCATGGGCGCGCGAAGTCCTTGATCTCACGCCATGCATGTTCCCCACCCGAAGCTGTTCCAGCCATTCGGATGCGACGGGATGGAGGTCACGCGCCGCGATATGCGGAATGACGGTGCGGGATGGTGTCCCCTTGAAGGCGGCACCCCTCGGCAGGGAGCCGCCGGCAGCACACGGCAACCGATCAGCGCTTGGCCGGATTGGGCGAGAAATACTGGAACT
The DNA here is from genome assembly GCA_964609555.1 of uncultured Alcaligenaceae bacterium. Taxonomy (GTDB): domain Bacteria; phylum Pseudomonadota; class Gammaproteobacteria; order Burkholderiales; family Casimicrobiaceae; genus Casimicrobium. Next base: position 26,859 of record CAZSTF010000012.1, on the reverse strand, counting down.
TGTCGGGCTTGCCCTTCCACTCGTCGGCGTCGGGCGGCGCGGGCTTCTTGCGCGAAATGTTCGGCCAGACCACGGCGTACTCGGCATTCAGCTTGAGCCACTTCTCGTCGATGTCGCTGTCCGGCTTGATCGCCTCGGCCGGGCACTCGGGCTCGCAGACCCCACAGTCGATGCACTCATCCGGGTGGATGACCAGCATGTTCTCGCCCTCGTAGAAGCAATCGACGGGGCAGACGTCCACACAGTCGGTGTACTTGCACTTGATGCACTGGTCGTTGACGGCGTAAGTCATGGCGCGTGAAGGGCGCAACCGCGCTTCAGGGCGCGGCCGTGCGTGGAGGGACGGAAAACCTGAATTTTGCCCGAGCGAAAGACCCCGTGACTTTGACGGGAATCGTGCCTCATCCTGATTTAGCAGGTCACGATCGTAGGTGACAGGCGACCGCGTGCCCTTCCCCCACGGTCTTGAGCACCGGGCGTTCGCGATCGCACAGGCCTTTCTGGGCGATTGGGCAGCGCGTATGGAAATGGCACCCGGTCGGTGGGTTGATCGGGGACGGCACGTCGCCCACGAGCGGAATGCGCTTGCGTTCGATCGTTGGGTCCGGGATGGGCACCGCGGAGAGCAACGCCTCGGTGTAGGGGTGTCGCGGCGAGGTGTAGAGCGCCTTCGACGGGGCGATTTCGACGATGCGGCCGAGATACATCACGGCGACCCGGTCGCTGATGTGTTCGACAACCGACAGATCGTGCGCGATGAAAATGTAGGTGAGCCCGAACTGCGCCTGCAGGTCTTCGAGCAGATTGATGACCTGTGCCTGGATCGAGACGTCGAGCGCCGAGACCGCCTCGTCGCAGATCACGAGCTTGGGCTTCACCGCGAGCGCCCGAGCGATGCCGATGCGCTGCCGCTGGCCGCCCGAGAATTCGTGCGGGTAGCGGCGCATGTGATCAGCCGAAAGCCCGACCGTTTCGAGCAGTTCGACGATCCGCGCCTCGTACGCGGCGCGGTCGGGTGCAAGCTTGTGGATCGTGAGCGCCTCGCCGATGATCGCGCCCACCGTCATGCGCGGGTTCAGGCTCGCATACGGGTCCTGGAAGATGATCTGCATCTCGCGCGCAAGGGCACGCAGCTGCTCGCGCGAGGCACCGGTGACGCTCTTGCCGTCGAAGGTGACTTCGCCCGAGGTCGGCTCGATGAGCCTCAGGATGCAACGGCCAGTCGTGCTCTTGCCGCAGCCGGACTCGCCGACCACGCCGAGCGTCTCGCCTTGGGCGAGTTCGAAGGAGACGCCATCGACTGCGTGAACACGGCCAACCTCGCGCTGCAGGATGCCGCCGCGGACGGGAAAGTGCTTGACGAGGTTGTCGACCTTGAGGAGCAGGGCGCGCATTGAACTCATGCGATCTCCTCGGCGCGGAAGCAGGCGACCTTGTGGTTGGGTGCGATCTCCCGGAGCGGCGGTGTCGCGTCGGTGCAGGCCGGGCGGGCATGCTTGCAGCGCGCGGCGAAGCGGCAGCCCTCGGCGGGTTCGATCAGTTTGGGCACCGTGCCAGGAATGGCCTCCAGCCGCACCTTGTGCGTCGCTGCCGTGTCGATGCGCGGGATCGAGCGGATGAGTCCCTGAGTGTAGGGGTGGCGCGGTGCGCCGAAGAGTTCGCGCACGGGCGCTTCTTCGACGACCTTGCCGGCGTACATGACCACCACGCGCTGCGCGACCTCAGCCACGACCCCCATCGCGTGCGTGATGAGCATCACCGCGGTGCCGTACTCGGCCTTGAGGTCATGGATCAGGTCGAGGATCTGGGCCTGGATGGTGACGTCGAGCGCGGTCGTGGGCTCATCGGCGATCAGGAGCTTGGGGTTGCAGGCGAGCGCGATGGCGATCATCACGCGCTGGCGCATGCCCCCAGAGAACTGGTGCGGATAGTCACGCACGCGCCGCTCGGGCGTCGGGATGCGCACCTTCGCGAGCATTTCGACCGCGCGATCCATTGCAGCGCGCTTGCCGAGACCCTCATGCAGGCGCAGGCTTTCGGCGATCTGCTCGCCGACGGTGTAGACCGGGTTCAGGCTGGTCATCGGCTCTTGGAAGATGATCGCGATCTCCTTGGCGCGGATCTTCTGCATCTCGTCGGCAGATAGCGGCACCAGATCACGGCCCTGCCAGAGCACCCGCCCGGCGACGATCTTGCCGGGCGGCATGTCGATGAGCTTCATGACGGTTTTCGCCGTGACGCTCTTGCCGCAGCCGGATTCGCCCACGACGCAGACCGTCTCGCCCGCGTCGATCGAGATGTCCACACCATCGACCGCGTGCAGCCAGCCGTCGTCCGTCTTGAAGTGGGTCTTGAGCCCCTGGATGTCGAGTAGCGGCATTTACATCACCTTGCGCGGGTCAAGCGCATCGCGCAGGCCGTCGCCGATGAAGTTGATCGTGAGCACGGTCAGGAAGATCGCCATGCCGGGGAAGATGGCCCAGTGGAGCGCCAGATCCATGTAATCGCGACTGTCGTAGAGGATGCGGCCCCAGGTCGGGATGTCCGGCGGAAACCCGAGACCGAGGAAGGAGAGCGTGCTCTCGGCAATGATCGCCGCGGCGATGTCGATGGTCGCGGCCACGATCACCGGGCCGAGCGCGTTGGGCAGGATGTGGCGCACCACCTGCCGCGTGGGGCTCGCGCCGAGCGCGCGCGCGGCCTCCACGAATTCCTTCTCGCGCAGGCTGAAGAACTGGGCGCGCACGAGGCGGGCGACCGGCATCCAGCGGAATCCGCCGATCACCAGCACAATCAGAATGAAGATGCCGGCCTCGAGCCCGAAGGCCTGCTTGAGCGGCTCGCGGAAGAGGAAGATCAGCAACAGGAGCAGCGGCAACTGCGGCAGCGAGAGGAACAAGTCGGTCACCCACATGAGCGCCGCATCGACCCAACCCTTGGCCATGCCCGCGATCGCACCGACGATGACGCCGACGAGAATCGCCATCGCCATGGCAGCGAAACCGACGGCGAGACTGATGCGGCCGCCGTAGAGCACGCGCGCGAGGATGTCACGACCCAGATCGTCGGTGCCGAACGGGTGCTTCCAGGAAGGGGATGCGAGCCGCGCCTGAAGGTCAACGTCATTGATGCCGACCTTGTAGACCATCGGCCCGAAGATCACGGCCAAGATCATCAGGCCGAGCAGCCACAGGCTCCAATACGCCAGCCGATGCCGCTTGAAGCGCCGCCAAGCCTCGCGCCACGGCGAGACCGAGGCGACCGGCTTGGACAACGGGGCGGGCATGACCTTATCGGTAGCTGATGCGGGGGTCGAGCCAGCCATAGAGGATGTCAGCGATCAGGTTGAAGAGGACGACGAGGCAGGCAAACACGAAGGTTACCGCCATGATGACGGGGGTGTCGTTGCGCAGGATCGCATCGATCAGCAGGCTGCCGATGCCCGGCACGCGGAAGATCTGCTCGGTCACGATCGCACCGCCGAAGACCGCCGGCATTTGCAGCGCGACCAGCGTGACGACCGGGATGAGCGCGTTGCGCACCACATGCTTGGTGATGACCACACGTTCGGACAATCCCTTGCTGCGCGCCGTGGTCACGTAATCGAGGCGGATGACATCGAGCACGGCCGAGCGCACATAACGCATCATGCTCGCCGCTTGGAACAGCCCGAGCACGGTGATCGGCATGATTGATTGCTTGAACTGATCCCACCACCATTGCCAGCCCGTGGATGAGAGGTCCGTCCGGTAGACGAACGGAAGCCAGCCCAAGTAGATGCTGAAGAAGAGGATGAAGATGATGCCAGTGAAGAACGTCGGCAGCGAGAAGCCGATGAAGGCCAGCGTGCTGGCAATCCGGTCGAACCAGGAGTAAGGCTTGACCGCGGCGAGGATGCCCACCGGCAGCGCAACCAGGATCGCCAGGACCTGCGACAGACCGATCACCGCGATCGTCGTCGGCAACCGCTGCAGGATCAACTGATCCACGTTGATGCGACTGACGAAGCTGAAGCCCCAGTCGCCCTTGAACATGCTCGTGAGCCATGCGATGTAGCGCTGCCAGACCGGGTCATCGAGCCCGAACTGCGTTCGCAGGGCCATGCGAACCTCCGGAGGCACGTTCGGGTTCGTGGCCAGTTCCTCGAATGGGTCCCCGGGCGCGAGCGCGAGGACGGTGAACAGGATGATGCTGATGCCGAGCAAGCTCGGTATCGCGATCAGCAATCGTCGGACGATGTAATTGAACACGCTCTGTTTCCCCCGATTCGGGCGCGCCTCACGCGTTGCGCCGTCAGGTCCCGCCGGTTCGCCAGCTTTGTTGTGAGTCGTATTGTCGAACCTGCGGACAGGCCCGTGTCAAGCATCAGACACCCGGATACCCGTGAATCGACGACTCGCGAGCGAGCCGTCGGTCACGGTAACACTGAACAATTTGCTGCGCAGCCCGATTGCTTTGTCGCGTGCTCGCTCATCGCTCGCCTATCGCTCGGATATGTCTCGCTCTTCGCTGCGCGGCTTCGCGCCCTCGGGCTTGCTCGCGACAATTGTTCAGCGTTTCCCAAGGGATGTTCCCGGGTGGCGCACCGGTCAATTGCCGCCGATCAGGCGTCGCGCCACCACCACGCCATGTGCGAGGTCAGGTTGTCCCAGGGCGAGATGTTCACCGCAAGCTTGTTGACGGTGCCGACCGGACGGGGCCGCGCGAACAGCGGAATCACGTAGCCGTCGTTGATCAGGATGTCGTTCATCTTGATGAACATCGCGGCGCGCTTGGCGGGATCGAGTTCGACCTGCGCTGCCTTGAAGGTGTCGTCGTACTCCTTGTTGCTCCAGCGCACGAGGTTCCGGCTCGCCCATTTGTTGGCCTTCTGGGCAATCTGCTCCGTGGTCCACTGCTCCATGAAGAACTGCGGATCCGGCTGCGTCATCGTGGTCGTGTACATCTGCATGTCCGCCCAGAACTTCTGATACGTGTCCGGGTTGGCAAAGTCGCTGCCGAAGTAGACGGCCGCCACGACGCTCTTCAATTCCAGATCGATGCCCGCCTTGCTGCAGGCGTCCTTGATGATGGCCTGGCACTTCTGACGCGGGCCGCTCACCGAGGTCTGATAGACGAACTTGAGCTTGACGTTGCCCTTGGCACGGATGCCGTCCGGGCCACGCCGCCATCCGGCCTGGTCGAGGATCTGGTTCGCCTTCTCGATGTTGAACTCGAACTTCGTGTTCGGGCTCCGGAAGCGGGCCGGGTTGTTGAGGAAGTTCGAGGTGACGACCGCCCCGCGACCGTAGATCGACTCGCCAATACCCTTGCGGTCGATCAGCAGATTCATCGCGGCGCGCACCGCCTTGTCCGAGAACGCCGGGTGCTTGCTCTTGGCGCTTGCCCGTTCGCCGTCGACTTCGTTCCAAGGGTCGGTGACGTTGAGCGAGACGAATTCCACATCGCTGCCCGCATAGAAATTCATCTTGCCGCGACCCGCAGCCTCCAGACGCTTCAGGATCTCGTCCTCGACCGCGAGGTTCCAGCCCACGTCGAACTCTGCCGTCTGGAGCACCGCGCGCGCCGCACTGGTGGCGTCGCCGCCGCCTTTCAATTCGAGCGTGTCGAAGAAGGGCTGATTCGGGACGTGGTAATCCTTGTTGGCTTCTGCGCGGATCATGTCGCCCGGCTTGAAGTCAACCACCTTGTAGGGGCCGGTACCCACCGGCCGCAGGTTGGCCGGGTTTTCGCGCGACTTGGCGCCCATGAACGGCTCGAACACGTGCTTCGGCAGGATCATGCCGACGGTGCCGACGAGCGCTTCGGCCCAGAACGGCGTCGGTCGCGGGTACTCGACGCGCACCGTGTGCGAATCGACCTTGGTGACCTTGATGTCCCTGTAGGTGCCGATGGTCGTCATGGCCGCGGCCGGGTCGCCGGCGTACTGCGCGGTGAATACGACATCATCCGCGGTGAAGTCGCGGCCGTCATGCCATTTGACGCCCCGCTTGAGCTTCCAGGTGACCGTCCGGCCGTCCGCCGAGAGACCGCCGTTGGCGCGTGTCGGGATCTCGGCCGCGAGGTAGGGCACCAGGTTGCCATCGGCATCCCAGCCTGCGAGCGGCTCATAGAAGATGCGGCTTGCGTCCTGATCCTTGGTGCCGCCCGCATAGTGCGGGTTCAGGTGCACCGGGGCCTGCCAGTAGATGAGCTTGAGCGCACCGCCGCCGCCACGACGTGTCGGCTTGTAGGTCATTGTGCTCTGTGCGTTGGCCACGCCGTAGTGCATGAGCATCATCGATGCCATCGGCGCGGTGAGCCCGAGCGCCACCATGCGGCCGATGAAGTCGCGTCGGGCGAGCCTGCCCTCACGTACGTCCTCGACCAGTCCTCGGATTTGCTGTTCGTTCATCGTCGTTCCTCTCTGAATGGATGCCGCATCGACCCGCTGATTCGTGCGCGTACTGCCTCGTGAGCATGCCTACGCAACGAAGCATGACGCGTGCCACGGATCGGACCGTGCCGCGCGTCGCTGCTGTCGCCCTGTCGACAAGTGGCGCGAGTGTATGTAACGCGACTGTCACGCTGGGGGAGGGTTTACGCCAGCGGCCCCGGGGGGATGATGGTCGAGAGTCAGATTGGCCTGATCTCGATGTCGATTCGTGGGCGGAGGCTGCCCGGCCCGCGATTCGTCCGCGCCTTCTGGCCGACCGTCGCATGGGATCGGTCCTCCTCTATTCCGGCGACATGCCGCTGACATAATTCCCGCGCGTGTCTGGGTCGCGGGGCTGCGCGACTGCGTGGCATCAAGCAGTAGTTGCAACCGAATCGGATGGATCTTCATGCATTGTTTTTCCAATCGTCTTTCAATGGCGCTCACTGCCGGCGTGACACTCGTCATGAGCATGGCCGGTGTTGCAGCATTTGCGCAGACCGTGACCGTGGTCGAGTACTACAACACCACGTTGAACGCTTACTTCATCACCGGCCGGGCAACGGAGCAGGCCACGCTCGACACGCTGCCCGACTTCCGGCGCACCGGCATGACCTTCCAGGCGCGTGCTGCGAGCGCGGCGCTTCCCGGGCAGCAGGCGGTGTGCCGCTATGCGATCCAAGTCACGCCGAGCTTCGTCTCCCACTTCTACGGGCTCACGGACGATTGCGCATTGATCGCGCGGTTGATCTCGGAGGGGCGGATCACGAACTTCATCAATGAGGGCCTCGACTTCGCCGTCGAACCGGTGCGGGCGGATGGCACCTGTGCAGCAGGTGGCTTCCCGGCCTACCGCAGCCTGCGGCTGGGCTCTCCGGTGGACGTGCCCAACCACCGCTACAGCGTGCTCTTCGATGACTATCTCGATTCGCAGGGGGCGGGCTACCAGCGCGAGGGCCCGGTGTTCTGCATTCCGGCTGGAACGCCAGTGACGCCTCGGCCTCGATTCGATGCGTCGCCCACGCTGCGAAACCTCTGCGCAGCCCCTCGCACCGGCAGCAACCCCCAGGGCGTGCCCTACCCGGATCGGCAAGGCACGATCGAGGACGAAAAGCGCTGGATCCGCTCGTGGGTGGATGAGAGCTATCTGTGGTACCGGGAGGTGCCCAACGTCGATCTCAATCTGTTCGCGACGCCTCAGGCGCTCTTCCCGGAGTTGAAGACCTTTGCGCGGGCCGTGTCGGGCGCGCCGAAGGACCGGTTCAGCTTCTCGCAGTCGACCGCATCGGTCGAGCAGACGAATGCCGGCGTGAGCTTCGGCTACGGTGTGAGCTGGGCGGCCATCCGCAGTGCGCCGCCGCGGGAGTGGATCGCGTCCGTGGTCACGCCCGGTTCGCCGGCCGATCAAGCGGGCGTTCGCCGCGGCGACCGCATCGTCAGCATCGACGGGGTCAGCTTCGTGAGCGGTGGCGATGTCAACACGCTCAATCGTGGCCTGTCCCCGCCGACGATCGGCGAGAGCCACGTCTTCGTGCTGCAACCCGCCGACGGAACGGCTGTGAAGACCGTGACACTGACGTCGGCACAGGTGCCGATCGCCGCAGTGCCCCGGTCTGCGATCCTCAACACCCCCACGGGCCGGGTGGGCTACATCGCGTTCACCACCTTCAACACGTTCACGGCGGAGAAGGCCATTGCGGACGCGGTGCAAGGCTTGGTCAACGCGGGCGGGGTGTCCGATCTGGTGCTGGACCTGCGCTACAACGGGGGCGGCTACATCTACATCTCGTCCCAACTCGGCTACATGATTGCCGGCCCGGCACGAACCGGCGGACGGGTGTTCGAAACGACGAAGACCAACGACCGGAAGCCCTTCGGTCCGGACACGGTGTATCCCTTCTACAGCGTCGGCTCTGGCTACCCCGGCGGTGTGGCCCAGAACCAGCCGTTGCCTACCTTGAACCTGGGCCGCGTGTTCATCCTGACCACGGCCTCGTCCTGCTCTGCGAGCGAGTCGCTCATCAATGGTCTGCGCGGCATCAATGTCGAGACGATCCTGATCGGTGGCACGACCTGCGGCAAGCCCTACGGCTTTGTCGGTCGAGACAACTGCGGCACGACCTACTACCCGATCCAGTTCACCGGCGTGAACGAGAAAGGAGAGGGCGATTTCGTCGAGGGCTTCGCCGCGACCTGCCAAGTGGCGGACGACTTCTCGCGTGATCTCGGTGATCCGGCCGAAGCACAGCTTTCGGCTGCGCTGTCGTATCGCAGCGCGGGCCGCTGCCCGACGGGTGCGGCTGCCGCCATGGCAAAGTCGGCGCGGACGCTGGACGATGCCGACGGCGCGCTTGCTGTCGGCGTTGCGCAACGCGCGCTCGGGCAGATGAAACTGCTCTCGCCCGAAGCCCCGCGCGGCGGCGGCCTGCCCATCACGCCGCGCGTGCCGTTTCAAATCGATCTGACGACGCAGCGTCGATAAACTGCGGCGCGTCTCCCGGTCCGTGGCCGCCTGTGTCCGGGCGCGCTCCGGCCGGGTGGGAGCCGCCCGCATGTATCCGCATCTGCTCGCACCGCTCGACCTGGGGTTCACCACCCTCCGAAATCGCACCCTCATGGGGTCGATGCACACGGGGCTCGAGGATCGTACGGAGCACTTTCCGCGGCTCGCCGCGTACTTCGCAGAACGCGCGCGCGGCGAAGCCGGGTTGATGGTCACGGGCGGCTTCGCGCCCAACATCGAGGGCTGGCTCTCTCCGTTTGGCTCCCGCCTGGCCTCGTCGGCGGCTGCGCGCAACCACCGGCTCATTACCGATGCCGTCCACGCCGAGGGCGGCAAGATCGCACTTCAGATCCTGCACGCTGGGCGCTACGGCTATCACCCGCTGTCGGTTGCGCCGTCCCGGCTGAAGAGCCCCATCACCCCGTTCACGCCCCGCGAACTGTCCGCACGCGGCATCGAGCGTCAGATCCGCGCCTTCGTCCGCTGCGCGACGCTCGCGCGCGAGGCCGGATACGACGGCGTCGAGATCATGGGCTCGGAGGGTTACTTCATCAATCAGTTCCTCGTACGCCACACGAACCGGAGGACGGACGAGTGGGGTGGCAGCTACGAGAACCGGATGCGTCTGCCGCTCGAAATCGTCTCCCGTGTGCGCGAGGCGGTGGGACGGGATTTCATCCTGATCTACCGGCTGTCGATGATCGACTTGATTCCCGACGGGTCGTCCTGGGACGAGGTGGTGCAGCTCGCGCAAGGGGTGGAGCGCGCGGGTGCCACGCTCATCAACACGGGCATCGGCTGGCATGAAGCCCGGGTGCCCACGATCGCCACGAGCGTGCCGCGCGCCGCGTGGGCGTGGGTCACGAGGAAACTGAAGCCGCATGTCGGCATTCCGCTCATCACCTCCAACCGGATCAACGTGCCCGAGGTGGCCGAGCAGGTGCTCGCCGAGGGCTGCGCGGACATGGTGTCGATGGCGCGGCCGTTTCTCGCCGATGCCGAGTTCGTCAGAAAGGCGCGCGAAGGCCGCCGTGACGAGATCAACGTCTGCATCGGCTGCAACCAGGCCTGCCTCGATCACGTGTTCTCACGCAGGATGGCCAGTTGTCTGGTCAACCCGCGTGCGTGTCATGAGACCGAGCTCGTCTACCGACCCACCGCCAAGCCGCGTCGTTTCGCCGTGGTCGGGGCAGGTGCGGCGGGCCTCGCCTGCGCGACCGTGCTGGCCGAGCGGGGTCATCGCGTCGACCTGTTCGAGGCGAGCGAGCGCATCGGTGGCCAGCTCAACATGGCTGCGAGGATCCCGGGCAAGGAAGAGTTCCACGAGATGCTTCGATACTGGAAGCGGCGGCTTGAGGTGACCGGCGTCAACGTCCTGCTCTCCACGCAGGCAACGGCCGAGCGGCTGCGCGAGGCGGGCTACGAGCATGTCTTTCTCGCCACCGGTGTCACGCCCCGTCGCATCGATCTGCCGGGCCAGGAGCAGAATCGCGTTCTCTCGTACGTCGATGTGCTCAGTGGCGGTGCAGTGGTCGGCGATCGCGTCGCGATCATCGGTGCAGGCGGTATTGGCTTCGACGTGGCGGAATTCCTCGTCAAGGGCGATCACTCGCCGACGCTCGATCTGCAGGCGTGGCTCGCTGAGTGGGGCGTGGCGGATCCGGAACAGGCGCGCGGTGGTCTTGCGCCGCCGCGGCTGCCTGAGGGCACACGAAAGATCACGCTGCTTCAGCGCAAGGCGGGCAAGCCGGGCGCGGGCCTGGGCAAGACGACCGGATGGATTCACCGCGCCGAACTCAAGCAGCGCGGCGTGGAGATGATCGGCGGCGTCAACTACGAACGGATCGACGCCTCGGGCCTGCACATCACCTTCGGCGAGAAGCGCGAGCAGCCCACGCTGATCGAGGCCGACACCATCGTGGTCTGTGCCGGCCAGGAGCCGCTGCGCGCGTTGGCGGACCCGCTCACGGCGGCCGGTCTGCCGTGCACTCTCCTGGGTGGCGCGGATGTCGCAGCCGAATTGGACGCGAAGCGCGCGATCGACCAGGCGAGCCGGGTCGCGGCTGCGGTTTGATCGCCCAGCAACACGCCGGCCTTTCAAACGCGACGCAACCCGGAGCGGCATGTTCAAGCCGACGGCAAAGGATTAGCATCCGGCAGGGAAGCGCTGAACAATTGTCGCGAGCAAGCCCGAGTGCGCGAAGCAGCGCAGCGAATCGCGAGACATATCAAGACGATAGGCGAGCGATGAGCGAGCACGCGACAAAGCAATCGGGCTGAGCAGCAAATTGTTCAGCGTTTCCTTAGCGCATCCGGGGTGCGGTCGCTGAGAGTCAGTCGCCCCGCCGACGGCGAGGCCGAGCGCCCGCCCCAGTCCATCACAAGTTCGAGGAGGATTCATGAAGGTTCGTCTGGCCAACATCGCCTTGGGGGCGGCGTTCTCCGTGCTCGTTGCCGCATGCGGCGGCGGGGGCGATGTCGCGACCGGGCCGGCGATCAGTCTGACGCCGCAACGCGGAGACATCGTCGCCAACCCGCCACCCATGCTCACCTCGTTCTCGACCGCGGCAGAGTTCACGGCGGCGCTCAACGCGACCGCGACGGGCCGGAACCTGCTCGCGCTGGCCGGCACGCCCAAGTGCGGCATCAACTTCCACTACATGACCTATTACACGGTCGGTGGTGCCGCCGAGCAGACCAAGGCGACGGGGGGCGTCATGGTGCCCACCGGCGCCGATCCCGCCTGCACCGGCCCGCGCCCCGTGCTGCTCTACGGCCACGGCACGACAGTGGAGAAGGGCTACAACATTGCAAGTCCCGCGAACAGTGAGGCGGGACTGCTGGCGGCCTTCTATGCAGCGCAAGGCTGGATCGTGGTCGCGCCGAACTACGCAGGCTACGACGCGTCGGACCTGCCCTATCACCCCTACCTCAACGCCGAGCAGCAGTCGAACGACATGATCGATGCGCTGCGTGCGGCGAGGAAGGCCTTCCCGAACATCGGGGCAAACGCATCGAACAAGCTCTTCATCTCGGGCTATTCGCAGGGCGGCCATGTGGCCATGGCCACCCACAAGGCGATGCAGGCGCTGCCTTCGGAGTTTGCGGTCACCGCGTCCGGCCCGATGTCGGGCCCGTACTCGCTCACCAAGTTCTCGCAGACCGTGTTTGCCGGCGGCGTGAATGCCGGTGCGACCATCTTCTTCCCGATGCTCATGACGAGCTACCAGCGGAGCTACGGCAACATCTACGCGTCGGTCAACGACGTGTATGAGGCCGCCTACGCAACCGGGATCGAAACGCTGATTCCGTCAGCTACGCTGACCACGACGACGCTGGTCACTACGGGCCGTCTGCCTACCCGCCTCTGGGCCAACAACCCGCTCGTCACCGGCGACCCCTCGCTCGATGCGTTGTTTGCCGCCGGTGTGGGTACCCCGAACCTCGTGAAGACCTCGTTCCGCCAGGCGGTGCTTGCGAACGCGTCTCATCCGGTGTGGGCTGCGGCCGCGCGCAACGATCTGACGACCGGTTGGACGCCGACCCGGCCGATGGCCATGTGCTTTGGCGCGCAGGACCCGGTCGTGTTCGGCAGCAACACTGCGGAGGCTGCCGCTGCGTTCCGCGGTCGCGGCGCGCCTGCGGCGCTGATCAACGTGTTCAATCTGGAGGACGCAACGACCGTCGGCCCGACGCTCGCTGGGGCCTTCGCAGCCGCCAAGGCAGCCACTGCAACGGACCCGGCAGCGCCGGGCGCGTCGCCGGCGGAGAAGGTGCTTCAGGCCTACCATGGCGGGCTCGTGCCGCCGTTCTGCAACGTCGCCGTGCGCACGTTCTTCCAGCAGGTGCTGGCGTCCGGGCAGTAAGCGCGCGGATTCATCGGCATCACGAGGGACGGGCCCGCGGGCCCGTCTTTTCATTGGTGCGTCCAAGTTTGCTGCGGTTTGCGCATATTCGCCCGGGTAGGGGTTGCGCGTATCAGCGTATTCGCACGGATGCCTACAATCGGATGGAGTGTTTGAGGTTGGTCAAGACCTCCGGCACGGATGTGTTGTAACCGACAAGGAGGAAATGCATGATGAAAGCCACCGTGCGAGCGCTGAGTCTCGCCGTCGGATTGGGGCTCGGTTCGACCGTGCTCGCCCAGGCTCCCGCACCCGCGCCGGCCGCACCGCTCTCGCCGACGGCCGTTCGTGACCTTGCCTCGACTTGTGCCAACTGCCACGGCACCAACGGCCGCAGTGTCGCCGAAGTGCCGTCGCTCGCCGGGCAACCTGCGGCATCCACGGCGCAGAAGATGCGCGCCTACAAGGCGGGGCAACTTCAGGCGACGATCATGCATCAGCTGGCCAAAGGGTTGACCGATCAGCAGATCGATGCCTTGGCCGCCTATTTCGAAAAGCTGCCTGCCCGCTGATCGCCTGTCAAGAAGGATGCACACATGAATCAGTTCAATCGTCGTGAATTCATCAAGGCTGCAGGCGCGTTGTCCGCAGTCGGCGCGGTCGGTCTCTCGGGCTGCGCCACCATCGGCGGTACCGCCAAGCCCAAGGTCGTCGTCGTCGGCGGCGGCTGGGGCGGCACCACGGTCGCCAAGTACATCGCCATGTGGAGCAATGGCGGCATCGATGTGACGCTCGTCGAGCGCAACGAAAACTTCATCTCCTGCCCGATCTCGAACCTCGTGGTGGGCGGCTCGAAGGACATGGCGTTCATCACGTCGTCCTACAGCGGCCTTGACAAGTACGGCATTCGTCGCGTCCGCGGCGAGGTGACCGGTTTCGACCCAGCGACCAAGGTCGTCTCGCTCGCGGACGGCACGAAGCTGCCTTACGACCGTCTGGTGCTCTCTCCTGGCATCGACTTCATGTACGAGACCCTGCCGGGGCTCGCCACGGGGGAAGCCAAGACCCGCGTGCCCGCGGCCTGGAAAGCCGGCCCCGAGACCATGCTGCTGCGGCGTCAGCTCGAGGCGATGCGCGATGGTGGCGTCTACGCGATCCACATCCCGCGCGTGCCCTATCGCTGCCCGCCCGGCCCGTACGAGCGCGCCTGTCAGGTTGCGTGGTACTTCAAGACGCGCAAGCCGAAGTCCAAGGTCGTCATCCTCGACGCGAACGAGGACGTGCAGTCGAAAAAGGGCTTGTTCATGAAGGCCTGGAACGAGGACTACAAGGGCATCGTCGAGTACCGCAACAACCAGGAAATCTCGGACGTCAACGCGCGCAACAACTCGGTCGTGCTCTCGTTCGGCGGCGAATTCAAGGCGGATGTGTTGAACGTCCTGCCGCCGATGCGCTGCGGCGATCTCGCGATGCAGCACGGCCTCAACAACTCGAACAAGCGTTGGTGCCTCGTCAACTGGCTGACCTTCGAATCGACCGCCGTGCCGAATGTGCACATTCTGGGCGACTCGCTCCAGATCGCCCCCGGCATGCCGAAGTCGGGCCACATGGCCAACCAGCATGGCAAGACCTGCGCCTCGGCGATCGTTGCGCTGCTCACGGGTCAGCCGGTCAACGAGAACCCGGTCTACGCGAACACCTGCTACAGCTTCATCGACGACAAGAACGTCGTTCACGTGGCGAGCGTCCATCGCTACGACGCGGCCCAGAAGACGATGGTCACGATCCCGGGCAGCGGCGGCCTGTCGGCTGCGCAAAACGAACTGGAAGGCGTCTACGCGATCTCCTGGGCCAAGAACGTCTGGGCGGACATGCTCACCTGATCGACGATCCGCGTTGGTCCAGACTCAAGGCGCCTGCGGGCGCCTTTTTCATTCCTGACTCGCGGGCGGATGCTGGGGTTGCGACTACCGCAATGCCGCATGTGGATGGTGTTTCCGCGATGCGAAAACGAAATCAAGCATGCACCGTGAATGCAAACCGTTGATTCAATTGATTACGTGCTTTAGTCTTATATAAGTCTCGACAGGTTCTGGTGTATGCTGCGAAGCACAACAAGCGGCTCTCGTTGTGCGTTTCGGTCCTCCTGAAGCAACGCGGGGGAGCTTGGTTGATGTCGGATATTTCGTCAACCGAACTCTCGGAAGGAACACAGCATGTCAGTGAATGAGAAGGTGGCTGCCGCTGCAGCCGCGATCGAAAAAGACTGGGCGACGAGCCCGCGTTGGAAGGGGATCAAGCGGAACTACTCCGCAACCGATGTCGTGCGCCTGCGCGGCACGGTCGGCGTCGAGCACACGATTGCGCGCAAGGGTGCGGAGAAGCTCTGGAAGCTCGTCAACGAAGAGCCGTTCGTGAACGCGCTCGGCGCGCTCACTGGCAACCAGGCCATGCAGCAGGTCAAGGCGGGTCTGAAGGCCATCTATCTGTCGGGCTGGCAGGTTGCGGGGGACGCCAACCTCGCCGGCGAGATGTATCCCGACCAGTCACTGTATCCGGCCAACTCGGTGCCGTCGGTGGTTCGCCGCATCAACAACACGCTGATGCGCGCCGACCAGATCCAGTGGATGGAGGGCAAGGAAGACATCGATTTCATGGCCCCCATCGTCGCCGACGCGGAAGCGGGCTTCGGCGGTGTGTTGAACGCCTACGAGCTGATGAAGGCGATGATCGACGCGGGTGCGGCAGGCGTCCACTTCGAGGACCAGCTCGCGAGCGTCAAGAAGTGCGGCCATATGGGCGGCAAGGTGCTCGTGCCCACGCGTGAGGCGGTCGAGAAGCTCTGCGCAGCGCGGCTTGCAGCTGACGTCATGGGCGTGCCCACGCTGCTCGTTGCGCGGACGGACGCCGAAGCGGCCGATCTGCTCACGAGTGACATCGACGAGAACGATCGCCCCTTCGTGACCGGCGAGCGCACGGTCGAGGGCTTCTTCAAGACGCGTCCTGGCTTCGATCAGGCGTTGTCGCGCGGCTTGGCCTATGCGCCCTACGCGGATATCGTCTGGTGCGAAACCGGCAAGCCGGATCTCGACTTCGCGCGCCGCTTCGCCGAGGGCATCCACAAGCGCTTCCCGGGCAAGATGCTCGCCTACAACTGCTCGCCGAGCTTCAACTGGAAGAAGAACCTCGACGAAGCCACGATCGCCAAGTTCCAGCGCGAACTCGGCGCGATGGGCTACAAGTTCCAGTTCATCACGCTTGCCGGCTTCCACAGCCTGAACTACGGCATGTTCGATCTGGCCTATGGCTATGCGCGTCGCCAGATGAGCGCCTTCGTCGAACTGCAGGAGCGCGAGTTCTCGGCGGCCGAGCGCGGCTTCACGGCGGTCAAGCACCAGCGTGAAGTGGGCACCGGCTACTTCGATGCCGTGACGCAGGTGATCCAGGGCGGCCAGAGCTCGACCACTGCACTGCACGGTTCGACCGAGGATGAGCAGTTCTTCGACGACAAGAAGACGCTCAAGGCCGCGGAGTAAGTAAGCCGCAGGCGCGCGCGGTGGGCTGCCTAAGTTTGCCGCGCGGCCGAATGGCTTAGTGTTGCAACTCTTCTATAAGACCCTATAATCAGTCCAGTTTTCCTCAAGGAGGAGGGAACGTTCGGCGGATGCCAGCCCGTGACGTACAACGTGCGCACGGGTTTTTTCTTTTCTGGCCCGCCGTTTCCGATCAGGCCGGTCCGGAGCGCAGTGGCGTGACGCTGCCGTCGCGAATGAGGAACTCGGCGCGAAGCGTCGCACTGCCCTTTTCATCCTTGAACGTGTAGCCCACGACCGAGATCTTCTCGCCTGCCTTCACTTCGCGGACCTTCCAGGCATCCATCCGGGTGAGCGGCGCAAGCTCGACGCCCCATTGACGATCCTTGCGTGTCGGCACGCGTGCCGATGAAAGCACCTTCGCAGCATCGACGCTGGCACTTTGGCGCGGTACGGTACTCGCGGCCAGCGTTGCAGGTGGCGCCGCGCCCGTCACCTCGAGCACGAGCTCGGCGTGCGGGTTCTGCCAGCGGACCGAACGCACGGTGCCTTCGAGATAAATCGGCCGACTCTCGTCGAAGCTCGACCAGCCGTGGTGTGCAAGCGCGGGTGTGGCGGCAAGGGCGCCGCTCCAGAGAAGAAAATGTCGACGCGTGGTCATCGGTGAATCTCCTTGTTGAGTGACGGGCGACAGCCAAGGCATCAGGGTCAGACGTAAGCAATCCAGCGTCCGGACGCGATGATGCCGAGCCACAGTGCGATCGACAAGGCGCCCTGCCATCGGTTCACGCCCGACTGCACCGCACGGATGCCGCCGCGAAGATGCAAGGCGAGCGCGTTCAGCCCGGCCAGCCCGAGCAGGACGAGCTTCGAGAGAAACGCCGCGTTCATGGCGAAGTCCGGTGCACGCGAAATGAACATGAGAACTCCGCTGAGCGCCGCGACGACGAACGCACCGATGGTCCATGGCAGCAGCGCGCGCGCCACCACCGCAAGCGGGAGTCGATCGAGGCCGCCAGGACGGAGACCGATCAGGCGCAGATCGACGATCAGGACGGTCCCGAAGACCACCGCCAGTGCCCAGAGGTGCACCACCTCGAGCACCGGGTAGGCGAGCGGCGACGTTCGAATCCACGCGGCCATCGGCAGCGCGGCGAGCCCGGCAGCGAACTCGTCAAACACCGGGCTGTCCTCCTTCGAAAGCTCAGACGCAGTTCGTGAACACGCTCTTCGTGTTCAGATACGCCTCGAGTGCCTCGCTGCCACCCTCCGAGCCGTAGCCGGAGTCCTTCATGCCGCCGAACGGCATCTCAGGGATCGCGAGCGCGGGTTGGTTGATCCAGAGCAGCCCCACCTCGAGCCCGAGCCGGAGCTTGTGTTCGGTGGCGATCGAGCGCGTGAAGGCGTAGCCCGCGAGCCCGTAGGGCAGACGATTGGCCTCGGCGAGCGCGTCTTCGATCGTGTTGAAGCCCTTGACCACGGCGAGCGGGCCGAACGGCTCCTCGTTCATGACGCGCGCCGACGTCGGCGGTTCGTCGATGATGGTCGGCCGGAAGAAGTTGCCCCGCTCACCGATACGGGCGCCGCCGGTGACGACCGTTGCACCCGCCTTTGCTGCATCTTCGGTGAGCGCGTTCATCGCTTCGAGGCGGCGCGTGTTGGCAAGCGGTCCCATGCGCGTGTCGGGCGCGAGGCCGTCGCCCACGGCAATGGCATCGGCGTATGCGGCGAGCTTCTTCACGAATTCCGCGCGGATCGACTCCTGCACGAGAAAGCGCGTCGGCGCGATGCAGACCTGGCCGGCGTTGCGGAACTTGGCGGCTCCGGCCGACTTGATCGCCAGATCGATATCGGCATCCTCGGCGACGATCACCGGCGCATGGCCACCGAGCTCCATCGTCACCCGCTTCATGTGCTGACCGGCAAGCGCGGCCAGCTGCTTGCCCACGGGCGTGGAGCCGGTGAAGGTGATCTTGCGGATGACCGGATGCGGGATGAGGTAGGCCGAGATGTCCGCCGGTACACCGAAGACGAGGTTGACCACGCCCGCGGGCACGCCCGCATCACAGAACGCACGCAGCAAGGCCGCCGGGGAAGCCGGTGTTTCCTCGGGGGCCTTGACGATGATCGAGCAGCCGGTGGCGAGCGCCGCCGAGACCTTGCGCACCACCTGGTTGATCGGGAAGTTCCACGGCGTGAAGGCCGCCACGGGCCCGACCGGCTCCTTGAGCACGAGCTGGTGGTGTGCGGGGTTGCGCGGAGGCACCACGCGCCCGTAGACGCGGCGTCCTTCCTCGGCAAACCACTCGATGATCTCCGCCGAAGCCATCGCCTCGATCCTGGCCTCGGCCAAGGGCTTGCCTTGCTCCAGGGTCATGTTCCGCGCAATGTCGTCAGCGCGTCCGCGCATGAGGCGTGCCGCCTCGCGCATGATCTTGCTGCGCTCGAGCGCCGGCACGTTGCGCCACTGGGCAAAGCCTTTCTGCGCAGCGGCGAGCGCACGGTCGAGGTCGGCACGACCGGCATGGGCAACGCGACCGATCTCGTCGCCGGTCGCCGGGTTGAACACAGGGAGCGTGCGACCGTCGGCTGCGTCGCACCACTGGCCGTCAATGAGGAGGGAGGTGTTCGGATAGCTCATGCCGGAAAGTGTAGACACCGCGGGCGGTCGCAACGGCAGCCCGGCTCATTGCCCGGGCATCACGCGGCGGCACTACCGGCCGGCGAGCATCTTCTCGTTGGTCAGCCGGCTCGCGAAGGCCCACAGGGCGAGAACCGAGATGATTGTCGGCACGAGCCACATGGCGGTCCAGTCGAGCGCGGGAATCGGCTCGCCGCGCAGCACCTTGGTCAACACACCGAACTGGCCGTTGACGGGAACCCAGACATCCCACCACGGTGCCTTGGTCTGGCGAAAGAAGCTCACGAGCGGCAGCAGGCCCACCAGCGAGACCCCCATCGAGAGCGAGCTCTGGGCTTCCTTCGCCGTCTTGCCGTTGGCGCCGAAAAAGAGCAACACGGCAGGCACCATGAAGGCGAAGGGCACGAGCACCGCCATGAAGCCCGCGAACTGCGCGAGCCCGAACTCGAAAGGCAGCCCCAGCCGGGCCAAGGGCACCACCTGCAGCGCGAGCAGAAAGCCCACGAGCGAGGTCGTGATCGCAAGCAGGTTCACGAGGCTCACCGCGAGCCACTTGCCGAGCGCCAGTTCGCCCGCAGCGACCGGCGTGGCGAGGAGCGGCTCCAGCGTCTGCCGCTCGCGCTCGCCGGCGGTCACATCGAGGGCCGCGGCAATGGCCCCCATCAGCCCTGCGAACAGGGCGTAAAACGCCATGAGCTGGAAAATGCGTGCGCTCTTCTGCGCCGGGGTGGACAGGTCCAGCTCCTCGATGGCCAGGGGCCGCGCGACCGTGGGGGCGATGCCGCGCAGGATCAACCGTTCGGTGCCGATCTGATCTGCGTAGGCGCGCAGTTCACGGGAGAGCCGCTGCGCCACCGGCGCCGTGCGGTCGCGACTGGAATCGAGCACGAGCGTGATCCGTGCGGCGCGGCCGGCGGCGAGATCCTCGGCGTAGTGCTCGTCGATGCGCACGACGACGTCGAGGTCGCCCTGCGCGATCTTCTCCTCGAAGCCGGCGCTCACGTTCTCGATTCGGATGCCTCGTCGTTCGAGGTGTCGCACGAGGTCCGGCGCCTGGGCGGCGTTGTGGATCGGGGCTGTGATGCGGTCGATGCGATCGCTCACGGCCTTGATCGCGAAGTACATGACCCCGAGTACGAGCGGCCCGGAGATCGCCACGGCGAAGAGCGCCCAGAAGATGCTCTTTCGGTCACGCAGGAGGTCGGTCAGCTCCTTGCGCGTGACGGTGGCGAGACGGGTGGGCTTGAGCGCCATCATGCGAACAGTCCTTCCTCGGAGCCGATGATGCGCACGAAGGCGTCTTCGAGCGAGCCGGTTCCCGCCTGCGACAGCACCGCTTCGGGTGTGCCGTCGAACACCACGCGCCCGTGGGCGATGATCACGATCCGGTCGCACAGGGCGGCGACCTCCTGCATGATGTGGCTCGAGAAGAGCACGCACTTGCCTTGGTCGCGCAGACGCCGGATCAGATCGCGCATGGCACGGGTCGACATGATGTCGAGTCCGTTCGTGGGTTCGTCGAGCAGCACGGTCTGCGGGTCGTGGACCAGCGCGCGGGCGATGGCCACCTTCATGCGTTCGCCTTGCGAGAAGCCCTGGGTCGGCCGGTCGGCGAGTCGCGCGAGATCCAGCTCGTCGAGCAGGCGTTCGGCGCGCGCCGTGGCGGCCTTGCGCGATAGGCCCTGCAGCTCACCGAAATAGACGATGTTCTCGCGTGCGGTGAGCCGCCAGTAGAGTCCCTTGGCATCGCCGAGCACGCCCAGCGAGCGGCGGATGCGCTCCCGATCGGTCGTGAGCCGCGCGCCGTCAATGATTGCGTCTCCGCTGTCCGGCGTGAGCAGGGTCGAGAGCATGCGCAGCGCCGTCGTCTTTCCGGCACCATTCGGGCCGAGCAGCCCAGTGATGCGGCCATCCTCGGCGCGGAAGCTCACGCCGTCGACGGCGGTGACCGTCCGCGTGGTCGCTCGCAGGGCGAAGGTCTTTGCGCTTTCGCGGACCGTGAAGCGCTTGGTGAGTCCGTTTGCGTCGATCATGGCTTGGCAACGAGCGGACTCGTGTAGAAGTGGGGCGCCGGCAGTTTCAGGTCGGCCTCGCAGGCAAGCGGCTGCGCCTTCGGGTCGGGGGTCTCGAAAAAGCGCGTCACCACGCGGCGGACGCAAGGATGCGGGGATGCGATGTGCCCCCAGCCTTCGACCACGACGTGGCGGTGATGGGCCAGTGTCTTCGCCGCCCGCTCGGCTTCCGACGGCGGCGTGACCGGATCGAGCGAGCCGGAGATGAGCAGCGTGGGCACGCTGCTCACGGTCGGCTCGAAGAACTCCGCCTCCACCTTCCCGGCCGGGAAGCCTTGGCAGGCATCCATGAACAGTCGCGCAATGCCGCCCCAGCGCCGACTGTCGAGCGGGGACTGGCCTGCCATGTCCTCGGCGCAGAGCACGGCCACCCGTTGCAGGACCGAGAACTCGGTCTCCCGGATGGATTGTGCAGCGACGGTTGCAGCGAGGGGCGAAAAGTCGCCCTCGCTCGCCTGCCGGATGATCTGCGGCACCAGCCGGACGGCTTCCGGTGAATAGAACAGCGGCCACAGGAGGGAGATGAGCATCCGGTCATTGACGGTCACCTGCACCGGCTGGCCGGTCGCCGGGTTGCGCAGCGACACGGTCGCGGGTCGGGCGGCAAGGTCGGCCAACAGCCCATCGAGGCGGCGCTCGAGGTCGGGGTGCGCCTCGGCGCAGCCCGGGCTCGCGGCACAGGCGGCGAAGCGCTCCCGCAGCAACTGGTCCGTGTGCACGAGCACATCGTTGGGCAGGCGCAGGCTCGTGGGCGCGACACCGTCGAGCACGACGCTGCGGATGACCTCCGGATGGCGTTTCATGTAGCGCAGCGCCACGCGACTGCCGTAGCTCCCGCCCCAGAGATTGACCTGTGCGACGCCGAGCGCGCGGCGGACATGCTCGAGGTCGGCAACGTAGTCGTCGGTCCGCTGCGTGCGCGGATTGCCTTTCAGCTCGGCCACGCACCGCGTCCAGTCTTCCCGTGCGAGGGTCTCGTCGGTGCGCCGCGGGTCGGCCCAGTCGTCGTCCTTGCGCGGCGCGTCGAGCGTTGCACAGGACAGCGTCTTGCTCTTGCCCGTGCCACGCTGGTCGACCAGGATCACATCGCGGGTGCGTCGGATGGCCGAGAGCGCCTCGGCGAGTCGGCCCAGATCGCTCGCCGCCTGACCCGGGCCACCGGCGAACAAGAGCACCGGATCGGGCTCCTTGCGGCGCGCCAGGGCCGGCAGGACGGCGACGTGAATGGCGATCTTCGGGCCGTCGGGCGCGCTGTGGTCCTCCGGCACGTCGAGAAAGGCGCAACGCGCAGGTGTTTCGACATGGCGCAGGCGGCAGGTGTCGAAAGCGAGGACACCTTTGCTGGCTGCTTGCTCAGTCGGTGCCGACGGGACACAGGCCGTGAGCACGAGCGGCAGCATCATCGCCGACAGGGGCACGCGCGGACGATGGCGCAGACGATCGCGAGGCAAGGGGTGCGGGGGCACCAAGGCTCGATCGTGGGCAGGGGGCTTTCGCATGCCTGAAGCGTACCCGCGACACTGCCCGGGTTGATGGCCATGCGATGAAACGCCTGGCGGGCAGGATGAATTGCCGCCGCGTTCGCTGAACGATCAGCGCAAGCTCACGGGAGAACGAAGCGGACGATCGTGATCAGCGTGGTCACCAGAAGCACTGCACAGAGGATGCCCGCGACGATGATGTGGACCGGGCGCACGCCGCGTTCAGCAAGGGACGCTCCGCCGCGGCGGATGCCGACGAAGGCCGAGAGCACGGCGAGGACGGCGCTGACGAAGGTGGGCAGGGGGTGCGACAAGGACGGAGAGCAGTGGAGATACCGAATCCCTCAATCACACCACATTCGTGGCCGCGCCGCGAACATACTCCATGAAACGCTGACCGGTCGCTGCGCCCATGAAACGCTCGAGCGTGGTGCGCGCTTCCTTGACGACCACGCGAAGCTCGTCCGGATCGGCTGCGCGCTCGAGCTTGAGCGCAAGCGTCTCGCCCGAGGGCCCGAGGTTGTCGTTGATGAAGCGCACCGCGGCACGACGCGCGGCGTTGAACTGCGCGACCGTGGGCTGTCCGAGTTCGGCCGGCGCATCGCCGGATGCCGTGCCGACGGGAGCGGCGGGGGCCGATGCAACCGGTGCTGGCGCGGCCGCGACGGCCGGCCCTGACTGAGCCTGCGGATCGGCAATCAATCCGAGCGAGGCCAGTTCACGCGCCAGCGCCTCGACGTCCGAGGTCGGAAAGGCCGGGGCAAACTTGGCGATCGGCGATTTGCCATCCACCATGATCAAGAGCCGACGCAGTTCGGCCCGCAGGCCGAGCTGGCGCGACTGGATCTCGTTCAACCCGGCGGTGGTCTTCTGGTAGGGCATCGCCCTCGGCCGTCCCTTACATCACTCTGACAGCCTAGTTTAGTCCAGATTGATCTGTATCAATGAGAAAGTTCTGGCGTGAACGGCCCGTGTCCGGGTCACTGTGGCCGGAGGTTGAGCGTTCCGCCGGCTTCACTCGGCGAGAGTGACCGGTGGGCGAGGGGCCCGCCCCGCGCCCAGGCGTCGGCGAACGCACGGTACTTCGGCGAGAACGGGTGACCGGACTGCCCGGTCGAGTAGATGAAGGTGCCTGCGTCCGCGTCTTGGACCGCGAGGTCGTACACGGCGCGGAGGCTGGCCGCAAAGTCGTTGAGGAGCGGCTCGGGGTCACGCAGGCGCAGCTTGCCGACCATGATGGTGTAGGTGTCTCCGGCCGTCGGCTCGCGCAGTTCGAACAGCCAGGCCAAGGCCGGCACGTTCGAGAACGGCCTGTGCTCCGAGCGGGCCACGTGCGCCGTGTCCCAGCGCCAGCGGGTCGGGTCCTTGCCCTGCATGAGGCTGGCCTCCTCGAGCGCGGCGTCGAAGGCCCCTGCGAGGGTCTGTTCGCAGGTTTCGGGAACCGGGGTGGCCACGTTGTCGCACCAGAAGGCGTCCGCCGTCCGGGCCACCCGGTTGATGGCGACCCGCAGGTCGCGTCGGCCGAAGGTGGCGGTGAACAGGCTCTCGCCGAGATCATCGGCAAAGAGGCGTTTTGCGGCGTGGCGGCTCCAGAGCCAGTAAAGCATCGCCCCACGCGCCGAGTCGCTCGCGGCATCGACCTTCTTCTCGGCCGCGAAAGCGCGGAGCAGACGCTTGCCCTCGGATGCAAGCGGATGCGTGCTTGCGATCCGGTCCACCCAGTCGAGCAAGGGCGTGTCATGGGTGTGGATCAGGTCGTGCTGGATCGCGCGCAGGCTTGCCGGATCATGCTTGGGCGTGGCCTCGAGCAGCGCTTCGATGCGGGCCTTGCGGCCGACATGGGACCACTCGCTCGCCACGTAGTGGGGGTAATCGTCGGCGTGGATGCGCTGGTTCGCGGTCGCACGGTAGGCGGTCACCGTCTCCTGCGGCAGTTGCTCGAACGGGAGCCAGCCCTGCCAGTCGAAGCGCGGCTCCCAGCCGGGTGCCGGGGCGAGGCCGTGGAGTTCGTTGTCCTTGGACCGGATCGGCACGCGGCCGGCGGCGATGAAGGCGGTGTTGCCCTGCGTGTCGGCGATCACCACGTTCTGCATTGGCGCCACGTAGAGCTTGAGCGCCTCCTTGATCTCAGCCACCGTCTGCGCACGGTTCATTCGGCGCGCAGCGAGTGCGGTCGTGTTGTCCCGGTCGAGCGCACTCCAGCGGAGCGAGAGCCCGTAGCGCACGCGGTTGATCGCGGCCGCCGACGGCGCGTGATGGTCGGAGATGACCGGCCCGTGCCGCGTCTCGCGCACCGTGATTTCCACATCCGGCTGCCCCTTGACGCGGATCGTCTCCTTGCGGGTCGCCACGTCGCCCCAGCCCTCGGGCGTGCGCACGCGGCCCTGGGCGTTGAACTCCTCGAGATAGAGGTCCTGCACGTCGGGCCCGGTGTTCGTGAAGCCCCAAGCCACACCCTTCGTGCGGCCGAGCACCACGCCGGGCACCCCGGGCAGGGTGGCCCCGGTCACTTCGAGCTCAGGGGCCTTGAAGCGGCCAAAGTACCAGATGGCCGGTGCCGCAAGACTCAGGTGGGGATCGTTGGCGAGGAGCGGTTTGCCCGAGACCGTGCGGCTGCCGTTCACCACCCAGTTGTTCGAGCCGATCCCCTCCACCCCGTCGGCAAGGAAGAGCCGCGTGTCCGGGGGAGACGCTTCGGCCATCTGCGGCTGCAGGGCACCGATCGCGCGGTAGAGCGTCGTGAAGTCGCGGAAGGCGGGCAGCGGATCGGTCGCCTGGACCGCGGCGATCTGCATCACCCGCTCGGTCGGCAGGCGCGCGGCCAGCTGCAGGCGCAGCAATTCGGTGTTCCAGTTGCCGCCCAGGTCCCACGCCATCATGAGCACCCAGGCCACCGAGTCCTCGGGCGTCCAGCGGCCGGGTTGGAGCCCAAGGATCAGGAACTCCGGCGGGCGAGCAATGAGGCCGCGTTCGATCCACGCATTCACGCCGGCGGCGTAGGCGCGGAAGAGGGCCTTGTCCTCCTCGGGAAACGCCGCAAACTGCGTCGATGCTGCCCGATGAATGCCAAGGGTGCGGAGGAACTTGTCGGTGTCGAGCGCCTTGGATCCGAGCACCTCGGCGAGCTCGCCCCGGCCGATCCGGCGGTGCATCTCGAGCTGCCAGAGCCGGTCCCGTGCGTGGAGGAAGCCTTGCGCAAAGGCGATGTCCGTCTCGTTGCCCGCCCGGACCGTCGGCACGCCGTCTGCATCGAAGATGATCGAGATGGGCCCTGCGGCACCCTCGACCACGTAGTCCGCGCTCCCCGCGGGCAGGCTGCGCCATGCGTAGACGGCGAGCGCGACGAGGGCTGCGAGCGTGAGCAGCGCCGCGAGCTTGACCGTCCACCTGAGCATTCTGAGCACGAGTCCACCTCCCTTTTCTTCCGAATGATTCTTGATTCAGGTTAACGCAACGCGGCCCCCAGTGCAGGCACGCTATTCCGACCGGGCTTGAGCACACCCCGCTTGAGCCCGCCGCGGGTGCACCCCAGATAACAGGCAACGACAACTTCTGCTGAAAGGCGCGACGACGATGCGCTTCGACAAACTCACCACCAAATTCCAGCAGGCCTTGGCCGATGCGCAGTCGCTCGCGCTTGGGCTCGACGCCACCCAGATCGAACCGCAGCACCTGCTCATGGCCCTCCTCGAGCAGGAGGACGGCGGCACGAAGTCGCTCCTCGCCCGTGCTGGCGTGAATACCGCCAAGCTCGAACGCGAGTTGAAGGCCGCGATCGAGCGGCTGCCGCGCCACGCCCAGGGCGGCGACGGCAACATCCAGATCGGCCGCGATCTGTCGACGCTGCTCAACCTGACCGACAAGGAAGCGACCAAGCGGGGAGACCAGTTCATCGCGAGTGAGCTGTTCCTCCTCGCGCTGGCCGATGACAAGGGCGAGACCGGACGCCTCTTCCGGGACGCGGGGGCCAGCCGAAAGACACTCGAGGCCGCAATTGCCGCCGTGCGCGGTGGCGCGAACGTGGATTCGCAGGAGGCCGAAGGCCAACGCCAGGCGCTCGAGAAATACACGATCGATCTCACCGCGCGGGCCCGCGCCGGCAAGCTCGACCCGGTGATCGGGCGGGACGACGAAATCCGTCGCGTCGTCCAGGTGCTCCAGCGCAGGACGAAGAACAACCCGGTGTTGATCGGCGAGCCCGGGGTCGGCAAGACCGCGATCGTCGAGGGGCTGGCCCAGCGCATCGTCAATGGCGAGGTGCCCGAGGGCCTGAAGGACAAGCGCGTGCTCTCGCTCGACATGGCGGCCCTGCTTGCCGGGGCCAAGTACCGCGGCGAGTTCGAGGAGCGGCTGAAGGCGGTGCTCAAGG